>DATHNJ010000240.1:0-6273 GCA_035486155.1 Occallatibacter sp. | reverse complement strand
ATCGGCGCAGCACAGCGACTGCCAGCGCGAAGGCCGCGAGCAGATAGCTGGCCATTACGCCGAGCGGCGCATTCGAGAGCCACGCGCCGGCTAGGGCGACGGCAAGTGGCGCGGTCGAGCCGTCGAAGGCTCGACGCCAGCCGGGGGTGTTGGGCAGCCGGTCGCGCAAAACGAACAACAGCAGCAGAGGAATCCAGAAGCCGCCGGCCAGCTCGCCAAAGTCTGATCGCTCGTACGCAGTAAACAGCGCATAACCGGAAAAGAGCGCAGCGCAACCGGCCAGCGTCGCCGGACCTTCAGCCAGAGTCAACCGAGCCAATGCGCGGGTCGCAAGGCCGGCGCCCGCCAGAAACAAATACGTCATCGCAATGGATACGAACTTCCATGGCAATACAAATCCCAGCGCAGCGCCGAGCATCCACGAGAGGGGCGGATAGAAGACAAAGCGCGGCTCGCCGGCGCCGTAGTTTGCGCTCGGCGACCAGTGCGGATAGAAGATGCCCTCGCGCCAGCTCTGATGCGCGTCGAGCCACGAGACAAGATGAAAGTCGAAGTCGTGCCCGCAGGAGGCGCCGAGAATAAGCTGCGGTCCTATCGCGATCAGCGCCGCGAACAGGATGATAGCGACGCCAAAAAACGCAGGCGAGGGCCACCACTCTAAGCTTTTGTCTGATCCCTGACCCCTGATCCCTGTTCCTTGTTCATTCATGGCAGAAGGCGGAGGGTGTGCTGCGTTTGCGCCGCGACCGCCGAAGAGCTGAACGGCAGCGGGAACGTCGAGCCGTTGTAGTAGTCGTTCCACTGGTCGCGGAAGTAAGGGCTGAAGGGATTGCCGCTCTCGCCGGGCACGATGTTCTCCGTCGAGCCGTCGATGTTGCTCCAGTCCATGGTGAAGCGCTGCGAGGGGCCAAAGGCGCGGCCTACCTGCTTCACCGTGACGCCGTCGCCGCTCAACGGCTGCGCGCCTGTGCCTGCGACGCCGCCAAGAATCGGCAAAAATGCCGCCAGCGGATGCTCGAGATCGATCACGTGCCAGCTTCCATACTTCCAGCGGGTCACGTCGGATGGCGCCTTGCCTTTGTCCATGCCGCGACGCACGGCCTCGGTCAGCGCAGCGTCCCAGTCCTTGAATCCAGGCGGCAGCCAGTCCGGGGCGCCGTGCATCACGATCTCTTCGAGCGCGAAGTTCGATTCGGACCAAATATATTCGCCTGCGAGATTGCCTAATTTGGGCTCGAGGATCATCGGCTTGAGCGCCGCGCGCGCGGAGGTCACGATTGAAGCCGCGGCTGAATCCGTCGTCAGCCTGCCATCCCAACTGCGCATCAGGTCAGCGGCCTTGCGCAGACGATCGTCCACGCCGGCCGTGTGATCGATGGCGTAGGCGAATCGCTGCCCCATCTCCTGATCGACTTCGCTGTAGATATCAGTCTGCAGTCCGAGCATGTCTTTGGGAGTAAGCCCACCGCGGCCCTGCAGCGATTTGTAGATGCGCTCGATGCGATAGGGATCGGACCACTCATCGGTGAGCGGATACTTCGTATCGTCGCCGGTGACGCGCGCATTCGCCGTCGCCAGAAATCCCGACGGCGGATCGAATTGGTTCGGCAGATCGTCGAATGGAATGTAGCCCTGCCACGCGCGCGACGGATTGTTGACGGGAGTGTCCGCGAATCCATTGGGCCGCAGCGGCACGCGGCCAACGGCGTGATAAGCGATGTGCCCCTGGTCATCGGAGTAGACGACATTCTGCGTCGGCCAGCACCACTGCCCGAGCGCCGCGGAGAACTCCGTCCAGTTCGATGCGGCGTTCATTGCATAGATCGGCAGTGCAGTCAGCGTGGGATCGTAGAGAGTCCACTCGAGCGCGATCGGACGAGATTCTTTCTCGAACAGTGGGTTGATCAGCGGACCATGGTCGGTGAACTTGACGTCCAGCGTCAAGTCTTCACCGCCGCGCACGTGAATGGTCTCGCGATCGACGCGCAGTGGTTTCCACGCTCCATCCCTGGCTTGAAAATCGCCCTTGCCGTCGAGCTTCTCGACGTAGAGATCTTGCACATCGGCGTAGAGCGCGGTGAATCCCCACGCTACATGCTCGTTGTGTCCGGCGATCACATAAGGGAATCCGGTGAGCGTCACTCCTGCCGCGTGATAGCCTGGCGCGCGCAGATCGGCCATGTACCAGATGTTCGGCACGGTAAGCGACAGGTGCATATCGTTCGACAGCAGCGGCTTTCCACTGGCGGTGTGTGCGCCGGAGACGACCCAGTTGTTGGAGCCGGGAGCGCATCCATCGCAGGCTGGTTCGCCGAGCAATGCCCGCAACGATTGAATGTCCTCCTGCGGCGCCAGTCGCGTCTCCGTGCGATCGTCATCGTCATCATCGTCGTTGTGCGGCGTGGGCGGAATCGGGTGCGGCTCGCTGAGATCGATGATCTGGCCGGTCGGCGGATGATCGCGCCACGATCCCACCGGATATAGATTCGCGTCGAGCTTGGCGTTATGCAGCTTTTGCGCGATGCGCTCACGCGACAACTTCACGTCGAAGCGCGAATCGAGCGTCTCGATCATCGACATGCCCACCGAAACCGAATCGACGCCGGTCCAAGGACGCGGCTTGTAGTGGAGCAGCGCAAACTCCGGCGGGAGGGAATCGGGATGCTGCGTGATGAAAAGATTTACGCCGCGCGCGTAGGCGTCGAGCCGGGCGCGCTCATCGGCAGGCAAACCGGCATAGATTCGTTGCGCGCTGTTGCGAAATTGCAGAACGCGCTGCGCTACGTCGTGCTTCACCATCGAGCGGCCCATTACCTCGGCGAGCTCGCCGTTGGCGTTGCGGCGATAGGCGTCCATCTGCCAGAGCCGATCCTGAGCAGTGACGTAGCCCTGCGCGACAAAGAGATCTTCCTGCGTAGCCGCTTCGATATGCGGCACGCCATGTGCATCGCGGCGAACGGCAACCGGAGCGGAGAGCCCGGCCAGATGCAGATCGCCGTCAAGCTGCGGCAGGGCGGCCCGCGTGACGGAGCGGAGCCAGAGAACTCCAGCCGTGACGGCGGCGGCCAGCAAAAGCGCCAGCCCCACCAGGCAGATCAGGAGAATGCGCGGCCAATGGCGCCTGCGCAGCGCGGATTGGGCGGTCCTGTTTGCCGGGGTCGTTGCGGAAGAAGACATCGGTCAGGAACAGGATACCGCCGGCGTGTCCCGATTCCATGAAGGCTTCGGCTGCCTATGCCGAAAAATGCGCTGGCGCATCGCTTTCAGACCTCTCTCGCAGGCCGCGTCGGCGTAGATGCACGGCCAATAGCCCCGCGAGCAGCAGCAGGATCACCGGCGCGACGAGCAGGCTGCCTTCTGGCCCGTCCGCGCCGCCGGACCAAAGCACATTGCCCACTGGTCTGGTCGTCAGCAGATGGCCCTGGGCCACAAGACCGCTGTCAGGCGTGCCATAGAAGAACGTCTCAGCCCAATCCCATGCGGCGTGGCACCCGATGGCCCACCACGCGGAGCGAGTGACCCACACGCTGACGCAGAACACGAAGCCGATCAGCGCCGCTGCAAAGATCCCGATCCAGTTTTCGCCGTCGTTGTTGGTGTGGAAGTAGGCAAACGCCGTCGAAGTGGCCCACGCAGCTTGCCAAAAGCTCGAACTCGCTGAGCGCGAGCGGTGCACGAGCCAGCAGGGAACCAAACCCAGCAGCGCGACTGCAAATACGCCTCCGGATCCGTTGGGGTCTCTGCTCAACAACAGCAGCGCGCAGAGGCCTGCCACAGCGGCCAAAGCCCACCAGAAGTTGACGCCGCGCGTCAGCGTGAACAGTAGGTAACAGCGAAAGCTGCCTTCTTCAAAAAGTCCTACGAGAAGAAACGCCCCGGCCCAGATGGCGCCGTACTTCAACGCGGGCGCGCCGTGCAGGGCCGCGTGGCCGAAACGGATCCATCCCCCCAGCGCCAGCGCCCCAATCAGCACGGAGAGCGCCGCAAAGCCCGAGGCGAGGCCGACAAGAAAATGTTGTGCCGGGCGCGGGCCGGCGAGGAAGTAGTCGGCGAGCCGGCGGTGTTCCAGGCGGGCCATCAACAGGCCCGCTACAAGAATCACGGTCACCGGGATCAGCTCTGTGACCAGTTCGTGACAGGCCCCGAAGCCCCGCTGCGCGAGACTTGGAACGAGCGTGACTGCGATTGCGTCGAGAAAGGGAGAGATGAGGAAATAGAGCGACACGAATAGCAGCGCCGACCAGCCCGACCGCAATCCGTCGTCGCCGAGGAACGCCCAGGAGAGGTCGCGCTCGCTCGCGACATCTGCATCGGAGCTATGCGGATCGACGGCGCCGGAGCTCGTCGGCTGATCTTCGCCCGGCGACGCGTCAACTGGGCGAGATTGCGTCTCGTGCTCCATCGGCTCTTATGCGCTCTTCCCCTAAAATTCTACAGAACTGGCCCTGTGCTCAGACAAAACGCATTGCATCGAGGGATGCCTTTTGGCGTAGCCGTTCCTATCGTGCCTTGACAGAGTCGGCCCCGCACAGGAATGCTGAACATTCCGGCTTTTTGGGACTTGAAGCCTGACGGAGCTCCCCCTCTTGCAAGTGCGCGTTTTTTATCACGACAAATGCTTTGACGGAGCTTGCTCGGCGTCTCTGTTTACGCGCTTTCATCGCGAGTGCATCGTCAAGGGCGCCGCTTACAGCTATCACGGGCTGGTGCATCGCGCTGGCGCGCTGTTTGACGAGAGCGAGTTTACGGGCGACGAGAACGCGATTGTCGATTTCAAGTACTCGTCAGCGCCTCAAATCACCTGGTGGTTCGATCACCACCTCTCAGCGTTCCTTACGCCGCAGGATCACGAGCACTTTCTTGCCTGCCAGCGTGATCCAGCATGCGCCGCGCGCAAGTTCTTCGATCCCACTTACACCTCGTGCACCAAGTTCCTCGCCGACATCGCATCGGCCAAGTTTGGCTTCGACACCAAGCCGATGGCCGACATGATTCACTGGGCCAACATCGTCGATGGCGCCCAGTACGATAGTCCCGAAGCTGCCGTGGAGATGGCCGCGCCCGCCATGAAGCTGACGCTGATCATCGAGGCCACGCAGGATCCGGGGTTCATTCCACGGCTGATTCCTCTGCTGACGGAGATGCCGCTCGCCGACGTTCTGGCGCAGCCCTTCGTGGCGACCCTGCTGCCCCCGTTGCTCGAGCGGCACAAGCAGGCCATCGAGCTGATCCGCGCGCGCAGCGAAGAGCGCGACGGCACGATCTTCTTCGACATCACCGACCAGCCGATGGAAGGGTTCAACAAGTTTATCCCCTACTATCTGCATCCCCACGCGACGTACTCGATCGGCCTGTCGAAGTCCAGCTTCCGCACCAAGGTCGCCGTCGGCTCCAATCCGTGGACGAAGGCCGATCCGGCGAAGATGGTGAACCTGGCGCAGATCTGCGAGCGCTACGGCGGCGGCGGCCACGCGCGCGTAGGCGCCATCAGCTTCCCGCCCGACCAGGCGGACAAAGCGCGCGCCGCAGCCGCGGAGATTGTCGCGGAGCTGCGGGCGAAGAATCCGCTCTGATCCTGTTGCGAAAGCATGAGGGAACCGATCCGAGTTCGTCCCGAACTGCCGATTGAGCAAATCCGGCACGTCTTCGCTTACGGAACTCTGCAACTGGGGCTCGCTCCGAACGAAATTGCTCCAGTCGTGGAGAAGCTGCGGCCTGTTGGGGAAGGATTCCTGTTTGGGAAGCTCTATGACTTAGGCTCCTATCCAGCTGCTGTGATTGACCCCGCATCAGCATGGCTGATCTACGGGACTGTTTACGAACTACCAGATGATGCTGACCTGTTGCGCAAGCTCGATGCCTACGAGGGCGATGACTATGCGCGGATCTGGCAGATGGTCACGCTGGTTGCTGGCGGCGGGTACGCGTGCTGGGTCTACGACTACCAAGGCCAACCGGGCGAAGAGCGATTCATCGAGGGCGGCCGCTACACGAAGGCGAAAAGTCCGGCCAGCTAAGCCAGCGCTGCAGATGCCCGTGGGTTGGCCGCCGGCTTCGCCGATGCTCTGCTCCGTTGGCTTCGTCTCATGGGAATCCGCGCGGTAGACCTGCTCTTTTCCGATGAGGCTTTGGGGGTTACGGTGAGCGTGACCGCGAGTTGCAAGCGATCGGCGAATTGCAAAAGCCGGGTGATGCTGAAGCGCGCAATTTGGCCGCGAAGCAATAAGCTCGCGTCGGGCTGATGGATCTGCAGCCTCTTGGCGAGTTGAGATT
>DATHNJ010000239.1:0-6846 GCA_035486155.1 Occallatibacter sp. | reverse complement strand
GCTCTACTACTTCAAGAACGGCGCGCCACGCACCTATTTTTACGAGTTGATCGATGATCCGCCGGGCGGGCAGCCGGGTTATGGACTGCTGCGCTACGATCTGTCGCCCAAGCCGTCGTACACGGCGATCAGCAACCTGCTGAAGATCTATCAGGACAACGATACGCAGTTCACGCCGGGATCGCTGAATTACTCGCTGATTGGCGATACGAATGGAGTGGAAAGCGTGCTCATCCAGAAGAGCAACGGCGACTTTTATCTGAACGTCTGGCTCGCCGGATCGATCTACGACGTCAATGCACTGGTCGCCACGCCGCTTTTGCCGCAGCCGCTGGTTCTGACGCTGCCGGCGGGCAAATCCGTGGCCTCTGTCATCCACTTCAATCCAGATGGGACGGTCACGCAGAGCACGCCCAATCTGCCGGTTTACGCATTCACCGCGAATAGTTGCGTGACGACGATCCACATCGTCAGCACACCGCTGCCTCTGGCCGCGCAGTAAGGGGCCCTCGCAGTCGAAATGATGTTCTTCAACTCTTGGGCGGCGTGGCGGGGCCTGCGCCGCCGACCTCGAAGATGCGGGGCACGCGGTCCGCAGGCGCGGGCAGGGTGGGGAACGGCGCGTGCGGCTCGGTTTGATACCAGAAGGCTGTCGAATAAAAATTGTCGGAGCGGTGGTTGGCGTGGCCGTGCTCGATCGTGACGCGAATCGATTTCTCGAAGGTGATCGGGCTTTCGGTGTGCCAGCGATAGAGGCAGTAACGGCCGCCGATATGTTCGGGATTGACCATGTAGGGCGCGCCCTGATGCGGGTAGCCGAATGCTGCGCCGCCGAAGTCCCATGCGCCGTTGTAGTAGTCCTCCGTGCCGGTGCCGTTGATGGTGGGCGCCGTGTCGCCGTCGATGAAAATCATGTCGTCGCCTTCGCCGAACCACTGCTCCTGATTCTGCAGAACGGCATGCGTGACGCCGACGAAGTGGCCTTTGCCTGCGGCTTCGAGGAAGACGTAGTTGCCTTCGCCGTTGAGATTCTTTTTGTCGTCGATGTCGGGGGCGTACTCGTTGGTCCAGTTGTCGGTCCAGCCCTTGCACGGCGCGGCCTGGCGATACTGCGCGTGAAACCGGCCGAGATCGCCGGGCAGTTGCGGGAGCGTGACGTAGTCCACCGCGAAGTAGAGAGCCCGGGTGGGAATCGTGCCGTCGTTGGTTACGCTGAGCCGGGCGGCGGCGCCAAACGGCATTTTGAAGTAGGCGTTGAGCGCTTTGATGGGCGCGACGGCCAGCAGCTCGGATTGATACGTGTAGTAGTCGCCCAGGCCCAGGCCGAAGAAGTCGCCGATGGGCGCTTCGATCGAAGGAGAGGTTTCGCCGTCCCACCAGGCGCGCAGGACGAGGTTCTTGAGGTGCATTGGGTCGGAAGAGTTGATGGTGAACCAGAGATGCGTGACCACGCCTGCGCCAGTTACGTCGAGGATGACTGCTTCCTTGCCGGGGTCGACGTGCACGGCGTCGTTGTTGGCGCCGGTGCGATCCCAGCTTGAGGAGCGGCGGGTTTTGTAGTCGCGCAGACGGGCGGGGCCGAAGAGTTCTTCGGGCTCGGGGGCGTTGCCGGCTGGGGATGGTTGGGCCTGCGTTGCGTTGGCGCCGAATCCCAACGCGACGGCGCCAGCTGCGGTAGCCATCGTTCCTAACAGTTTGCGCCGCGCCGGCAAATTGCTGTTTGCATCCATCGCGCCCCTCCTGCTTTGCCAATAGAAAAGAGAAACCGTCCTCTGCTTCGAGGACCGTTCAGCATAACAGCGGACATGCCGCAACAGATCGAATAGCGCTGGAACGATGGAGCAGGGGCGATGCTTGCCGGTTCGCGCGCTCGCGCCCTGGCCTGTTATGGTCTACTTTTGCAACCCGCAAAAATGAACCCACCTTAGGACACTCCGCGAGCATGTGGAAGCGTTGGCGAACCCGGATCCTGCTGTTTCTGGCCGTGCTTGGTCCGGGATTTATTACCGCTAACGTGGACAATGATTCGGGCGGAATCTTCACCTATTCGCAGGCAGGCGCGCAGTTCGGCTACACGCTGCTGTGGACGATGCTGCCGATCACCCTTGCGCTGATTGTTGTGCAGGAGATGTGCGCCCGCATGGGCGTGGTCACTGGCAAGGGCCTGAGCGACCTGATCCGCGAAGAGTTTGGGCTGCGGCTCACGTTTGTGCTGATGGTGATGCTGGTGGTGGTGAACTACACCAATGTGGTGACTGAGTTCATCGGCATCGCGGGATCGCTGCATCTGTTCCATGTGTCGAAGTTTCTCTCCGTGCCGATCTGCGCCGCGCTGGTGTGGTTTCTTGTTTTTCGCGGGGACTATAAGAGCACCGAAAAGATCTTTCTGGTGGCCTCGGTTGTTTACATTGCTTACATCTTTGCCGGCGTGCTCTCGCAGCCGAGCTGGCATGACGCGCTGCTGGCCACGGTGAAGATGCCGCCGAAGACTGTGTGGAACGAAGACTACATTTACATGGCGATCGGCATTGTGGGCACTACGATTGCGCCGTGGATGCAGTTCTATCTGCAGTCGTCGGTGGTGGAGAAGGGAATTCGCGTGAAGGACTACGCGGCGTCGCGCCTGGACGTGGTGGTGGGCAGCTTCTTCACCGATATTGTTGCGTGGTTCATTGTGGTGGCCTGCGCGGCGACGCTGTTTGTGCATGGGATGGGGGCGATCCAGGTGGCGAGCGATGCGGCTGAGGCCATGCGTCCGCTGGCCGGGGACTATGCATTTATTCTGTTCGCCTTTGGGTTGTTCAATGCGTCGCTGTTCGCCGCGTCGATTCTGCCGCTCTCGACGGCGTACACGGTGTGCGAGGGGCTCGGCGTCGAGTCGGGGGTGGACAAGAGCTTTCGCGAAGCGCCGTTTTTTTATTGGTTGTATACGCTGCTGATCGCCGGCGGGGCCATTACGGTGCTGCTGTTGCCCGATCAGTTCCTGATCAAGTTTTCGGTCTTTTCGCAGGTACTCAACGGCGCTCTGCTGCCGGTGGTCATCATTCTCATGCTCAAGCTGATCAACCGCAAAGATCTGATGGGCGAGTACAAGAATTCGCGGCTATGGAATGTCATTGCCTGGAGCACCAGCGTGATTGTGATCGGGCTGACGCTTGTCATGCTGTGGGGAATGCGCAAGGGGCACTGAGAACCGGATCGCTCGGAATCACAGCTCCGTCTAGAGCAGCTTGCCGGCGGCTAGATCTTTGACCAGGTCGCGGTCGGCGGCGAGGAAGTCATACTCCGGCAAGGTTTCCAGCTTCACCCAGCGCATCTGGTGGAAGATGCGGTTCTCCAGCTCGCCGGAAAATTCATGGACAGCGAAGAACTGCAGATCGACGGCGCCGCCGTGGCGGTAGTTGTGGCGAATATGGGCGACGCGCGGGCCGATGCGCGCGGTGATGCCCAACTCTTCATTCAGCTCGCGGGCCAGCGCCTGCTCGGCGCTTTCGCCTTGCTCGATTTTGCCGCCGGGAAACTCCCACTGCAGCGCCATGGGCTGGTCCGGACGCCGCTGGCAGATGAGAACATCGCCGGCTTTGACGATTAATGCGGCCGCAACGAAGCGAAGCGCCGGCGCCGCGGGCCGGGGGTTGGGGTGTGGCTGGCTGGCTTCCACGCTTCTAGTGTAATCGCCCTAAGTGGTCGGAGAATCTTCCTTTGGCAGGCCGGTTCCTTCCGTCGCAATGCGGTTGGCGCCAGCTTTACCCTACTGGCCTTACTCGCCGCCGACTGCGGTTTCCGCGCCTTCGGTTATTCCGGGACGGAAGTAGCCCCAGCCGTTTTTCACCGCCGCTTCGAGCAGCGCGGGCGAGGGGTTGACGGGAAATGGATGCGCGGCGATCTCGAGCATGGCCAGATCGTGAATCGAGTTGCCGAAGACGACGTCGGGGCGGGACAGTCCTACGCGGCGCAGCGATGCGGCTTTGCCTTCGTCCGTGGGGACGTCGACGATCTCGCTGGTGATGAGGCCGCTCTTGACTGCGACTTCGGCGGCAAGAACGCGAGTATCGGGAATGCCGAGATCGCGGACTCCTTCGCTGACGACCCATTTATTGGTGGAGCTGACAGCCCACAACTCCACGCCTTGCTTGTTCAGAGCCGCGAGCAGAGCGCCGATCTCGGCGAAGATGCGGGGGCGCACGATGTCCGAGACGTAGCGAGCTGCCGCGGCGCGCAGTTCGGCTTCGCGCAGGCCGGCATACATCTGGGTCATCTCGCCGCAGATCTGGAGTTCGGTGACTTTGCCCGCGAGATAACCGCGATGGCGGGTATCGATCCAATCGCTGGTCGAGCGGGAGACCAGTCCCTGCTCAATCGACCAAACCATAAATCCGTAACCGGAGTCGCCGCCCCAGATGGTTCCATCGCAATCAAAAACCGCTACACGAGGCCGCGCATCGAGCACGAGCCGTTCAAATTCCTGGGCGCTCCACTGATGCGCCTGCGTCTGTATCGCTGTCAAGATTCCCTCAATCAAGCCGAAAGATGTCCAACTTTATTGTCGTTCAGGGGGCCTTGTCTTTGCACGTGAACGTTTGGCGAACGGCTGCCTGGCCGCCGGCAAATCCCATTTTGAGTCAATGTTTTTCCTGGTTTTGGCCGGTTAATGAAGTTGATTCGTTGATGAGGCGGGTACCGCGCTTGCAGCCGCTCGCCGGCGCCGGGTCCGTATGAACGGATAATCAATTGCGTGGGGCCACAAAGTAATCTCGCGCTGCTGAAGGACTATCAAAATTATTTGCGCGTGGAAAAGGGACTGCGTCCGTTGACGTGTGAGGCGTACGCCGGCGATTTAACGATGTTCGCCGAGTTTCTGGAGAAGCGCTACGCCACGCTGTTGACCGCGGTCCGCGAGGATGTGAGCAGTTTTCTCGAGCATCTGCGCACGCACGACATCGATTCGCGTTCGGCGGCGCGCAAGCTGAGCTGCCTGCGCGGGTTTTACAAATGGCTGCTGCTGGACCGGCGCATTCACCATGATCCGACGGTGAATATCGAGTCGCCCAAGGCGTGGAAGGTGCTGCCCAAGTCGCTGGCCGAACCAGAGGTGGCGCAGATGCTGGAGCGTGCAGCCACGGCGACGTCGCATCCCAAGATGCGCGCCTCGGCGCTGCGCGATCGCGCCATTCTCGAGCTGCTGTATGCCGGCGGTCTGCGCGTCTCCGAGGCGACGGTTTTGTCGACGGCGGATCTGATGCTGGATGCGGGGCGGGTGCAGGTGCGGGGCAAAGGCGACAAGGAGCGGATTGTGCCGTTGGGGGGCTCGGCGGTGCGCGCGCTGGAGGAGTATCTGCGCGAAGGCCGGCCGCTTCTGGCGCGCATCAGCACCGTGCGCAAAGCCGGGGCGGCGAATCCCGATGCGTCGCGGCTATTTCTTTCGTTGCGAGGAATGCCGCTGACGCGGCAGTGGATCTGGCGGATGGTGAAGGCGGCGAACAAGTCTGCGAGTCCGCACAAACTGCGCCACAGTTGCGCTACGCACATGGTGGAGCATGGGGCCGATCTGCGCAGCGTGCAGGTTCTGCTGGGGCATGCCGATATCTCGACGACGCAGGTGTATACGCACATGGCGCTGGGGCGATTGAAGGCTGTGCATCGCAAGCATCACCCGCGCGCGCTGGCGAAGGTTGTGGATGCGGATGTTGCAGCGGTCGAGAGCACGCCGCAGCGGGCGAAGCTGGTTCTTGTTCATTCAAGACCCGCACCGGCGCCGGCGAAGTCGCCCGCTGAGGAATCGGCATGAGCGCGTCGGCTGCGGTTGTCGCCAGCGTTCCGCTGGCGGTTCTGGTGGACGAATATCTGCGCGTGCTGGAGAATGAGCGCGGCGCATCGGCGCATACGCTGCGCGCCTACCATCGCGAGCTGCAGCAGTTTGCCGAGTACATGGCGAAGCAGCATGCAGGCAAAACCGCTCCGGATCAGATTGAGCATACCGATATTCGCGGCTACCTTGGCGTGCTTTATGACCGCGGTTTGTCGAAGGCTTCGGCGGCGCGGGCGCTGGCCTCGATTCGCAGCTGGTTCAAGTGGTTTGCGCGCACGGGTCGGGTGGAGCAGAATGTCGCCTCGCTGGTGTCGACGCCCAAGTTGCCGAAGCATCTGCCGCGCGTGCCGTCGATCGAGCAGTTGAATCGTGTGGTGGATTCGGTCAATGATGATGCGGCGAGTTGGCCGGCGCGCGACAAGGCAATTATCGAACTGCTTTACGGCTGCGGCATTCGCAATGCGGAGCTGACGGGACTGAATGTCGAGGACATTCACTGGGCCAACGAGGCGATTCTGATTCGCGGCAAAGGGAAGAAGCAGCGCTATGTTCCGCTGGGCGATGCGGCGGCTGTGGCGCTGCGCGCCTACTTGACGGAGCGATCGGCGCGGCTGGCGGCGACTCGCCAAGAAGGCGCAGAGATGGTGGAGACGCCGGCGGTGCTGGTGAATCTTCGCCTGCGCGGACCAGAGGCGCGGCTGACAACGCGCAGCGTGGGGCGCATCGTGAAGCGGATTGCGATTTTGCGCGGGCTTTCGTCGGATGTGCATCCGCATACATTGCGGCATGCTTTTGGAACGCATCTGCTGGAAGAAGGCGCCGATCTGCGGGCGATTCAGGAATTATTGGGGCACGAGCGGCTTTCGACTACGCAGCGTTATACGCAGTTGACTAATGCGCAGTTACAGCGGGTTTATGACGATACGCATCCTCGGGCTAAGTGATTTGGCGTTGGGCGCGGAGGGAAGCTGTTGAAAGAGTAACTTCCGGTTGGAGGGTGATACGTCCAGAACACCAAAGAACTGTGAAGAGAAAAC
>DATHNJ010000238.1:0-8735 GCA_035486155.1 Occallatibacter sp. | reverse complement strand
CTGATAAAGACGTCGGTCTATCCCAACCTCGTCGCCTTCACGGGCATTCCGCTGCGCCAGACGCTCAACGAAGGCGATGGCGATTTCTATCGGGCGGCGCTGGCGGCGCCGGCCGCGGATGCGGCCATTGTGGTCGCGTTCGACGGCGATGAGATCGATCAAGCCGTAAAGGCGCATCCTGAGGGGCTCACGGTTGTTGGCCATTACGTTGCGCCCGACCAGCCCACGGGCACGGTTTACGTCTCCGATACGTGGAGTGCCGGCAAGCCTCCGGCTCAGTGATAGCATCGGGCAAGATATTTCCATGAGTACGATTCTGGTCCAGTTCGCGCATCCGCTCAGCTTCGATTGGCTGGAGCAGATGCTCGTGGCCAATGGCGCCGCGGGGCGGCTGCTGCTGGCGTGTTTCCTAGGCGCACTGGTTGGCCTGGAACGCCAGGCGAAACACACGGCGGCGGGAGTTCGCACCAATCTGCTGATCTGCATGGGAGCGGCTTTTTTTACGTTGCTCTCGGCAGTGATTGCCGGCGACGGCAGCCCCAACAAGGGACAGGTCGCTTCTAATATTGTGCAAGGCATCGGTTTTCTCGGCGCTGGGCTGATTCTTCACAACAAAAACAGGATCAGCGGCCTTACCAGCGCGGCCAGCGTGTGGGTCGTAGCCTCCATCGGCATGGCATGCGGCGCGGGCCTCTACGCAGCTGCCGCGGTGGCCTCAGTAACCGTGATCATCGCCCTGGAAGTAGTTGGCTTTCTCGAGCGCAGCGCCAATCTCAAGGCTTATCCGCTCATGTACGAAGCGCGCGGGCGCGATCAGGCCGCGATGCTGCGATCGATTCTCGACGCCATGGATAAGAACAACGAGCACCTTGGCGTTCCTGAGCGCGACACCATTGGCGCCATCGAGCGCGTGAGCTTTTGCCTGACGGCGACCAAGAAGCAGCACGAGAAGTTGCGCGACCAACTGCGCGCCGAACCGGCGATTGACGCGCTTCTCACATTCCGCGATCCGGAGGAAGATTGATTCCCTTTATCAAGGCGCACGCCTGCGGCAACGATTTTCTAATCGTGACCGAAGAGGATGCAGCCGGCTATGACAAAGCTGAACTGACCCGCGCGCTGTGCGAGCGCAACACAGGCGTGGGCGCCGACGGCGTCGAGTTCTTTCAGTGGACCGGCGATCATGCAGGCCGCATTCGTCTGCACAACGCCGACGGTTCCATCGCCGAGATTAGCGGCAACGGAACGCGCTGCGTGGCGGCGTGGATGGCGCAGGAGGTCGATGCAAATCCCGGCGATGAGCTGCGCATCGAGACCGACGCAGGCCTGCGTATCTGCACCATCGAAGATTTCCGAGATGCAGAGATGGCCGGTCCGACCGTGCTGATCACTACCGATATGGACGTGCCGGAGTTCGAAGAGCAGGCCGTTGAACTTGCAGATGGCAACGTGATTGAAGGCGTCTCGGTCTCGATGGGCAATCCGCATTTCGTGATTGTGCTGCCGGAGCGTGGCGCTGGCGGTCTGGGCGATGGTTTCCCGCTCGATGCAAGCGAGCGCACACTTTCGATGCTGGATTTTTCCATCGGCGGCCGCTCATGGGAGGAGATCGGCGAAGAGATTTGCTTTCATCCCGACTTTCCCGATCAAACCAACGTCGAGTTTGTTCATATTCTCGGCAGCCGGTCCGAGCCGATTCATCAGGTAGCGATTCGCATCTTCGAGCGCGGCGTTGGACCCACTTCCTCCTCGGGAACCGGCACATCGGCTGCGGCGACGGCTGTGATCGGCGTTCATAAAGCTGCGCCTGAAGTCGAAGTCATGGCGCCTGGTGGCGCGCAGACCGTGCGGTGGGAAGGCGCCGACGAAAAGCTTTACCTAACCGGGCCGGCGACGCTTGTGGCGCGCGGCGAATTCTGGGCGGGAGAATCGCGATAGATATGCTGCTGCCTGCTGCACCTCCTACCGGCGCTTCGATCTCCGTCATTTCGCCTGCATCATTTGCCAAACCGGAACGGCTCGATCATGGCATGGAACAGTTGCGTGGGTTAGGTTTTGCGCCGCGCATTGGCGCGCATACGCAGACGCGCGGGCCGTTGTTTTTCGCCGGTTCTGCAGACGAGCGGTTAGCCGATCTGCACGCTGCGTTTGCCGATCCGGAGACGGCGATTGTGGCCGCTGTGCGCGGCGGTTATGGGTCGGGTTACTTACTGGAGGGCCTCGATCTCGCGCTGATCGCAGAGCGTCCAAAACCGTTTTTCGCATACAGCGATCTGACTGGCATTCAGTTGTATCTGCACGACCGCATCGCATTGCCGGTCTTTCATGGCCCTATGGTCGCTGCGGATTTCGGCGTCGATGATGGAGTGCATCTGGCCAGCTTTCAATCTGCATTGGCTGGAGAACCGTATTCTGTTGGCGCGGACGAAGGCATGCGCGTGTTGAGGCCGGGTGCAGCGCACGGCACGCTCTACGGTGGATGCCTGAGCATTCTTGTCGCGCTACTCGGAACGCCTTGGGCGCCGGCTACTGAAGGCAAGCTCCTCTTTATCGAGGATGTAGGCGCCAAGCCCTACCAGATCGACCGCATGCTGTGGCAGTTGCGCGCGGCGGGCAAGTTCGAAGGCGTGCGTGGCATTGTCTTTGGCGAGATGCTCGACTGCAATTCGCCGGGCGCGGCGCCCGATCTGCTCGACAAGACCATCTTGAGCGCGCTCGACGGCGTGGATGTTCCGATTGCCATCGGCCTGCGCAGCGGGCATGTGTCGCGCCAGAACGTGACTCTCACGTTTGGCGTGGAAGCCGAACTGATCTGCGACAGCGACGTTCGCCTTAATCTACTTGAACCGGCGGTAACGAAATGACGCAAGCGCCTCGGCATATTCATCTCATCGGCATCTGCGGCACAGCGATGGCTTCGCTTGCCGGACTGCTTCAATTGCAGGGTCATCGCATCACCGGCTCTGACAGCGCGGCGTATCCACCGATGAGCGATCTTCTGCGCTCGCTGGGCATTCCGATTCTTGAGCCCTATTTAGAATCAAATCTCGAACCGGCGCCGGACCTAGTGGTGATTGGCAATGCGCTCTCGCGCGGCAATCCTGAGCTCGAGTATGTGCTCGACAAGCGAATTCCCTTCACCTCTCTGCCTGCGCTTCTACACGAAGAGTTTCTCGCGGGGCGCGAATCGCTGGTGATCGCTGGGACGCACGGCAAGACCACGACGACCAGCATGCTGGCGTGGATCTACCAGGTCGCGGCCTCGCACGTCACTTTGGACAAAGAACCCGCGCGCGAGCCATCATTCCTCATCGGAGGCGTGGCGGAGAACTTTGGAACGAGCTTTCATCTGCGGCCTACGCGCACGTTCATCATCGAGGGCGATGAATACGACACGGCGTTTTTTGATAAAGGCCCGAAGTTTCTCCATTACTTTCCAGACGGCCTGATCCTCACGCACGTTGAGTTCGATCACGCCGATATCTACGCCGATCTTGAGGCGGTGAAGGTCGCGTTCAAGCGTCTTGTAAATCTTGTGCCGCGCCGCGGCCTGATCGTCGCGTACGACGGCAACGAGAACGTAACCGAGTGCGTGGCGCGCGCCTTCTGCAAGGTGGAGCGTTACGGCTTCGCGTCGGACTCGGCCTGGCAGTTAAGAAATCTTCGCCATGAGAACGGCCTGACGCGCTGGGAGTTGTGGCATGACGGGGCGCTCTGGTCTGAGCTCGAGATGAGCCTCGCCGGCGAACACAATGCGCTCAACGCATCGGCGGCGGCGGCGCTGGCTGCGGGCCACGGCGTCGCTAAGCAAGCCATAGTCGAAGCCATTGCGACATTCAAGAGCGTCAAGCGGCGGCTCGAAGTGCGCGCTGAGATCAACGGCATCACGATCATCGACGACTTCGCGCACCACCCCACGGCGATTCGCGAGACGCTGCGCGCGCTGCGGTCGGTCTATCCGCAAGCGCGTTTATGGGCGGTGCTGGAGCCGCGGTCTAACACGCTTCGCCGTAAGATTCTTGAAAATGACTTGGTCGCAAGCCTGCGCCTTGCAGACCGCGTCATCCTTGCCGGTGTTTATCAGCAACAGCGCATTCCAGACGCGGAGCGACTACATCCGGAAGATGTGGTCGAAGCGCTGAACCGCGCCGGAACTCCCGCCGAGTTGCATCCTGGCGTCGAGGAGATCATCACATCCTTAGCATCACAGACACACACCGGCGACGTCATCGCGATTCTTTCGAATGGCGGTTTTGACGGCATCTATGAAAAACTGCCGGCGCGTCTCGAGACCGGCCGCAGGTAATTCAATTTCATGTTCGCTTCACTGACTATGCTCGGCGCCATCGTTGCGCTCGGCGCGCCGATCGCGCTGATCTTCATTCCATGGACGCTGCTCACCGGCGATGTGACGGTGCTTTACAACCTTTCTCTGCGGGTTGTGCGCGCAAGTTTACAACTGGCCGGCATTCGCGTTGAAACAAGGGGACTCGACAATGTGCCGGCGCACACGCCGTGCATCTTCATGTCGAATCATGTGTCGAATCTGGACCCGCCGGCGCTGATTCCGAACATTCCCGGGCGCGCGTCGGTCTTCCTCAAGCGCTCTCTGATGAAGATTCCGGTTCTCGGCTACGCATTCAAGCTTGGCGGTTACATTCCCGTGGAGCGCGAGGGCAACATCGAAAGCGCGATTGAAAGCGTGCATGCGGCGCGGCTGGCGTTGGATAAAGGCCTGCACATTCTCACGTTCGTCGAGGGGACGCGGTCGGACGATGGGCGCCTGCTCCCTTTCAAAAAAGGCCCGTTCTATCTGGCGATGGAAGCGGCGGCGCCGTGTGTGCCCGTTTCGATCTACGGCACGGAAAAAATGATGGCCAAAGGCAACCTGCGCATTAAACCAGGCACGGCGCACATCACGTTTCATGCCCCGATTGATCCACACAAGTATGCGACGCGCGAGGAGTTGATGGAGGCGATCCGGGTTGCGATCGCCTCAGGCTTGCCGGAGTGGATGCGCGACTAGCGTTACGGCAATACGACGGCGTTGTAGCCGTCGCCGAGCAGACGCTGGCTCATGGCGTTGGCGTCAGCGCGGCTGGCAAAGGGTCCGACCTGCACGTGAATCAAGTTGTCGTCAGGTTCGCGCCGGACGGTCACTGCGTACCCGCGCTTGCGCAGCGCGCCCATCAATACGTTGGCGTCGTCGACATGCGAAACAGCCGCGACCTGCACCATCACGCCCGATCCAGGCGGCAAGGCCGGCTGTACCTGCGTCGGCCCATTGCTGGACTGCGCGGACGCAGTCTCCGCTCCCATCGCGGGACGAACCGCGTTTGCTGGAGTCGCCTGCGTGGCCGCCGGGCTCTCACCATTTCCCGGCGTTGATGAGGCAGGGGGCTCGGCTGGCAGAGGCTGCGCCGAGGCTGCCTGCACCACTGGCGGCGCGCCGGTAGCCGCGGGCTTATGTCCGGAAGCCGCTGCCTGCGCCTCGATCGTCTGGCCGGAAGCAGCTTCTTTGGAGGCGGCCAGGCGCGCGCCGTTGCGCCGGCCGGCAGTGTAGCCCACGCCGAAGCACAGGCCGCACAGCAGAAGCAGGCCGCAAGCGATGGCCAGCAGCACCGCGGGTCCGAGCGTCAGCTCTACATCGCGCTGCTTGGTTTCGGATTCAAAGTCGTCTTGAACTTCTCGTAGCATGCTGTGTCCTTAGATGCAGCTTTCTTTGAAACGAAAGCCGCACGTGGGTTGGGCGCCGCAATCGTTTGATTCGCTATTTCTCATCTCCCGCGCCCTTTGCCGCCGGCGCAATTTTATTAAGAAGCGACAGCAACTCCATGGGCAACGGGAAGACAATCGTCGTATTCTTCTCCACTCCGATCTCGGTTAACGTCTGCAGATAGCGCAACTGCAGCGTGATGGGCTGGGTAGCCAACAGCGCAGCGGCGTCCACAAGTTTTTGCGCCGCGTTGAATTCGCCCTCCGCGTGAATGATCTTCGAGCGTTTTTCGCGCTCGGCCTCGGCCTGCTTGGCCATGGCGCGAAGCATCTGTTCGGGCAGGTCGACCTGCTTCACTTCGACTGAAATTACCTTCACGCCGAACGGTTCGGTGCGCTGGTCGATGATCGACTGGATGCGGAGGTTCAGCTTATCGCGATGGCTCAGCAGTTCGTCCAGTTCGACTTCGCCCAACACCGAGCGTAGCGTGGTCTGCGCGAATTGCGATGTCTGATATACGTAATTGGCCACCTTGATGGCCGCGGCATTGGGATCGACGACGTAGAGCGTCACTACCGCGTTGACTTTGATCGTCACATTGTCGCGCGTGATCACGTCCTGGGGAGGAACCTCAAGCACATCCTGGCGCAGGGAGATGCGCACCATCTGATCGAGCGGGCGGAAGACAAAAATAATGCCCGGCCCCTTGGGCGGAGTCAGCGCGCGCCCCAGGCGAAAAATCACGGCGCGTTCATAATCGCGAAGGATCTTGATGGAATTCAAAAGATAGAGAACCAGAATGGCAAGCAGAACAAGCAGCGGAATCGGCAGTTCAGACATGGGTTTTCCTCACTCAGCAGGGATTGTACTCCGCTGGCGTTCTGACCATTTCGCTATGCGCTGTGGGTGGTAGGCGTGGGGATCGCGCCGGCGGGCTCGACGCGCAACAAGTACTGGTCGTGCCCTGTGACGAGCAGCTTTGCGCCGGCCGGAATAGGCTGGGCGGAGACGGCGCGCCAGATTTCGCCTTCGACCAGCACATGCCCTTCCGGATTTAATGGCTCCATGGCGGAGGCGGGGCTGCCGACGAGCGCATCGGCGCCGAGCCGGACTTTCATTCGCCGAGCGCGTACGGCCAGGCGCACGAGGAATACGGTGATGCCGCCGAATCCGGCGCTCACGGCGAGCGCGACCCAGGGGCTGACGGCCATCTGTGGGATCGGCGCAGAGACGAGTGTGAGTGTTCCAAACAGCAGGCAAACGATGCCGGCGATAGCCAGCGCGCCATGGCCGCCGAACTTGGCTTCGAGCGCCATGAGCGCGAATGCGGCGACCAGCAGAAGCACCGCGGTGTATCGGATTGGCAGCAGGTCAAGGCCGAAGACGCCGAGCAGCGCCATCAACGTGCCGAGGGCTCCGGGGACGATGGTGCCGGGCGCATTAAATTCGAGATAGATGAGCAACGCGCCGCAGACGAGAAGCATGAGCGCGATGTTGGGATTGACGAGCCATCCCAGCAGCTCTTCGCGGAGCGTGGGATCCAGAACTTCGATGCGCGCGTTCGCCAGATGCAAAGTCGTCTTCGATCCGTCGAAGCGGGTGATCTCGCGGCCGTTCAAATCCGCCAGCAGTTCGGAGTCGCTCTTGGCGATCAGATCGATCAGATGCTGCGACAGCGCTTCTTCGGCGGTATAGGAGTGCGATTGCGCGACGGCCGCGACAGCTGCATCGACGTTGCGATTGCGGGGCTTCACATAGGAGCGCAGAAAGGCTTCGGCGTCGTTCTCCACCTTCTGCATTTCGGTGTCGTCGGGCTTGCCGCCCATGAATACAACGTGGGCGGCGCCGGCTTCGGTGCCTGGCGCCATGACGGCCACGTCCGCGGATTCGAGAAGAAAAAATCCCGCCGAGCCAGCCCGGGCGCCGGAGGGGCCGATATAGACGATCACGGGAACCTTCGACGACAAAATCGCGCCGGCCATGCCGCGCATGGAATCGACAAGTCCGCCGGGCGTGTCCATCTCGATGAGCAGAGCCGCGGCGCCGCTGTCGTTGGCGCGCTGTAAGCCACGCTCGAGCATGCCGGCGCTGATGGGTTGAATTGTGTCTTTGAGGATGAGCTTCTCGACGACGGGCTTCTGCGCCGCGAGCGAAAGCCCGAAACCGAAAAAGGCCGCAATCGCAGCGGCGAATCTCATTGCGCGCCGAAGGCGGTACGTGGTGATTTGCCGAAGCATGACCGCTCCATCAACTGCCAATTACGGGCAAGATCCAATTACTGGCAAGCGCCGGCTATTGGGTCTTGCCCGACTGCCCTGCCACTTGACGGCTTAAATCCTGCGCCGAACGGCTCGCGGGGTCAAGCTTCAAGGCTTCGCCGGCTTCTTTGCCCGCTTCATCCAAGTGATTGTCGGCCAGGTCCAGCCGCCCCAACACCAGATACGCTTCGGCGGAGGGCTTTAGTTCCAAAGCCGTCTGCGCTTCTTTGCGCGCCGAAGCCGCATCGCCGCTCCGCTCGCGTACATCGGCCAGGCCTGCATGCGCATCGGCAACCGATCCGTCCGTGGCGACTGCCGATTGATACAGTCGCTCGGCTTCAAGCAGCAGACCACGATCGAGATAATCCTTTGCCTGCACGGCCAGATTGACCGCGCGCTCGTGGGGCGTAAGCTCCGCCAGCCGCGCAGACTCTATCTGGTCCATCATGACCGCAGCCTGGCGGAAAGCAACCGCGTCGAAGGTGCGGGCAATCCGTTCCAGCGGATCGGGCCTGGCTGCAGCGCCTGCATCCTGATCGACTCCCGCGCGAACTGCGGCAGGTTGCCGCCAGTCCTTATCCAGCTCCTGCGCTTCGCTGTCGTTGGGGCGCAGCTTCAGAGACTGCGCCAGCTCAGCCAACGCGGCGGCTGTTTGCCCCTTGCGCTCGAGAGTCACGGCCAGATTGAAGTGATAGTCGGCCTGGTTTGGGTCGGCGGTCTCGGCGGCCGTGAACTGTGCGCTTCCGTCTTTGCCCTGACGG
>DATHNJ010000237.1:0-4475 GCA_035486155.1 Occallatibacter sp. | reverse complement strand
ACTGCGGCGCCAGTCTGTAGTTCACCGAGAAAACCGCATATCCCGCCGGCGCCAAAAAATCCGCTACGTACGCCTCGCTGCCGTTCTTGCTCGTGCCGCCGTGATACCCGCCGCCATGAATAACGATCGCGATCGGATGCGGCCCCCGCCCCTGACCTTGTCCCGGCCCCGGTCCCAGACCCGATCCCTTCGGCGCATAGTAGTCCATCGTCAGCGACTGCCCATCGGCCACGCCGTACACAACGCCATCTTCGGTAGGCGTGCGCTTCTCCTGCGCGACCCCGATCAACGACACAAGCAAAGAACCCACGGCCGCCAGCTTCATAAAAGATCGCATCTCATCTGGAGCTTTTCGCATGCACCCATCTTATGTCCGGCGCCGGCCTCTCGTTGCGACAACGACATTGCGCAGCAGCAACGCAAGCCCGCTGTCTATAGTGGAGTGAGAAACCACTTTCAAGGAACGTCGATGGCATTCGATCTTGAAAACGCGCTTGCCCTTCTCTCTCGCACTCCCACCGCTCTCGATGCGCTGCTGCGCGGTCTGCCCGACGCCTGGACCACCTGCAACGAAGGCGAGAAGACCTGGACTCCAATCGATGTCGTCGCTCACCTGCTCTTCACCGAGCGCGTCAACTGGCTGCCACGCGCTTGCGTGATCCTGGAGTTCGGCGAATCCCAGCCCTTCTCGCCCTTCAAGCGCTTCGGCCATCTCGATGAACGCGAGGGCAAATCGCTCGCTCAACTGCTCGACGAATTTGCTGCCGCCCGCTCCGCATCGTTAACCGAAATCCGCGCCAAGAATCTCAGCCCTGCCGATCTCGACAAGCGCGGCCAGCATCCCAGTCTCGGCGCCGCAACCCTCGCGCAGCTCATCGCCGCGTGGACCGTGCACGACCTCACGCATCTGCATCAGCTCACGCGCGTCCTCGCCTGCCAGTACAGCGAAGCCGTCGGACCCTGGAACAAATTTCTCGGAGTGTTGCGCTGCGCGGGCCACAGCGCCCCGGCATAGCATACCCGTTACTGGCTCTGATCCGGATGCGCTTGCTGCGCCTTCTTAGCCAACGCATCAGCCTTCGCCTCAGCTTCTTTCTCCGCCGCGATATCAGCGATGCGCTTCTCCAGCCGTGCAATCGCTTCCTTGTCATGCGCGACGATCTCGCCGCCCGCACTGTTGCCGTTGAGCTGATCGATTCGCTTCTGATGCGACTGAATCAAAACCCGCAGCTTCTCCGGCGAGTCCCAATCCATCTTCTCGATCTGCGCCTCACGCTGCTCGACCTGCGCTAACTGGTTGTGCAGGTTCGCGCGCCCTTGCTCCACAGCATCGGGCGTCTTCGCCACCGGCGCCGTTTCTCCGCGCCACACGTTATAGGCCACGATTCCCACCAGCACAACGGCCAGCAAACACAGCGCGCTAACGACAACTTTCTTCATTCCGATTCCCTGCCCAGTCTATATGTCCCCGACGATCGATCCAGCGCGGTCAGTTCAGCCACAACCGCTTCAACGGCGCCCGCCCACTCCCCTGGCGGCGTCTGTCTGAAAAAACGCGCCGACGGATACCACGGCGACTCGGCAAGATGCGCATGCCAGCGCCAGTCGTTGAAAGGCGGCAAAAGCAGCCACACACTCTTTCCCATCGCTCCGGCGAGGTGTGCAGTTGCAGTGTCGACCGCAACGACCACGTCCAGTTCCTCAATCACCCCCGCGATCGCCAGAAAATCTTCCATCAGCTCCTCGGAGAGGACCACGCCACCAAATCGCTCCGAGAAAACCGCCTGCTCCTCGCGCGTCGCGTCTCGCTGCAGCGAAACCCACTGCACGCCCGAAACTCCGGCGAGCGCATCGAGTCGAGCAAGATCGAGGCTGCGAATTCGATCCCAGCGGTGCGTGGGATTTCCACGCCAGCACAGTCCCACGCGCAATCTACGGCCCTCGCCGTCAACGCGAAAAAGCGCGCGCCAGACCCTCTCGCTGATCGCCTCAGGAACATGAACCTTGAGATACGGCTCGCAAGGAATCGTATCGATCTCCAAACCTAGCGCGAGAGGCAGGCTGATCAGCGAGCAATGATAGTTGCACGCAGGCAGCGCTTCGCCACGCGTCAGCAGATGCCCGGGCTGCACAACCCCCTCCAGCAATCGTCTGAGCGGCGCCTCCACCTCGAGAAAGACCTCTGCCCCAAGCGAAGAGACTGTAGGGATAAAGCGGGCAAACTGGATCGCATCTCCAAAACCCTGCTCGGTGTGCAGCAAAATCGTCTTGCCCGCCAGCGATTCGCCCTTCCACTGCGGCGCTCCAAACGAGCGCCTTTTGTAAGCGCTGAAGCCGCCGGTCTCCCAGCGATACTCATACTCGCGCCATCCCTCGCGAAACTCGCCGCGGTTCAGCAGAACCATCGCGCGATTCACATGGACCTCAGCCTGCCGATCCGTAAGCTCAAGCGCGCGATCGAAGCAACCCAGCGCCTCGTCGAATGCGCCAAGATTCTGCTGCGCGTTGCCAAGGTTGATCCATGCATCCGCATGCGAAGGATTCCGCTCCGTCGCCAGCATCAGATGCTCGCGCGCCTCGACATGCCGGCCCAGCGTATCCAGCGTGCGGCCCAGGTTATAGCGAAAGCCGCTGTCGCCAGGCTCGAATCGCACTGCGTTCTCATAGCAGTTCGCAGCGTTCGGCGCGTCTTTCAACTCCAGGAAGACATTCCCCAGATTGTTCCAGCAAACGCCGGACTGCGGCGCAAGCTGCAACGCCTTTCCGTAGGACTCAACCGCGCGCAGCCTGTCTCCAGTGAATGCGTACTCATTCCCTAGACCGAGATAGAGCCCCGAATCGCCGGGTTCGAAGACAATCGCCTTCTCGTAGCACTCGATCGCAAGAGCGTGGTTTCCTGCCTTGGCGGCATCCAGCGCAAGCGCGCGCCAGTCCTGCGCTGCGTCTCCCTCGTCAAACGATCCGGGTGAATCGAGCTTCGCCTCATCCATGCGCTTCGTGAGTTAAGGTTCGATAGTTGTCGGAATTAGCTATCTTAACTCTCACAGCCCATCCTCTCACTTCAACGGATGCTGCCATTTCCTTCGCCTATTCTTCGCCAATCCTCTATAATCCCAGGATGGACTTTCAGCTCGTCACCTCCTACAAGCCTCGCGGAGACCAGCCCCGCGCCATCGAGGAGCTGGTCAACGGCCTCGCCGCTGGAGAAAAGCACCAGGTCCTGCTCGGCGTCACTGGCTCGGGCAAGACCTTCACCATGGCCAAGGTCATCGAGCAGTCCAACCGCCCTGCGCTGATTCTCGCGCACAACAAAATCCTCGCAGCGCAGCTCTATCACGAGTTCAAGCAGTTCTTTCCCGGCAACGCCGTCGAGTACTTCGTCAGCTACTACGACTACTATCAGCCCGAAGCCTACAATCCCTCCGCCGACCTCTATATAGAGAAGGAAGCGACGATCAACGAAGAGCTCGACAAGCTCCGTTTGTCTGCGACCCGCTCTCTCTTCGAACGCCGCGACGCCATCATCGTCAGCTCAGTCTCCTGCATCTACGGCCTAGGCTCGCCTGAAGCCTACTACGGCATGTTGCTGCTGCTCGAAAAAGGTCAACAGATCAGTCGCAAAGACATCACCCGCCGCCTGGTCGAAATCCTCTACGAACGCAACGACAACGACTTCCGTCGCGGAACCTTCCGCGTGCGCGGCGACGTCATCGAAGTCTTCCCTACCTACGACGAATCCGCCTATCGCATCGAGCTCTTCGGCGATGAGATCGAGTCTCTTTCTCAAATAGATCCCCTCTTCGGCAGCGTGAAGCAGAAATACGCGCGCCTGCCCATCTATCCGAAATCCCATTATGTAGTCCAGCCCGAGCGCAAATCTGCGGCCATCGACTCCATCGTCGCTGAACTCAACGAATGGGTGCCCAGGCTCGAAACCGAAGGCCGCATGGTCGAAGCGCAGCGCATCCATCAACGCACTCGCTTCGATCTCGAAATGATCAAGTCCATGGGCTACTGCCACGGCATCGAGAACTACTCACGCCACTTCTCGGGCCGCCTGCCCGGAGAGCCCCCGCCCACGTTGCTCGACTACTTCCCGCGCGACTACCTGCTCTTCGTCGATGAAAGCCACGCCACCATTCCTCAAGTCCACGGCATGTGGTATGGCGATCGCAGCCGCAAGCAGAACCTCGTCGACTACGGCTTCCGTCTGCCCTCGGCCGTCGACAATCGCCCGCTCAAGTTCGAAGAGTTCGAGAACCGTGTCCACCAAACCATCTACGTCTCCGCCACGCCCGGCCCCTACGAGCTCACACGCTCCGCTGGCGTCGTCGTCGCACAGGTCATTCGCCCCACCGGCCTCGTCGATCCGCAAGTCGAGATCCGCCCCATCAAAGGCCAGATCGACGACCTGTTAGCCGAGATCCGCGACCGCGCAAAGAAGAACGAGCGCGTCCTCGTCACTACGCTCACCA
>DATHNJ010000236.1:0-25027 GCA_035486155.1 Occallatibacter sp. | reverse complement strand
GGCGAAATTGGCGGCGTGGGAGTGAATTATCTGCCGGTGAACGCAGCGCCCGTCGTGGATGAAGTGGTGGTGGTTCCGGGCGCGCGGCTGAATACGCAGAATCAGGCGGCGACGCAGCAGACCGTAAGTATCGCGCTACCTTCGACCACGCAGGGCGCGGTGACATACGACGCCGGCGCGAGTGGGCCGCTGCAGGCGCTGAAGGACAAGAGCGCAATCACGGTGCGTTGGGGAGCACATGACGACAACGGCGACGATTTGGAGTACAAGCTCTATCTGCGCGGCGACGGCGAGCACGTGTGGCGGCTGTTGAAGGATGATGTGACCGACAAGGCGTACAGCTTCGACGCTTCGCTCATTCCCGATGGCGGGTATGAGATCAAGGTTGTGGCAAGCGATGCGCCATCTCACACGCCCGGCGATGCGTTGACGGGCGAGAAAGTCAGCGACCGCTTCGAAGTAGATACGACGTCGCCAGTAGTGACTGGATTGACGACGGCGGAAGAGCCGGCGACGTGCGCGCAGCCCAATTGCGCGAAGCCGGTGCATGTAACGTTCGAAGCGGCGGACTCCGCGTCCCCGATTGCGCACGCGGAGTACTCGCTCGATGCAGGGCCGTGGAAGTTTGTGGCGCCGGTAGGCGAGCTTTCCGACGCGAAGCACGAACGCTACGACTATCGCGTGCAAATTCCAGACGCCAAGCCGGGCGAGCATCTGCTCACCGTGCGCGTCTATGACCGCTACGACAATATCGGCGTGGCCAAGACCGTGTTCACCACGACAGCCAAGTAAGGCGCACGATGCGATTCGAGCTCTTTGTTGCGGCGCGCTATCTCAAGGCCAAACGGCGGCAGGCCGTAGTAGGCGTGGTCACGACGATATCGGTCGCGGGCGTAACGGCCGGCGTGGCCGCGCTGATCATCGCCCTGGCGATCACCAATGGCATGCGGCGCGATTTGCAGGATCGCTTAGTGGATTCAAGCGCACACGTACAACTGATGCGTGTCAAAGGCGACCAATTTCGTAATTGGCGGCCACTGATGGAGGAGCTGAGCAAACTGCCGCACGTGACGGCGGCGGCGCCGGAACTCGATGAACAGGTGATGGTCGCCCACGGCGCGCGTGCCGGCTTCGCGCTGATTGAAGGTGTGCTGCCGCAAGACGAGATGCGCGTGAGCACGGTGCTGCGGAACGTCACGCCGGATGCAGTGCGAGCCATCGAACCGCAAGGCAGGCCGAGCACGGGCTCTGCAGGCGAACTACCAGCCATCATTCTGGGAAAAGACCTGGCCGATTCCATCGGCGCAGCCGTCGGCGATTCGGTAATGCTGGTGAGCCCTCAGGGCGATCTGACGCCGATGGGCATCGTGCCGAAGTACGTGCACTTCCGGCTGGTGGGCACGTACCATACCGGCTTCTATCAATATGACTCAGGGTGGGGCTACGTGCGGCTGGCCGATGCGCAACGGCTCTACGATGAGCCGGATCTGGTCTCTGTGATGAGCTTTCGCGTGGATGATCTGAATCGCGCCGCTGACATTGGACGTGAGATTGAGCTGACGGCGGGCTCGGGTTACATGACCAACAACTGGATGGAACAGAACCGCGAGCTGTTCCGCGCACTGAAGCTGGAGCAGGTAGTGACGTTCATCGTCATCGGCCTCATCGTAGTGGTTGCCGCGCTGAATATTCTGATCGCGCTCACCATGATGGTGATGGAGAAGACGCGCGATATCGCCGTGCTGATGAGCTTTGGCGTAGAGCCGGTACAGGTGAGAAATATTTTTGTTATGCAGGGATTCCTGATCAGTGTGATCGGGACCATCTTGGGCCTTCTGATCGGCTATGCAGCATCGTGGGCGGGCGCGCATTACCACTTCATTCATCTGTCGGCGGAGGTTTATGCAATCGACACGTTGCCATTTGCGCCTCGCGCCATGGATGGAGCGATTGTCTCCGCGCTGTCGATCGGGATCTCGCTGCTGGCGACACTTTATCCATCGATTGCCGCGGCGCGGGTGCTGCCAGCTGAGGCGTTGCGGTACGAGTAACAACTGAGCTTCGAGTTTGCTTAGCCCCGGAACTTGCACGCTGGCAATGTGACACATTTTCAACACGCCAAGCGTGAACCTCCGACAGCTTCGCGATACCCGTCAACTCAAAGCCTGCGAAGCTCGCGAAGGCAGTTGGCCTCAGGACGAAAAAGCTGACACGCAACCGCCGCGGTTTGGCCGCGTCAGAGGTGAAGACGAAGCGCCATCTCGTGCTCGATGATCGCCGGATCGTTGGGATAGGGCTCAGTTTTGCCAGTCATGTGAAAGCCTAGACGTTCATAGAAACGCAACGCGCTCGTGTTGACGCTGGTTACCATGAGACGCAGCTCACACAAACCACGCGCGAAAGCCCAGGATTTGAGAGCTTCGATCAGAGCCGTGCCCGCGCCCGTGCGGCGATACGCCGAATCGACCCACATGGAGATGACCGTCGCGAACTCGGTGTTGTGAGCTTCTCCAAAGCAGGCGACCAGACCGCAGGGCGTCTCTTCTTCGAAGGCGAGATAACCCGTACAGGGAGGACTACTCCAAAGGCGGGCGCGCTGGAGCCACTCATCGTCGGACCGCTGCGACTCCTGCGCGTAGGTGCTGCTGAAGGCGGTCGGAGAATCGAGCAGCGCGCGCAGACGAATGGTTTTGTAGACGAAGACGTTCTCCGGCGTGATGGGCTCGAGCTTAACCATGCAGAGATTTTTCCACTTCGGAGAAGGTTATTGCGGAGTGATGACGCCGCCGACGGCATGACGGCGCGGGAGAACGATGCCGCGATGATCCACCACTGCGTCGGGCCCAATTACGGGGGCCAGATCCTCCGAGATTTTGGCGCGCTCCACGATTGCGCCCCCACAGGCAGGGCACCAGTCTGCTTTTGTATCCGGCGCGAGCACGGCGTGACAGTGACTGCAGATACGCTCCATAAAGCCAGTGTAGAAGACGCGTCCACCGGCGCCCAGATTGTGAGCGCTATCGCCGCCTGCACTTTGGCGCGCGCCGTGGATCGCCCACCGTTCGGCGCGCCGAGGGGTGACCGGTAGACTAAAGGCATGCATCCCCCCGTGCGCCTGGTAGCCATCGATATCGACGGCACCCTGATGCCTTCGTTTTCTCAGAGTTTGAGTGAACGCACCGTGAAGGCGCTCAAGGCGACCCAGGACGCAGGAATTTGCGTGACGATTGCGACGGGCCGGCGGATCGCCTATGCGGCGCCCATCTTTGAGACAGCCGGCTTGCGAGCGGATATGCCGCTGATTGCGTCCAATGGAGCGGTGACCCGCACGCTGGGCGGCGAGCGGATCGACCGCAGCCACCTGGAGGCGCGTGTCGCGCGAGGACTCTGCGGGCTGCTGCGCAAGTTCGGAGTGCTGGTCTTCACCTTCGACAAGCCGGGACGGGGAGAACTTGTCCTGGAGGACCCGGACCAGGCGCACGATCGGGTTGCGTTGTGGATGGAAGCCAATCGCGAAGCTATTCAAGTGGTGAAGCCGTTGGAAAACGCGCTGATCGATGGCGAAGATCCGATTCAGGGCATGGCGGCCGGCGGGGTGAGCCAGATGAAGAAGGCGGAAAAGGCGCTGAAGGAGAGCGCGTGGAGCGCCTGGTGCGAGACGCAGCGAACCGAGTATCCGGCGCGCGATTTGTCGATTCTCGACCTTCTGCCGCAGGGCGTTTCGAAGGGTTGGGCTTTGGAGCGGCTGGCCAAGCGGCTCGGCGTCGATCGCAAGGAGATCATGGCGATCGGCGACAACTGGAACGACGTGGACATGCTGGAGTGGGCCGGGCAGAGCGTGCTGATGGGCAATGCGGCGCAGGAGCTGCGCACTCTGGCCAAGACGCGCGGATGGAAGCAGGCGCCGCCGAACGATGAAGACGGCGTGGCGGTGGTGCTGGAAGGCGTGCTCAAGCGGCAGAGTGAAAGGATCGGCCGCAAGCATTGGGCTACGCTCACGCGGAGTTGATGTGCTGAGACGGATCCCATTGGCGGCGGTTGCAGGGACGCTGCTTGCGTCGCTGCCCGTGGCGCGCGCAGCCGAGCGCGTGACGCTGAGCAACGGCTTTGCCATGGACTGCGATCACCACGCGCTGGTGGACGGCATGATGCGGCTGTACCTGGAGACAGGAGAAGCAAGCTACATCGCGCTGAGACCAGACGAAGTAACGAATGTAGAGACGGTTCCCGACCCGCCGAAAACCGCTGCAGCCCTCCCGCCGTCGGTCCAATCCGCGAAAAACTCAGTCCTGAATCCCGCCGACTTGCACGAGATGCTGGCGAAAGCAGGACAGGCGAACAACCTCGACGAGGACCTGCTGGCCAGCGTGGTGAAGGCCGAAAGCAACGGCAACGCACATGCGGTGAGCCGCGCCGGCGCCCAGGGGCTCATGCAACTGATGCCATCGACAGCCGGAGATTTGGGCGTGCAAGACGGCTTCGAGCCGGGAGAGAACGTGCGCGGCGGGTCGGCGTATCTGGACGCACTGCTGACGCGGTACCACGACAATTTGGCGCTGGCGCTGGCGGCCTACAACGCGGGGCCCGCGGCGGTCGACAAATATCACGGGATTCCGCCCTATCGTGAGACACGCGTGTATGTGGCGCGCGTGATTCATGAGTTCAATCGGCGGGTGCAGGCGCGCGAGGCTCTGGCGCGACAGGTTACCCCGAAGACGACAGCCCCCGAATAGGGGATAGGCTCAGGGCCTCCCCCGCCATAGAATCAGGCTATCCATTTGCGATCGGAGACTGCTTGAAAAAGAAACAACTGATTATCGGCCTGGTTGTGCTTGTGGCGATCGCCGCGCTCGTGATCTGGGGTCGAGACAGGATCCACTTCGACTTCGGCATGTTTCGCGCGCAGTTGGCGCTGGCCGACTGGCGTCTGATCGCCGTGGGCGTCGCATGCATCTACGTCGCATACGTTTTTCGATCGCTGCGCTGGGCATTTCTCCTGCGGCATAACAAGCCGGTGCATCCGCTGTCGTTGCTGGGAACGCAGGTGATGGGATTCACGGCGATCGCGCTGATCGGACGCGTAGCCGATCCGGTGCGGCCCTATCTGGTGTCGAAGAAGACGGGGTTGCCGGTCAGCAATCAGGTTGCGGTGTATATCGTGGAGCGGCTGTTCGACGCCGGAACCATGGCGCTGATCTTCTCATCGGCAATCCTGTTGTCGATGGTTTTTGGCGCTCCGGGCGCATTGCCGCATCCGGAACTGGTGAAGAAGGCCGGCATCTGGGGCATGCTGGGCACGTTGGCGGGAGCGTCGTTTCTGGTTGCGGTGCGTTTCGCAGGCAACGTCGTTGCTACGTTCTTCGAGCGCACGCTCGGCGTGGTCTCCAAAAAAATCGGAGAGGCCGCGGGGCATAAGATTCGTGAGTTTCGCACTGGGCTCGACACGATGCGCTCGTTCGGCGATTTCTGCATTGCGACCGGGCTATCGATCGGAATGTGGCTGCTGATCGCCGGCGCCTACCTGGTGACGATGCGAGCGTTTGTGGCCGATCCGCAACTGGCCGCGATGACCCCGGCCAAGTGCGTGCTGCTGATGGTGGTGAGCGGCCTGTCGAGCATAGTGCAGTTGCCGGTGCTGGGCTGGTTCACGCAGATCGGCCTGGTAGCCACGGCGATCTCGAAGTTTCTTGATGTGCGGCCCGAATCGGCGACGGCATGCGCTGCTCTCCTGTTGCTGGTGACGTTTCTCAGCGTTGTGCCTTTCGGTTTGATCTGGGCGCAGTTCGAGCATGTGAGCCTGCGCAAGGTGACGGCGGACAGCGGGCATGTCGAGGAAGACCTGGAAGCTGCGGGCGCGACGAAGTAGTTGTTCTTCAGTCGTTGGAGCGGACCACAAGCGGCTGACTAAACCGAATCGTCTCCGGCGCCACAGCCCCGCCCGTCATGAGCATGCTCATCGCCTGCTCCATGGTCAGGTCGGTCTCGGTGATTTTATCCAAAGGCAGAATCTGCAGGAAAGCCGAGGTCGGGTTGATGGCATTCGGAAGCAGCACTGCGGCCAGTTCCTGGCCGGTTGTCGAATCGGTCAGTGTACGGGTGAGAAAGCCGACGCTTTTGTGGCCGGCGATGGGAAAGTCGACGAGCACAACGCGCTGGCCAGAGTCCTTCTTGGCCATCATGGTGTCGATGAGCTGGCGAACCGAGGTGTAGACCTTGGCGACCAGAGGCAGGCGCTCGAGAACTGCTTCGAACAGATTGAAGGCCTGACGGCCCACCACCTCCGACGTGACCCGGCCGACAGCGTAGACCGCGACCAGGGTCAGAATCACCGAGAACAGCGATTCAAGCCACGGCCGGTCGATGACGCCGAAGATATGGACCAGGGGAAGACCGGCGTTGGCCAGGGTGACGAAGACCCAACTGAAGACGAACCAGGTGACAAGCAGCGGTCCGATGGTGATGATCCCAGCCAGCAAGTAACGCTGCACGTGGCGCAACACATCTCCGAAAACTGACTGCACTAGAAACTCCTCAAGAACCCTTATCAACGAGGATACGCGAGCTCAGCCGGGCCTCGATTCGCGCGCCTTTGATGACAATTTCGGCGGCGAACTATCCTTCGTGAGCGCTGCATCCAATGCAACCATGAGCCTGCGGAGTAGTCTGTTAGCGGACAAGGAAGGTCAGCCGATGAGTGAAAGCGGTCATCATGGAACAGAGCCGGAGCAGCCCGAATCCACTGTGAGCGGCAACGGGCGGCCGGGCGACGAAACGGCCCTGCGCGCGACGGAGAGGCGCTCGCCTGCGTTGGTGAAGAACGAGCAGAGGAGCGGACGCACGGGCGAGCATAGGTCTGGGCTTCAGCGCACGGCCTCGGCGGTCCGCACGGTTGTTCCTCTGCTGCAGAAGATGCTTCCCCTGCTCGAGGGCAATGTAATCTCGGCGGCGGCGAATCTGCTGGCGCCGGGGCTGACGGCGCCCACTGTCGATCTGGCGCCGCTCGACGCCTCGCTAGCCAAACTGCGCGGCGAACTGGCGGCGATGGAAGTCCGCGACGCCGAGCACGATCGCGCCTTCAAACGCATGGATGAGCAGTTAGAAACCATGAAAGACGCCATCGAACGCAACGCGCACGAACAGCAACAGGCCGCAGAGGAGCTGAGCCGTCTTCGAGGGCGTCTGGCGGTCGTTTCGGCGATCGGGCTGGGGCTTTTGCTTGTTTCGATAGGAGTCAATACGGTCGTATTTCTCTACGTAAAGGGCCTGCTCCACTGACAGGATCGGCCCAAGATTAGATTTCGTCAGTGACAAGCGAACATGCCTTTGAACCGCTTCCGAGGCAGAATCAGTAATATTTTCATACCATAGATGTAATTTTCAGTATTACGAAATCAATTTAGGGAATTTCTGCTACCTTTTGTAATCTGCGAGGCTCGGGGCATTGCCAGTTGTGTTTTGGGCGGGCTAGTATTCCCCTCAGTTCGATTTGGAATTTCGTTGCCAGCTCGACATGCCGTTTGTTCCTGAGTTCACAGAGCTTCACTAACGGGCGGCGCGCTTACCGGCGTCCGCACACGGAGTGCAAAGTCATGGCATGGTATGCCTACTGTATCGGTGAAAAGCAAGCGTTTCCAGAATTAGCCCGTCATCGCAAACCTGTTCCAATGGAATCCGTACATGGAGTCAGTGGAAACCAGGTTTTCCTCTATCCCGCCAGTGATCTCGCCATTGTCGTCAGTGAACACAACCCTTCCGAAGGCATCAGCCAGAAATCCGGCGTGGATCATGCCCGCGTCATTGCGGACTGCTTCCAGCAATCGACGGTGCTGCCCTTCCGCTTCGGTACGGTGTTCAACGACGACGAGAGCCTGCGGCGCTCGATCCGTTCCAATCAGCGACAGTTTTTATCGAATATCGACAAGCTGCGCGGCAAGACCGAGATGCACCTGAAGATTTTTGTCGACGATTGCTGCGCGAAAGAGATTGCGCGGGTCGTCTCGACGGACACGGTGGGGCGCGGGTATCTTTCCAATCTGCGCGAGACGGCGACCCGGCAGCGCGAACGGCAAACGCGGGCGCGGGCAGTGAGCTTCCAGATGCACCGGCTCTTTATCCCTCTGGATGAAGAGGTAAGCTGCCGGTTGACCGAGAACGGCAAGATGGTTCTCGATATTGCGCACCTGATCGAGCGCAAGCATGTGGAACGTTACCAGAACAAGTTCGCCTCCACCAGCGCGTTGATGCGCGAGTGCCAGATGCAGATCTCCGGGCCATGGCCTCCGTATCACTTCGTGCATCGTCTCACGCGCGGCGCGCACTTGCCGCATCAGCCTGCGGCGCCGGTACCGGTTCCAGCAGCGATTCCAACCACAGCGCCAGAGCCCCTCGCGGCAATGGCCTAAATATAGGATCTACGGCATTGAGACCCCGGCTGCGGCCGGGGTTTTTGTTTCTGGCAAAGCCTTTCCCAAATCTGTCGTCTAACCCCTCATCCGGGGAGACAATGAGGATCTCATGAATGGCAGCAGCGTTCATTCCATTCTGTACTTCAGCGTCGATACGCCGACCAAGGAGGCGCCCGAGGTTCGTCGGGCGGTGGGTGAGATCGTGCAGATAGAACCGGCATGGCGGGTGAGGGTTCATTCGGTCGGACCGCAGCTTGTCATCTGCGGAGAAGACGAACTGGAGTTACAGGCGATTCGCGAGGAGATTCAAAAGACACAGTTGGTTGTGTTCGGCGAATTAAAGATTGGCTATAGAGAGACCATTCGCAAGTCTGCCGAGGCTGAGGGTAAGTACATCCGGCAGACCGGAGGAGTGGGCAATTACGGACACTGCTGGCTGCGCATCGAACCGAGTGAGCCAAGGATAGACTATACGTTCGTGAACGGGAGCCAGGTCGGCGCGATTCCGGAGCGGTACATCGGCCCCATCGAACGAGGCGTTCAGAATGAGATGGGGTTGGGCATCCTCGCCGGATATCCGATGTTCAACCTGAAGGTGACTCTGTTGGACGGCAGCTATCACGAGGTGGACTCGAACGAAATGGCGTTTCAGTTCGCCGGTTCGATCGCGTTCAAGGAAGCGGCAAGAAAAGCCTACCCAGTCCTGTTGGAGCCGGTAATGGCTGTCGAAGTGATCGTTTCCGAAGAGTTCATGGGAACGATCATCGACGGCATCAACGCGCGCCGCGGACGCATTGAGGAGATCGAAAATGAGGACGAGTCAGGTGGATTGAAGACGATCAAAGCGACCGTGCCGCTACCAGAACTGCTGCGTTCGAGCACATACGGACGGCCAGAGTGGACGATGCGTTTTGCCGGTTACCAGGAGAGGCCGCATTTTGGCCGCTTGGGCGGTGACGATGCGCCGGCGCCTGCGATCAAGCCGCGAGGTCCCCGGCCGAGGACAGATTCCGCCGCTGCCTAAAGGACAAGTGCGGATTTAATTCGGGCTGGAGGTTCCGGCGTTCTTCCCGCGCGTGAGCACGTAGGCCTGGCGGCGGTCGCGGGAGGCGCGGTCGATTTTCTTCCAGAAGCCTGCAAAATAATCGACAGCCGAGATCGTCGAGACCAGCACCGTGAAGTAAATCGCGGCGACGGCGATCCACTGCACTGGAATGACCAGGTAGCCGAACTGCCAGTCGTACCAGTGATGGGCCAGGATGGCGGAGACCACTGAAACGATCTGGGTGACGGTCTTGAGCTTGCCGAGATCGCTGGCCTGGATGGCGAAGCCTTCGGAGGCGGCAATCGACCGCAAGCCGGAGATGAGGAACTCGCGGCCGATGATGACCACGGCGATCCACACCTTGACCACAGTGGGGTTGTAGGCGACCAGGGCGATCAGGGCCGACGTCACCAGAATCTTGTCAGCCAGCGGGTCCAGAAGCATGCCCATGGTGGTGATCTGGCCGCGCTTGCGCGCGAGGTAGCCGTCGAGGCCGTCCGTGATCGAGGCCAGGATGAACAGCACCGAGGCCAGAATCTCCTGCTCGCCATTCGCGCCCTGCCACGGGGTATGCGACGACAGAATCCACAACAAGAGCGGGATCATGACGATACGGCTCAGCGTGATGGAGTTGGGGAGGTTCACTTTGCTCGCGCCTGCTCCGGACAAAGTCCCGGTACCGACATTATTGCACTGGCGCTGTGGAGACGCAGCCAGGGATCTGCAGGCGCATGCACGGCGGTCATAAGAGGATCGCATCCGGTGAGCAGCCAAAGTCCGCCGATTCCCAACGGCCGCGATTTAGGTCCGCAGTACGATCTTTCCGACTCCGCCTCGCTCGCCCTTCTCGTGCGCTTCGGCAGCCTCCTCCAGAGGAAGCACAACGTCGATGGGGAGAGTCAGCTTTCCATCCCTTATCGCCTCGGCGTAGCGCCTCATCGCCGCAGCGTCGGCATGCGATCCGAACGCCTTGATCTGGATTCCAGGCGCAGCATTTTGCGGGGGACCGACCACGCTGGCGTAGACGCCGCCGGGCTTGATCCGCGCCATAAGCTTCGACGCCAGCGCGCCTCCAAGCGTATCGGCCACTGCGTCCACAACGCCGAGAGCAGTAATGGCGCTGTCGTCACCGATGTCAACGGCTTTTGTCGCTCCCAGCGCCAGGGCTTCGTCCATGTGCTTCTTGCGTACGCCGGCAATTACCTTTGCGCCTTGCTCCAGGGCGCAGTACAGCGCCAGGCGTCCGACGCTCCCCGATGCTCCGGTAAGGAGAATGGTCTGCCCGGTTTTCACCCCGGCTTGTTCGCGGATCAATTGATCGGCAGTCGTGGAGATGACCGGCAAACCCGCCGCCGTAGTGAATTCCACTTTTTCGGGAATCTTGGCCAGTTCCTCCGCCTTGACCACGGCGAGTTCCGCGTAGGCTCCGCCGGTGCGGGCGAAGACGCGGTCGCCGAGGCCGAACCCGGTTACGCCTTCCCCCAGCTCACTCACCACCCCGGCGATGTCATAGCCGAGGATCGCCGGGAAAGGAGTCGGAAATATATCTTTCATCGCGCCCGAGCGAACCTTCCAGTCAATCGGGTTCACGCCGATGGCATGGACGCGCACCAAAACCTCGCCCTTGCCTGGCTTCGGATCTTGAAAATTTTCGTACTTCAGGTTTTTGGGCGGACCGTATTCATGCAGGACCACTGCTTTCATGCTTCACCTCGCGTCGATTGCTACTCTACATCACCTGATGCCTGAGATTCGGCTCACGACGTTAAGCGTAGATGCCGCGCTTCTTGATGATGAAGGCGACGCGATCGATGGCCGGCTTTTGACGCACTTATTGGCGTTCGATGGCGCGAAATGGCGCATTTTGGCGCCAGAAAATCTGTGAGACTGTGAAACTGTGGATGGAGCGCGCGTTGAGGCCGCAGGGTTTGCGGCGGATTTCTCACAGTTCCACAGTTTCACAGTGGTTTTTCTTGCGCAGACGTCCTGCACGCGTTGGCGAGAGCGATGGAACGCGGCGAACGGAGATATTTTTCACGGATGCGTTTCCTTGTGGGATAGGTTGGGTCGCTGAGTCCATTGTGCGGAGCGAAGGGATAATTCTCCGCAGGCAGCGCCGAAGTAAGGATTCATGCGTTCGACGGAAGCAGGCCGTACACCGAAAACCGCGCCGCGAACGGAATCACAGTACAAAAGAAAAGGGCCGCGCGAGGCGACCCGTCTTCTTGAGCGCGAGATGGATTACGCGTAGATGCCGCGCTGCTTGATGGTGAATGCTACGCGATCGATGGCCAGCATGTAGGCTGCGATGCGGTTGTTGACGTTGTGGGCTTCGGCGTAGCGGACTACGTCCTCGAAGCTGTCGCGCAGGATGGTTTCGAGCTGCTCGTTGACGATGGCTTCTTTCCAGAAGTATCCCTGGCGGTCCTGCACCCATTCGAAGTAGCTGGCGGTGACGCCGCCGGAGTTGGCGAGGATGTCGGGCACGATGAAGACGCGCTTCTCGGCGAGGATCTCGTCGGCGACGGCGGTGGTGGGGCCGTTGGCGCCTTCGACGATGACGCGGGCCTTGATGCGATCGGCGTTGCGGCTGGTGATGACGTTCTCGGTTGCGGCGGGGATCAGGATGTCGCAGTCGGAGACCAGCAGCTCTTCGCTGGGCATGGCCTCGGCGCCGCGGAAGCCGAGCGTGGTTTCGTTGCGGTTCTTGTATTCGGTGAGCTGGTGGATGTCGATGCCGTTGGGATTGCAGAGGCCGCCCTCTTTTTCCGCGATGCCGACGATCTTGTAGCCGTGCTCCATCATGAGGCGTGCGGCGTTGGAGCCGACGTTGCCGAAGCCCTGGATGACGACCTTGCAGCCTTCGACGGGAAGGTTGAGATAGCGGAGGCTCTCACCGCAGGCGACCATGACGCCGCGGCCGGTGGCCTCGACGCGGCCGCGGGAGCCGCCGATGTTGAGCGGCTTGCCGGTGACGACGCTGGTGACGGTGCGGCCTACGTGCATGGAGTAGGTGTCCATGATCCAGGCCATGGTCTGTTCGTTGGTGTTGACGTCGGGCGCGGGCACGTCTTTTTCCGGCCCGATGAAGTCGATGATCTCGGCGGTGTAGCGGCGGGTCATGCGCTCCAGCTCGCCGCGGCTCATGTTTTTCGGATCGCAGATCACGCCGCCCTTGGCTCCGCCGAAGGGGATGTTGACGACGGCGCACTTCCAGGTCATCCAACTGGCGAGCGCGCGGACTTCGTCGAGCGTGACGTCTGTAGCGTAGCGAATGCCGCCTTTGGCCGGGCCGCGCGCGATGTTGTGCTGCACGCGGAAGCCGGTGAAGATTTCGATACGACCATCATCCATGGTTACGGGAAAGTGAACGATGATTTCGCGCGCCGGGGTGCGAAGCAGCTTCCAGAGCCCTTCATCGAGATTCAGCTTACGGGCGGCGAAATCGAACCGCGCGCTCTGGGCTTCCCAGGGATTGATCTCCTGGTCCAGGGTCACGGTCTGTGTTGCGAGCGCCATACAATTCTCCATTTCATTTAAGACACACTCAGTATTCGATCGGGATCGCCGACCAAATCACCGGCCAAATCACCGATTAGGCCCGTACGTTGGACGCAGCGGGCGTGATCTAGGCTACGGCGACTCTATAGCGCGAAGGCGCCTTATGATCCTTCGGCACAACCAGAGGCAGTCATGAGCCTCAGTGAGTCTAGGACTGCGGGGGGGTCTCGTCAAGGCAGGGGGACACGGGGAGGCATCCTTTGGGAACCTGGCTGGGAACTCCAAAATGGGCCGGTTCGGGCGGCTCGCGGGCTTGGAATTTCGTCCAAACAGAGAGCCGGAGACGGCAGTTGAGCGACAGGTCGGTTCGCCCGCATTTTCGGCTCGTGGACGTTACCAGAAGATGGGCGCCGTACCGCCAACCGGCGAAACAGCAGTGCGCGGGGAACCGGCTAAGCTACACTCGCCATAGCTCTTGCGGATTGTGCTTGATTCAAGGACTGAACGTTTGAGGAGCAGAACGGTTCACGAACACTTAACTCGGGCCAGATGGAGAGGCGATGGCGAACGCCGATAGGATTCTCGTCATCGATGACGATACGGTGGTCTGCGAGCTGGTCTCCGCGCTGGCCATGACTATGGGCCTGCCGTGCGATATTGCGCGGGACCCGGCGCGATTCCTGGACGACATCACGCCGGCGACCTCCCTGATCCTGCTGGACCTGATGATGCCGGAGATGGACGGCATTGAGGTTCTGCGCCTGCTGGGGGAGCAAAGGGTCAAGGCGCGCATCCTGCTGACGAGCGGGATGGACAAGCGGGTGCTGGAAACCGCCGAAAAGCTGGCGCACAGCCTGGGACTGGCTGTCGTGGGGCATCTGCAGAAGCCGTTTTTACTGGCTGATCTCAAAGTGATCCTGGAGTCGGCGGCGGTGCATGAAGAGCCGGAGACGGCGCGCGAAGTTCCTGCCGTTTCGGTCACCGATGAACAAATTCGCGCTGCGGTGAAGAACGGCGAGTTCATCAACTACTACCAGCCGCAGATCAGCCTGAAGACGGGCGACGTTCTGGGCGTGGAGGCTCTGGCGCGCTGGAAGCATCCGGAGCGCGGCGTGATTCGGCCGGAGGGTTTTCTGGCGCGTGTTGACGCGCTGGGCCTGATGGACAATCTGTGCTGGAACACGGCGGAGATCGCCGTAGCCGAAGCGAAGCACTTTGTGCGGCGCAACGGCGAGCCGCTGCGTATCTCGATTAACGCGACGATGCGCTCGCTGAACAACCTGGATTTTCCCGATGCATTGTTGGCGCTGGCGAAGCGCTATGACTTTCCGCCGGAGCAGATTGCCGTCGAGGTCACGGAGTCACGGTTGATGAGCGATGTGTCGCATACGCTCGATGTTTTGACGCGGCTGCGCATGAAGAGCTTTCAGCTTTCCATTGACGATTTCGGCAGCGGCTACGCGATGATGCGCCAGTTGCAGAACGTTCCGGCGACGGAGCTGAAGATCGATAAGAGCATCGTAGAGAAGATGCACCTGAATGACAGCGATCGCGTGATGGTGGAAAAGATCATCGAGATGGGGCACGAGCTGAAGATGAAAGTGATCGCGGAGGGCGTCATGACCCAGGAGCAGTATCAGCTTTTGCGGGCTAAAGGATGCGATGGGGCGCAAGGTTACTGGTTCAGCCATCCGCTGCCCGGAGAGACGCTGAAGAGCTGGCTGGCGACCTACGAATCGCGATAGGCGCGTGGCCGGCGATCCATCGTGGTTGAGAGCCGGACGTTGACCCAACCCTTCCGGGGCTAAAGCCATTTCAATTTAGATCGGGATTGCGGGGGTTGAAACCCCCGCCTCCCTCCATTCCGTTGAACGCGCGCGGCCGATCCACGCAATTAAACTGAATGTGTGAAGGCCTCATCGAAACAAGCAGACCCCAGCCGCAAAGAGTTCCTGAAGCTCGCCAAAACCCACACCCTGGTTCCCGTATACCGCACTTTGATGGCGGACCTGGAGACGCCGGTGTCGGCGTTTCTGCGCGCCGCGTGGCAGGAGCGCGAGTGCTTTTTGCTGGAGTCGGTGGAAGGCGGCGAGCAGGTGGGCCGCTACACGTTCATCGGGCTGAATCCATACAAGCGGATCGTGGCGCGGGGACGGGCGATCGCTGTCACCGAAGGCAAGAAGACGACACACATCGAGGGCGATATCTTCGCGGTCCTGCGCGATGCGCTGAGTGGGCACAAGCCGGCGCGGATTCCGGGGATGCCGCCGTTTACAGCAGGCGCCGTAGGATTCTTCGCCTATGACGCGGTGCGGCAGATCGAGCGTCTGCCTTCGCTGGCAAAGGATGAACTGGGCGTTCCGGACGCGTGCCTGCTGTTTTTCGACGAGGTGCTGGCGTTCGACCACGTGCGCAAGCAAATCTGGCTGATGGCGACGGTGGATGTGACGCTCACCGCGCCGGAGAAGGCGTACGCCGAGGCGATACGCCGCTTGAGCAAGCTGGAGAAGAGACTCTCCGGAGCTCTGCCGAAGGTTCGCGCCGCGAAGCCGGGCAAGGTCCACATCGGATTCCGCACGCCGAAGAAGGATTTTCTGGCTGCGGTGAAAAAGACGAAAGAATACGTCGCAGCGGGCGATGTATTTCAGACCGTGCTTTCGCAGCGGTTCGACATCGAGCTGGGATTAGATACGTTCCAGGTGTATCGCGCGCTGCGCACCGTGAATCCGAGTCCGTATATGTACTTTTTGCGGTTCACGCCGGAAGAAGCGCTGGGCTCCTCGCCGAAGAAGACTTCGAAGAAAGGTTTGACGGGACCAATCGAGTTGGCGGGATCGTCGCCCGAGTTGCTGGTGCGCGTGCATGACGGCAAGGTGGAGTATCGGCCGATTGCAGGCACGCGCAAGCGTGGCGCAAATGAAGCTGAAGACCTGGCGCTCGAAAACGAGATGATGCACGACGAGAAGGAGCGCGCCGAGCATGTGATGCTGGTGGATCTCGGGCGCAACGATGTCGGCCGCGTGAGCGAGTTCGGCAGCGTGAAGGTGGATCGGCTGATGTTCGTCGAGCGCTATAGTCATGTGATGCACATCGTCAGCACGATCGAGGGCCGGCTGCGAAACGATCTCACCGCGGTCGATGCGCTGCGCGCCTGCTTCCCTGCCGGAACGCTGAGCGGGGCGCCGAAGGTGCGCGCGATGGAGATCATCGAAGAGATGGAGCCGGCGCGGCGCGGCGTCTACGGCGGCGCAGTGTTGTATGCCGATTTTTCGGGCAATCTCGACTCTTGCATCGCCATTCGCTCGCTACTGGCGAAAAACGGCAAGGGCTATGTGCAGGCGGGCGCCGGCATCGTGGCGGATTCCGTGCCGGAGGCGGAGCACCAGGAGTCGATCAACAAGGCGCAGGCAGTGATTCGCGCGATCGAGCGGGCGCAGGAGCTGTAGCGGGTCGATCAGGATTCGGTCGGGACGTCAGTCCAGGCTTCGCGGCGCCAGAACGGGCTCCGGCAGAGTTTGGACGCGGCGAGCAGGAACAGCAGGGCGAGAACGATCACTCCGGGCACGATCGGCCAACGCCCTTCCACGCAATCCAGGACAGCGTCGGCACATTGGATGAGCCCAACGAGAGCCAGTAGTTGACCGAGCGCGCGCTGCGCCTGCATCGCGAGCAGCAAAAGCAGAACACAGGCAAGGACAAGGTTGCGCGCGGCGAAGTAGCCGGCGAAGACGTGCGCGGCGGTCCCGATTTGAGGCTGCGGGCCGACGAGCATGGCGGGATTTGCGAGCGCGATGACGCCGCCGGCGCCGGTCAACAGGGCTCCCACAAGGACGATGAGTCGGACCCACCAGGGCGCGCGGGAGCTCGTTCTTTGTTGAACCATGCGACCTCTCCTGTGACGATGCGGATGCGACCACCCGTGGAGATGGTACGGCGCGGCGAAACGAACGGTTCCCAGGGTCGATTGCTCAGCGAGAGGATTTGGCGCCGATTTGTTACTCGGCGCCGAAGATGCGGCGGAAGAAGTGGCCGATGCGTCCAAAGAGACCGGACTTTTTGTGCGGCGCGGTTTGGGCGGTCGTGGTCGCAGTTGCGGTTGCGGGCGGCGCCGCGGCGGCAGACGAAGCATCGCCGGAGTTGAAGACCAGCGGCTGCGCAGTGGGCGGAACCTTGGCGGCGGGGGCAGGCGCGATGGGCGCGAGACCTTCGCTTTGCGCGAGCGGAAAATCATTCCCCTTTGGCTCAGGCGGAGGGCAGCCGCAGGGTTCCTTCTCCTGATCGACGACTTCACGGAGGCTTCCGTGCTGGAACATCACACGCTGGCCGGGCTGCACGCGATACACGCTGCCGTCGAAGACGCTGGTGACGAGAACGTAGGCAGGTTCGGCGCCTGGGTTGGCGGGATTATCGACGCAGGTATCGCCACCCTGGCCTAGACGGACTTTGATGTTGGCTGCGCCAGGCGCTCCGATCAGAATACGGAAATCGGGCGTGAGGATCGTATCGGCGTTGCGGCCCGTGGAGAAGCTGGCTTCCACCGCGCCGTGATCCATGGCGAGCATGATGCCTGGAGCTTCGCCCGCAGGAACGCTGGCGTCGGCGGAAATCTTGACAGAGGTTGAGGCGCAGACCTGGAGCGAGCCGCGCTGCGGCAGAGAGACCTGCGTTGTGGACGCGCCCGAAGAGATGGTTCCGTTGGTGGTGATGAAGGCTCGGCCGTCCATGACCTGCAAAGCGCCGGTCACGATGGAAGCGCTGCCGGGAATGCGCGGATCAAGCGGCACAATGGCGATGGGATTGGCCGGCGGAGCAGCGGCAGGAATGGAGACCGCCGATGGGTTGTCCTGCGCCTGAAGAGGCGATGCTAACTGTGCGAGCGCGAAGACGAGCGAGAGAGATGTTAGATGAGTACGCAAGGCCGGCCAGATCGGTGATGGAAGCCTAGCTTGCTTCACTCTACATTTCCAGAAAATTCTTGATCATCTGGTGGCCGCCCTGGGTCAGAACGCTCTCGGGATGGAACTGGACGCCTTCGATGGGAAATTTGCGATGACGCAGGCCCATGATTACAGAGCCGTCTGCGGCTCCATTGGACTCAGGCGTGCGTGCGGTGACTTCGAGTTCGGCGGGCAACGACTCTTCGGCGACGATCAGCGAATGATAGCGCGTGCAGGTGAGCGGCGTAGGCAGGCCGGTGAAGACGCCGGCGCCGTCGTGCTCGACCGCGCTGGTTTTGCCATGCATCAGATGATGCGCGCGGACCACCTGACCGCCAAAGGCTTCGCCGATGGCCTGATGGCCGAGGCAGACGCCGAGAATTGGGGCCTTCCCTGCCATGTAGCGGATGAGCGGGACGAGAATTCCTGCTTCGCCGGGGGTACAGGGACCGGGCGAGAGCAGAATGCGGTCGGGCTTGAGCGCCTCGACTTCTTCGGCCGAGACCTCATCGTTGCGACGCACTACGACCTCAGCGCCCAGCTCGCCGAGATATTGCACGAGGTTGTAGGTGAACGAGTCGTAGTTGTCGAGAACGAAGACCATGACTTGTTCAGTATATCGAGTGGGACGCTTCGGCTGTACGGCCCGGTTGCGCGCGAGCAAGCCTGTCTGAAAGACTTGCCGTGGGTCGATCGAGCATGGTTCTTCACTTTTTGATTCAGGGACGCGTGCAGGGCGTGGGCTTTCGCTGGTTCGTTCATCGCGAGGCCAGCGAACTGGAGCTGCACGGATGGGTGCGCAACACCGAAGACGGCGACGTGGAGGTGGTTGTCTCAGGCGCGCCGGAGGATTTGAATGAGCTGCGCGGCAGTCTGAAGAAGGGTCCGCGCGGCAGCCGCGTGGATCGCGTCATCGAGCACGCTCTCGATGAAAGCGAGGGCAAGAATCTTGAAGCGTTCCGGATTGAAGGGGCGTGGTGACTACGAAGTTCGCAGTTCATAGTTCTCAGTTCACAGTCGTAGGATTTAGTTCGACTACTCACTCTATAATCGTTAAGGAAGACGAACCGAAGACCCACCTGTTCCCTTCCCGCAGATTCTGACTTCCATTTCATCGTTGAGCCACGCAGGAGCGAGCGGACGCATGCCCGAGACAAAGAAGGAAATCAACGTCGACGCGCTGAAGGCGCTGGTGCGCACAGTGCCCGATTTTCCCAAGCCGGGGATTTTGTTTTACGACATCACGACGCTGCTGAAGGACAGGACGGGCTTTGCGCAGATGATCGACGCGCTGGCGGCGCACTACATCGAGCAGCGGATCGACCTGGTGCTGGGCATCGAGGCACGCGGGTTTATCTTTGGGCCGGCGCTTGCGTATCGACTCAACGCGGGCTTTGTGCCGGTGCGCAAGCCGCGCAAACTTCCTGCTCCTGTCGCGCGCGTGACCTACGATCTCGAGTACGGCTCGGACACGCTCGAGATTCACATGGACGCGATCAAGCCCAAGCAGCGCGTGGTGCTGGTGGATGATCTGCTGGCGACAGGCGGAACAATGGAGGCTACGGTGAAGCTGGTGAAGCAGCTCGGAGGCGAGATCGCGGGCCTTGGCTTTGCAGTGGAGTTGGACTTTCTGAAGGGCCGCGACCGGTTTGCAGAGTTCGATGTGTTCAGCCTGCTGCACTACGACGAATAGCATTGCATGCAGCGGACCTTTGAATCAGATCGCGTCTGACGAATCACAATTGTTTTCGGGAAGATATCCCTCAGAGCCTAGGCCCCGAACAAACGCCGTGAGGACGGCACGGCTAAAGCCGTGCCCTTTCAAAACGAGCCGCTTAGATGCTGAGGCAGCCGCGTTCCAAACACTCATTTGCCGGCCGATAGCCTGACGTGGAGACGATCAGCATCCGCCTGCGTTTTCGGGGATTGGCTCCTCGGCTGGCGCTCCCGAAGACCCTTCGCTGTTGGAGAGCAGCATCTGCGCGTCGACGAAGCGATAGCCGACATAAACATCAGTGAGCAGATATGTGGGATTGGATGGGTCGTCTTCGATCTTTTTGCGGAGCTGGCGGATGAAGGTGCGGAGATACTCGACCTCTTCGCGGCAGTCGGCGCCCCAGACGGCTGTAAGCAGGCGCGAATAGGTGATCACGCGGCCGGCGCGGCTCATCAGGCAATAGAGAATGTCGTACTCCTTGCGCGTGAGGTGGACCGGCTGGCCGCGCTTGGTGACGTTGCGGCGCGCGGGCGTGAGGCGGATTTCGCCGATCTCGATCGGAGCATCTTCCACTCGCGTGGGAGCGTGCAGACGGCGGTGCGCGGTGCGGATGCGCGCGATGAGCTCGCGAATGCTGAAGGGCTTGGTGATGTAGTCATCGGCTCCGAGCTCCAGGGCTTCAACTTTTTCTTCCTCCGCGTCGAGTACGGTCACCATGAGCACAGGAAGGCGTGGCGCAGAGGCGCGAATGCGGCGCAGGGTCTCGATGCCGCCGATGCCGGGCATGTTGATGTCGAGCAGAACGACATCGACCGGCGTGGAGTGGAGCAACTGCAACGCCTCTTCTCCGCGAGAGGCTTCGTGAATCTGAAAGCCTAGTTCGACGAGCGGGGGCCGAAGGGCGCGGCGAATGGCCGCCTCGTCGTCGACGATAAGAACACGAATGGCAGGTTGGTTCATTGGGCCTTCCTCTTTCGAACTGGCGCCGGAATCGCGGCGTAGAATGTGGTTCCTTTTTCTTCCTCACTATTGACCCACACGTAACCGCCATGAATGATCGCCGCGCGCTTGGCGACTGCGAGCCCGATTCCGGTTCCCGCTGCACGGTTGGAGGAATTCGATGAGCGATAGTAACGATCGAAGATGCGTTCACGATCGGCCATTGGAATCACGGGGCCGAAGCTGTGGACAGAAAAGATCACCTCAGCCTGGACCTGAAGGGCGCGAATGGTGATGATCGTGCCGAAGATCGAATATTTGCAGGCGTTATCGATGTACTGCGTCAACAGCATGACCATCAACTGGCGATCGCAGGTGAGCATGAGATTTTCGTCGGGCAGTTCGATCGCCACCTTCATGCTGGCGAGACGATCGCTCAAACTGGCGACCACTTCTTCAATCAGGGCTCCGACATCATGCGGATGAGCGTTAATGGAGATTTCGCCGGCGTCGAGACGCGCGGTGGTCAACAAACGTGCAGTAAGGTCGCTGAGTTGATTAGCTTGTTCGTCGATGAGCGAGACAAGCTCGGCCTGCGACGGCGAAAGGCGCCCCATCTCGCTCAAGCCGGTGCTGGCGGCGCGAATGGCGGTGAGCGGCGTTTTGTAGGCATGGGCGAGACTGTCGAGGACGGTGGCGCGCAACTGCTCGGTGCGGCGCTCGGTTTCGATGCGGCTTTCGTTGGCGAAGGCGCGATAGCGATCGAAGGTGATGGCGATCAGCGACGCGATGGCGTTGTTGGTGAGAGGGCTGGTTTCGCCGCGCATGACCAGGCTGCCTATCGGCACATTGCCGAGGCGGACGACACGACGGCTGATGCCTGTCCCGGGATCGTCGTCGGAGGTCTCGAAGTAGTAGACGTTCTGGGCTAGCTCCTGGGGATCTTCCTTCCAGAAGCCGGCTTGATAGATCTCGTGCAGATCGGCGTCGAAGACAACGACGGCCTCAAGGGCGAAGATCTCGTGGACCAGCTCGGCCAGTTGCGCGCCCGGCTCTACGTGCAAATTCATTTGCAATGTGCGCCGCGTGAACTCGTAGAGGTCGTGCATCTGGCCGCCCCAGGATTCGGCTTGCTTGGCATGCTCCGTCACGCGGGCGGAGAGACGGCTAACGAGTAGAGAAGTCAGCACGAAGGCAAGAAGCGTAACCGAATTGGCGGGATCGGCGGCGGGATTGAACTCGGCTTGACGAGCGGTGACGTAGCTTTGCACCACAACGGCGGAAAGGGAGACGATCACCGCCTGCCAGAATCCACAGAGCAGCGCCGTGGGAACAACGATGAGCAAGCAGAGAAGCGCGGAGACCGGCAGCAGCCACTGAAACCAATGACCGAGCAGGCCGATGAAGCCGACCGCGACGACGCCGAAGATGGTTTCAAGAGTAAATAGAAGCGCCCGTGAGCCTGCGCCGCGGGAGCGGCGCGATCCGAAGGCCGAACGCAACGGAATGTAGGCGCCAGACAACCGGCCGGGTCCTCCCCACGAAAGCGCTCACGCGGAATCTCGGTGTTGAAAATCGGTCTGCAGCAGCAACGCGCTCTCGGGGAACAGAGCGATATGGAACAAGATTCGCCCCCACTCCGGCGCCTCTTGCAATCTGAGACAAACGTCACTGAATTTTATCAGGATTTGATGTTATCCTCACGACCGCCAGTGTAGATGCGGACGACGAGACCCCGTTCCGCAGCAGCATCGTGATCGCATGACGCGGAAATAATCAAGGACAACGGGATAAAGATTTCTTTTCGTGTTCTTCATTTTTTCTTTATGACGCGTTTGCGTTACTAAGTTAACCAGCTGCAAACAATCAGCAATCGAGGAGATCGCATGACGACTCCCGTCCCCTCAACAAAGGGTCCGTTACTGAGCTACAGGGAGAGATGTTTCGGGCACGCTTTGTTTCAAGGTCCTCGCGCGAGTCAGCGCGTTGACGTTTGTTCTGCGAGCACAAACATTCTCTGAAGCGCTAAAGGTCAAGTCACTCCAAACGGCCGATACCACGGCCAGCGTGGCGCCACTTGCGTGGGCCTTGACCCTTGCTGTCTCTGAATCCTTGCCGCGTCCTACCGCAAAAAATCAAAAAATGATGGAGGAACAGTGATTATTCACCTGCACCTGAAGCGCCTTCTGTTTTCTATTGCCAGTGCGACTCTGACAGCATCCTTAACAGCGGCCGCGCAGGATCCAGCCGCTTCCGCCCCTGCAGCAAATCAGGCCCCTGCTCAAGCCCAATCCACCCCGCCAGCCTCGCCAGTCCAAACTCCTGCTCCACCACCGGCGGCGCCGGCAGCAGCGCCAACCTGGAGCGTGGGACCGATGGACATTAGCGGTCTCATTGACGGCTACTACAGCTACAACGCCAACCGGCCAAGCGACGCAGCCAACGGTCAGACCAACGACCTGTACAACTTCAACGACAAGACAGACCAGTTCAATTTGAGCGAAGCCCGGCTCACGCTGAATCATGATCCCGATCCAGTGGGCGCGCACGTCGATCTTTTCTTCGGGCGCACCAACACGCTGATTAATGGCGGTTCGCACGATCAGGGCGATTATGTTGAACAGGCGTTTCTCAGCCTGAAGCCAGCGAAGGCGAAGGGACTGGAGCTGGACTTTGGCAAGTTCGTCACCTCAGCCGGCGCCGAAGTGATCGAATCGAAAGACAACTGGAATTATTCGCGCTCGCTCTTGTTTGCGTGGGCTATTCCTTACTTCCATTTTGGCCTGCGGTCGTCGCTGCCGGTGTCGAAGGTGGATACGATCGGCGTCCAGGTGGTGAATGGATGGAACAACGTCACCAGCAATAACGGCGGCGTAACGATTGGCCTGACGAATGCGCTGGTCAAACCGAAGTACACCTGGAATGTGAACTACTACACAGGCCCATCGAACACCGATACGCAGAAGGGCTATCGCAACCTTTTTGATACGACCCTGCTGTTGACGCCGAACGCAAAGTTCAATGCATACCTGAACTACGATTACGGCCAAAATCGCGATGGGATTACGGCAGCCGGAACCGGCGACACGAATCTCAACCACTGGCAGGGCGCGGCGATCGCCGTGCACGAGCAAGTGACGGGGACCTCTGCGCTCGCTGGACGATTTGAATTCTTTCACGACATCAATGGCTTCCAGACAGGCGTCCCGCAGGAAGTCAAAGAATTCACCGGGACCTACGAGTACAAGTGGGCTGAAGGCTTGCTGACGCGCGTCGAGTATCGTCGCGACTGGTCGGATGAGCCTTTCTTCCACAAAGGCGACACCAACTTTGTCGATGCGCAATCGACTGCAACGGTCGGATTGGTGGCATTCTTCGGCCCGAAGCGCTAGCAACGTTGCGGATCGCCAACCCCAAGGCGATCCGCAAACGTGAGGTTCATCAACTCGCTGACGTGAAGATTGGTTTCTTCATTTCTTCTTTATCAGGACGTCTCTAGCCTTCAGTAATCCAGAGAAACGTGTCCCGCATCGACCTGCGCAGGCGAGACGGGGAAGCACAAGAGCAACGGGGCTCCGACCGGCGGAGCAGCAGACCTACGAATTTCAAATTTCCAGGAGAATCTCATGGCAGAACAAAAAGCACCACAGATGCAGGCCACCCTCGGTCTTACCGGGCTGACCAGCAATGCAATGGCGCTCATCGCCCCCGGCGCCTTCCTCTGGCTCACATTCGCCATCCAGGCCGGTACTGGCGTCGCCGGTCAACCGTCAACAGCGCCAGCCATGTGGCTCGGCATTTTTGCCGCTCTGCTACTGTGCTTGGCCACAGCGGTCGCCTATGCGGAGATCTCCAAGCTGTATCCCGGCACGGGCTCCAGCTACTACTACGCGGAGCAGGCCATGCTGTCAAAGGACAAGGCCTTTAAGTATGCCCGCATCGCGAAGTTTATCGTCGGCTGGGGCTCCCACCTCTACTATTGGGTCTATCCCGGCGTGATGGTGGCGGTTACTGGCGTCTTCGTCGGCTACATCGTGGGTTTTCTCTATCCCAATGTCATGAGCGGATCGAATCCAGGCCCAGTGTTCATGGGACTGGTTGCGGTTGTCTTTTCATTCTTTGTCGCGTGGATCGCATCGAAGGGCGCAGGCGCATCCACGGCGGTCAATCTAGCGATCAATGTCGTGCAGATCTCGGCGCTGGTGGTCTTCAGCGTGCTGGCCCTGGGTTACCGCGCAAACCATCCGACTGGCGCCCCGGCGTTCAACTACGATGGCCAGTCGCTGTCGACCTATACCTATCAATTCGCTACCGCCAAGGATGGTTCGACGGTCCGCGACGCCAGTGGCGCGCCGATGCCGCTGCTGGACAAAGCGGGTAAACCGGTTCCCTTCACGATCGATTATCCCGAAACAGACGCGAGCGGAAACTTCCTGACCCACCCCAATGCCGCATCTGTCGTTTCTGCACACAAATTCAGTTA
>DATHNJ010000235.1:0-20091 GCA_035486155.1 Occallatibacter sp. | reverse complement strand
GGATGGTCCGGCGCCATGTCCCTGCCGCGCGTGCTCACCGTCGGCGCACAGGGCCAGTTACAAATGAATCCCGCCGCCGAAGTCGAATCCCTGCGCGGCCCCGCAGAACACGCAACGCTCAAACCTGGCCAGCCGCATCGCATCCAGCTCGACACATTGCGCCACGAGCTTCAGCTCGGCCTCGGCCTTTCAAGCGGCAAAGCCTCTGTGCGCCTCCTCACATCCGGCGTCGCAGCCTGGGAGCTAGCCATCGACATCCCCAACAACAAAATCCAGTGTGGTGACATTCAGTTCCCTCTTCCTGATCTGCCGTGGCCGCGCCCGTCCCTGCGCATGTTCCTCGATGCCTCAATCGTCGAATGCTTCATCGGCGGCCGCGAAGCGCTCACCAGCCGTGTCTACGCGCTCAAGCCCGGCGCATCTGAACTCGTCATCACTGTCGAAGGCGGCAAAGACGCAGAGCTAACGCACTGGCCGCTCAACGCGATCTCTCCGGATCGGCTGACAACTTAGACCTGACAACTTAGGTTTGACCGATCCTCTATAGTGGTCCTGAAGTCATTCCCTCCACAAAGGCTCTCTCGATGACGCTCGATCGTCGCGGATTTCTCTCCGCCTGCAGCCGCCTTGGCGTTGCTTCGCCGCTCTTTCCCGGCATTCTCTACACGCTCACCGCGCAGGCGCAAAGCGCCGACACGGGCTCAGATACGGACCAGTCCAAGCCGCCGAAGATCACCCCCGAGATCATCGACCAGGCGGCAATCCTCGCCGGCGTCGGCCCCTTCACCGACGAGCAAAAGAAGATGATGATCGACGGCCTCGTCGACAACAACGGCTCCTACAAAGCCATTCGCAAACTCCATCTGCCCAACTCCGTCGCGCCGGCGTTTGTGTTTCATCCGCTGCCGGCTGGCGCATTGCCACCGAAGACGCCCGCGACAACATCGAGCCCAACGCTGAGCCCCGTCGCAATCACCGCGCCCGCCCGCATCGAAGACCTGTCCTTCGCAACAGTCGCCGAATTGAGCGGCCTCATCCGCGCACGCAAGGTCACCTCGCTCGCTCTCACGCAAATGTTCCTCGCCCGCCTCAAGCGCCTCGACACGAAGCTGCACTTCCTCACCAATCTCACCGAGGAACGCGCTCTCGCTCAGGCCAAAGCCGCGGACGCCGAGATCGCCGCAGGCAAATATCGTGGACCTCTGCACGGCATTCCGTGGGGCGCAAAAGATCTGCTCGCGGTGAAGAACTATCCAACCACCTGGGGCGCAGGCGGATTCGAACATCAAATGATCGACGAGGACGCAACCGTCGTGCAGCGGCTCGACGCCGCCGGCGCAATTCTCGTGGCCAAGCTCACCCTCGGCGCACTCGCCATGGGCGATGTCTGGTACGGCGGCCGCACACGCAATCCGTGGAACCCCGAGCAGGGATCGAGCGGATCCTCAGCAGGCCCGGCCAGCGCCGTCGCCGCGGGCTGCGTTCCCTTCGCCATCGGTTCGGAGACGCTGGGCTCCATCTCATCGCCATCCACGCGCTGCGGCACGACAGGCCTTCGACCGACCTTCGGCTTCGTACCGCGCACCGGCGCCATGGCCCTGAGCTGGACCATGGACAAGCTCGGCCCCATCGCACGGTCCGCGGAAGATTGCGCGCTCGTGCTCTCCGCGATCGCCGGCCCCGACGGCAAAGACGCATCGGTCGCGCCAGCCGAATTCAATTGGCCCACCGGCGGCGTGCAATCATTGCGCATCGGCTATCTGAAAAGCGAGTTCGATCCCGCCCCACCGCTCAAACTCAGCGAGCCGCCCGCCGACGAAACTCCTGAGAAGAAGAAAGAACGCGAGAAGCGCAACGCCGAACAAACTGCCGCTCACGCGCGCCGCGTCTACGATCAGCGCTACGATCTTGCCGCGCTCGACAAGCTGCGCGCCATGGGCGTGAACCTCATCCCTGTCGAGCTGCCCAATCTACCCTACGGCGCCATGACGGGATTGCTCGGCGCCGAAGCCGCCGCGGCGTTCGACGATCTGACGCGCTCCGGCCGCGATAGTCTGCTCACCGCGCAAGGCGAAGAAGACTGGCCCAACCAGTTCCGCATGGCGCGCTTCTATCCGGCCGTCGAGTACATCCAGGCGAACCGTGCGCGCACGTTGGCCGTACAGCAAGTGTCGGCTCTCTTCGAGAAAGTCGACATCATCGTGACGCCAACCACCGGCAAACAACTCGTCGCCACCAATCTCACCGGCCATCCGGCGCTCATCGCACCCAACGGCTTTCGCGGCGCCGACGCGCCTAAGCCGCCGAAGATCGACGACGGCGAGAACGACAATATCGGCGGTCCCGGCACGCCCGTGTCGCTCACATTTCTCGCAGGCCACTATCGCGACGCGCAGTTAGCCGCCTTCGCACGCGCCTATCAACAGGCGACGGACTTTCACAAGCAGCATCCCAACCTCGACTGACGCGCAATCTTCACTCCACGAGCATGTACCATCGATCCATGGCGCTCGTGGAGTTGAAGAACGTCTCGAAGAGCTATCCCCGCCGCGTCGGCCTGCGCTCCGAACTCCGCACCGTCGTCGAAGACATCTCGTTCACCATCGAAGCCGGCGAAACCCTCGGCCTCGTCGGCGAATCAGGCTCGGGCAAAACCACGGTAGCCCGCATGATCCTCGGCCTCGTCGCGCCGACCCAGGGAACCGTCCTCGTCGACGGCATCGACATTGCCCACGCGTCGAACTCCGAGATGCGCCGCGTCCGCCGCCAGATGCAGCCGGTCTTTCAGGACCCCTACGCCGCGCTCAATCCACGCATGCGCGTGCTCGACATCGTCACCGAACCATGGGCAATTCACGGCAAAGATGCCGGCGCGCCAGGCGATGGAAAGTCCTCACGCGAGCGCGCCACAGAATTATTGGCGCAGGTTGGACTCGACCCCTCAGCCCTCGCGCGCTATCCGCACGAGTTCTCCGGCGGACAGCGCCAGCGCATCAACATCGCGCGCGCTCTGGCCCTTCGGCCAAAGTTGCTGATCCTTGATGAGCCGGTCTCCGCGCTCGACGTCAGCGTCGGCGCGCAGATCGTCAACCTGCTGCGCCAGCTTCAGCGCGACCACGGCCTGACCTATCTGTTCATCTCGCACTCCATGCCGCTCGTGCGCTACCTGAGCACCCGCATCGCCGTCATGGAACATGGCAGGCTGGTCGAAACAGGAGAAGCAGAAGCATTGTGCGCAGCGCCGCGCGAAGCCTACACGCGCCAACTGCTGGCGGCCACGCCGGAGTTGCCTGCCGGCGCGGCCTGATCCAGTCCTACTTCTGCTGCGGTTGCGATTGCGGTTGGCTTCCTGACGGAGGAGGCGCAGGCTGCGTTCCCGGTTGTCCAGGCGCAGTCGTTCCCGGCGCGGTTGTCGCAGGCGCGGAAGGCGGCGGCTGGGCAGGCGCCGTTGTCGTTCCAGGCGCACTCGGAGTCGCCGGTTTTGCTTCACCCCCTGGCGCTCCCGGCGCAGAGCCTGCAGGCGGAACAAACGGCCGTCCCGGCAGCGGCGTCGTGGGAGGCATCGGATGCGGCATCGGCCGGCTCGGCGGCATCTGCATCTCCGCCACATCCACCAGCTCGATGTCAAAGATCAAATCCGCCTTGGCTGGAATCCCCGGATGCGCCGCATCGGGTCCCGGACGGCCGTGCGCGCCGTAGGCAAGCTGCCACGGAATGAACAGACGCCGCTTGCCGCCCACCTTCATTCCCGCAAATCCCTGATCGAAGCCAGGGATCACCCGGCCAAATCCCTGCGGAAAGCTGATCGGCTGCGCATCCCCAAGCTTCGGCTTTCCATCGTCGCCCAGCACCGGCTTGCCGTCTTTATCCCTCAACGGCTGCCGATGATCGTCCGACGAATCGAACTTATGCCCATCGGCGGCGAGATAGCCCGTATAGAGAACCTTGTAGAGTTTGTTCGGCTCCGCGTCAGCGCCCGTGCCAAGCTTGATGTCCTGATACCGCAGAGCAAAAGCTGTCTTGAGGATGCCCCGGACGCGAGGCACGCCCGGCGGCAGTTTCAACGCCCCGGCTGCGGAAGCGGTTCCAGTCGACGCCGTCTTAGCCGGAGCTGCGGGCTTCGGCGCGGTCTGCGCAGTTGCAAGAACAATGCTCGTCCCAAAAACAATCGAAGAAAACAGAAAACGCTTCATAGATTCTAGAAAACTCCCTGAGGATTTCTGCAGGGAGTGTATCAGGCGACCGCTCAACAAAAAGAGGGAGCAGCGGCCTTCAGGCCGCTGAATCGAACGAACCACAGCGAACAGGCTTTAGCCCCGGAGCATGATTTTTAAGCAGTCATTTGCCCGTCAGCATGCCCGCCAGCAGCGCCGTCCGCGGCGCCAGATGCTCGATCACAACAGACTCATGCCGCGCATGCGCTCCCTCGCCCACCGCGCCCATGCCGTCGAGCGTAGGAACGCCCAGCGCCGACGTGAAGTTGCCATCCGACGCGCCGCCCGTAGCAGCCTCATCGAGCTTGAACCCAAGCTCGCCAGCCAGCGCCCGCGCCCGTTGATACAGCTTCACCGTCCCCGCGGTCCGCTCCATCGGCGGGCGATTGATCCCGCCCGTCGCCATCACCGAACAGCGCTTGTCCGCAGCTTTTAGCGCCACAAACTTGCGCTCGATCCGCGGGCCGTCAGCTTTCCGCTCAATCCGCACATCCACCTCGGCCCACGCTTCGGCGGGAATCACATTCGTCTTACTTCCTCCGCCGGCCGTGCCCACGCTGACCGTCAATCCGCGCTTCAGATCGGTCCAGCCGCTCACCGTCTCCATCGCGCGCGACAACTCCAGCAACGCACTAGCGCCTTTTTCAAAATCGACGCCAGCATGCGCCGCAACGCCCTTCACGTCGATCCGCCAGTTGCCCGTTCCCTTGCGCGCTGTCTTATACGCCAGCCCCTGCGCCGGCTCCAGGACGTAAACCGCGGAACATTGCGACGCAATCTGCTCCGTGATCGGCCGCGACACAGGACTGCCCACCTCTTCATCGCTGTTCAACAGCAGAACAATCTCACGTTCCAGCAGCCCGGCCTCGCTCAGCATCTCAATCGCCGTCAGCGCCATGGCCACGCCGGCCTTCATATCCAGCGCGCCCGGTCCCCACAAGCGCCCGTCGCTCACCTTGCACGGCATCCCCTTCAACGTCCCCAATGGCCACACCGTGTCGAGATGTCCCAGTAGAAGCACGCGCCCCGAAGAGTCTTTCCCCTTCGGCCCGAACCGCGCCTCTACCCCATCGCCAAAGGCGCGCTGCCGGTGCAGCTTGATTCGCCCACCCAGCGCCTTCACCCGCTCAACCACCACTGCCGAACATCCATCGACCGCTGCTTTATCGTCGGAAGGCGACTCGGCCTGCACCAGCCGCCGCGTCAGATCCAGCAGCGCTCTCTCTTTGCCCCGCGCTCCCGCCAGCAGCGCGCGCATGGGAAGGATCGAATTCGGATTTGAAGTCATGAATCAACCGGATAAAACTTAGAGCTTGATCGAGAGATATCCATCACGCCTGTTGGCCAAGGATATTCCTTCGTCTATTTTCGTATCTTCATGATTTAACGATACTTGCTTCAAAAGCGCAACAAATGAGTCATTTCTGCCGCGCCAAGTGTGGCCAAATTGCCACATAGCCTTTTCCCATTTCCCGTCTAATCTATCGGTTGCGCGGCCCTACCCCCAGGAAGAGAGGATTTTCTGTCGCCTTCGACGCACCTTGAGCAGACGATTGCTGAGCCTTTGGAGTTCAAAGGGGTCGGCCTTCACTCAGGCGCTCCCGTGCTCATGCGCCTCCTGCCCGCTCCCGCAGGTTCAGGCGTCGTCTTCCGCCGTACCGATCTCGACGACTTCGAAATCCCCGCCATCGGCCGCAACGTCGCCAAAGTCAGCTACGCCACCAGCCTCATGCGCCAGGGCGTGCTCATCTCCACCACCGAACATCTGCTGTCCGCCTTCATCGGCATGGGCGTCGACAACGTGATCGTCGAGCTCGACAATCTTGAACTGCCCATCCTCGACGGCAGCGCTCTGCCCTACGTGGACGCCATCGCCAACCAGGGCATCCGCACCCAGCGCCGCCAGCGCGAATACATGCGCATCATCAAACCCGTTGAAGTCCGCGAAGGCAACAAGTTCATCGGCGTCTACCCGGGCTCCGGCTACCGCATTCAGTACACCATCGACTTCCCCGCTCCCATCGGACAACAGAAGACAAGCGTCGACCTGGCCACCGAGACCTACGGCGCCGAAATCGCCGCCGCCCGCACCTTCGGATACAAAGCTGACGAGAAGATGCTTCGCAACATGGGCTTGATTCGCGGCGCCGGACCGCACAACGCCATCATCATCGGCGCCAAAGGCCCGGAAAACGGCCCGCTCCGCTTCAAAGATGAATACGTCCGCCACAAGGTGCTTGACCTCATCGGCGATCTCGCGCTGGCTGGCCGCCGCATCGAAGGCCACGTCGTCGCCGAGCGCGCCGGTCACGCCATGCACACCGCGCTGGTCTCGCGCCTGCTCAAAGATCGCTCCGCCTGGGAACTGGCGCGGACTCCCATAGTCGCAACTGAATCAGAAAAAGGCGAGTCGCTCGCAGCCCTGGCCGGCAGACGCCCCGCCCTCGCCGGCGCCTAGTCCGCCTCTGACAACAATCCTTCAAACATGCAGGGCTTCAGCCCCGGCAAGTTTGTAACAGGCATGGCCTCAATCGTGCATAAACACCGCACAATCGATCTCTAAACCCGTGAAGGGTACGAGCTGGGTTGGAGGGTACGGGCTTTAGCCCGTACATGTCTGCACCGAAGAGGAATGGGCCTTTAGGCCCCGAGGGATTGTGCCTCTCGATTCGACTCGTCGGGCCCAGCACAATCCACTCCTCATCTCGCTCTCCACCTACGCAAACAAAATCCGCATAGGCGTCGCCGCGTCGAAGTTCTTCCCCTCGCTCGCCAACTCCCCCGTCTTCGCATCCCGCGCAAACACGCTCACCCAACTCGAATCCTGATTCGCAATCAGCATCCACCGCTCCGTCGGATCGAGCACAAAATTCCGCGGCGTCTTGCCCCCGCAGCCAAACCGCTTGATCGGCGTCAGCGCTCCAGTCTTCGCATCCGCCTTGAATCCGTAAATAAAATCGTCGCCGCGATTGGCGAAGTAAACAAAGCGCCCATCGCGCGTAATCACCGTGTCGCATCCGGTCGGCGTCGCGCCCTTCCAATCCGGCGGCAAAAGCTCCACCGTCGTCGTCAGCGTCAAACTCCCATCCGCCTTATGCCACTCCAGCACATCCACCGAACAAGCCATCTCGTTCATACCGTACGCCGTATGTCCGTTGGGATGGAAATGCAGCGTGCGCGGCCCCGCGCCGGGCTTGGCGTGATACGCGCCGGCGCCGGTCAACTGCGCGGTCTCCGCGTCGAGTTTGTAGATGTGGATCATGTCGCCGCCCAGGTCGTTGATATAGGCGAAGCGATTGTCCGGCGAAAACGAGCAGAAGTGCGCATGCGCCGCTTCCTGCCGATCCTTGTCCGGACCGTGCTCCGTGTAGTGCTCGGTCCACACAACCTCGCTCAGCTTGCCGTCGGTGATCAAAAAGCTCGCCGCACTCCCGCCACCGTAATCGGCCGACAATAAGACGCGCCCCGTGCGATCCAGCCCCACATGACAAGTCCCCTTCGCCGCCGAATTCTGCGCCGAGATCTGCTGCAGCGCCCCATCGTTCACGCTGAAGCTCGCCACCTCGCCCGTCGCCTTGCCGTTGAAGCTGTCCACCTCGCACGCCGCATACAAAAAATCTTCCTTCGGCGAATACACTAGCCAATCCACCATCGGAATCTTCGCTGCCACCCCGGCCGGCTTCAACCCACCCGTCGCCGCACTCCAGTCGAACGCCAGAATTCCGTTGTCCGAATTTGAGCCCACAAACACGCGTTGATGATTCACTGCGCCAAAACCGCGCGCGCTGGTAGCAATCGTTGCGGCCGCAGCCGTCTTCATAAAATCGCGACGAGAAAGGTTTCGCATGGTAGAAGCGATTGTCGCCGATCACACGAGCCCCACGCCAGCGCGCCATCTCCCGGAGGGAGAACCGAAAATAGCCCAGGGTAAAGCGCAGCGCAACCCTGGGAAACCATCCTAGAAAAAATCCGGCGCCCCGTAGGGGCAGCGTGAAATCCACGCAACAAGCGCGGGGCTTTAGCGCCTGCCCCTTCTCCCGCGCCTCTTAAACTCAAATCAAGGATCTTTCCTTGTCGCACTTCATCAGCTTCATCCGCATTCCCGCCCTGGCCATCCGCCAATCCCTCCGGCCGCTTCGACGCCTGAACGTCCTCGAGGAAGATCACATCCGCATGCACGTCTGGCCGCAAGACATCGACTTCAACTTGCATATGAACAACGCGCGCTACCTGAGCGTCATGGATTACGGACGCATGCATCTGCTCGCCCGCACGCGCCTCCTCGATCACGCCCTCCGCTCGCGCTGGCAGCCCATCGTCGGCGCCGTGTGGATGACCTATCGCCGCTCCCTGCCGCTGTTCTCCGCCTTCACGCTCACCTCGCGCCTGGTCTGCTGGGACGACCGCTGGTTCTACATCGAGCAAAAATTCGCCGGCGAACAAGGCCTCGCCGCCATCGGCTGGGTCAAGGGCATGCTGCGCGACAAGCGCGGCGCCATCAATCCCCAAGACCCGCTCTCCCGCGTCGCGCCCGGCATCGCCAGCCCGCCCATACCCGAATCCATCGCGCAATGGAACGAGCTAACCCGCGAAAAACTCAACGTCCCATCGTGAAGACCACGTTCACCGTCGTCTCCACCTCGAGCGGAACGCCGTTGAGCAGATACGGACGATACCGCCACATCTTCACCGCATCGAGCGCCGCCTGCTGCAGCATCGCCGGCCCGCTCACCACGCGCAGATTCTCGATCGTTCCATCCTTCGAGATCATCGCCTGCAAGATCACCGTGCCGCCCACTCCCGCCGCCTTCGCAATCGCCGGATACTGCGGCGTGACTTTGTAGATCAGCAAACCTGCCACCAAGGTCGAAGGCAAATGCACCGGACCTTTGCTCTCCGGATGCACAACAACCGGCCCGCCGTGACCATCAAACACGCTTGTGCCGGAATCCGGCATGCCGCCTCCCGAATCCATGCTGATCACAGCCGTGTTGGATGGCTCTTCAGGCCCATTCCAATGTCCGATCGTCGTAGGAATCTGCGGCGGCAAAAAGATATGTGGCCCCTGCATCTCCGGCGCGCCATGAAACACGTGCTCAGCTTGTTTCGGCATCGGCGGCGGACTCGGCGGAGGCGGAGGCGTGGTCAGCAAAAAGCTCAACGCCTGTCGCGGCAACGCCTCCGGATAAATCAGCGGAATCAGAACCAATCCGAGCAGAATCGTTCCGTTGAAGAGAAATGTCGCGATCATCCATCCGCGACTGCGCGTCTGGATCCGGCCAGTAGATTCAAAGGTGGAGTCTTCAAACATGGCGTCCTCCCGATCTCCGCTTACGGCCTGCTCGCTCAGGTCAGGCCGTAAGCGATTGCAGTCGCGCCGATCGGGAGGGCGTTCAGGCGCGCATTCTCATTCGCGCGACGCCTGAGCCGGCGCGAGCGCACGAGTTCACGGACCCAAGCCACCCCTGCGACGAAGACCTGTCGCAGAGGGCCCCGGTAAATTCATCCCAAACGGAACCACTGTGCTCTTGTAGACACCGCGCTCGAAGAAAATGTTCCAGCGCAATCGAACCCATGAGATCTCGCGCACGAACAGCGAATGGGTTCGATGCTCGCTACTCCGGCAGCGGAGTAACGGGGATGCGCAGCGAGGAGTTGATGCGCGCGAACATCTCGAAGGCGCCGGCCAGTGCGGTCAGCTCAATGATCTCCTGACAGTTCATGTGCTCGCTGATGGCGTCGAAAGCCGCTTCATTGGCGGCGTGGCCGGACTGATGAAGAAGGCTGGCGTAGCGGAAGCCGGCCTTTTCTTTCTCGGTGAAGGGGCCAAGCTCGTAGGCGTCATAGCTGGCGACCTGCCCCAGCGTGGCGCCGCGCTTGAGCGCCAGATGGCGATGCGCGCTGACGCAGTACTGGCAGGCGTTGAGCGATGCGATGCGCGTTGCGATGAGTTCTTTGTACCAGCCGGGCAGCGCGCCGTCGGCCATGAGCGGCTTGAGAAATGCGGTGATGCCCAGAGCCAGCGCCGGAACGTTGGCCAACGCCTTGAACATGTTGGGCACAACGCGGCGCTCTTCGAGCAGCTTGTCATAGAGCTGAGCGATCTCGGTCGGCGCTTCACTTCGCTCCAAGAGCGGAACGCGTGCATCAATGGTAGAGATAGCGGTCATAAAGCTCCCAGCGTCAGCTTCCGCCAGTGTAAATGCGCAGCATTTGAATCCGGTTTTAAATGAAAGCGGCGTATGCATCCATGCTCCCCTGATTGAAACCTCTTGCTTAAGAGAACGTCGCGGGACGGTGTTTTCCTTTGGAGCAGCGTCGGCGTTTGAAGTCGCCAGAGCTTAGAGAGCGCTTAAAGAGTGAAGCGCCAATTGGAGCTCTGGGTGCTGCGTTTCTTGTCATGACGATGCGTCACGATGCTCAGGGGGAACGCCCGTCGCTGAGCGGGCATCTCATTGAACCGGCGCTGTCTTACCAGCGGGCGCTTGCAGACGACGAACAGAATCCCACGGCTCTTGTAGGCATGAGCCTGATTGCGCTGGCGAGTCGCCAGCATGAGGCGGCGATCCAGATGGCGCGCGCCGCCGTTGCGGCTGCTCCGGCGATGGATGCGGCGTGGGCTGCACTGGGTCAGGCGCTCAAGGCGGCCGGGCGGTACGGCGAAGCGAAACTGATCTATTGCGAAGCATTACGGCGCGATGGAACCAGCGCGCTGGTGCATCTGGGCCTGGGCGAACTTTTCGCAGCCGAGGGACTGCCGGAGCAGGCGATTGGCGAATATGAAACAGTCATTCGGCGACAGCCTGCGATGGCGACCGCGCACTTGAACAAAGGCAACGCGCTGGCCTGGATGAATCGCGACGCCGAGGCGTTGGTTAGCTACGAGCAAGCCGCTGCGTTTGCGCCGAAGATGGCGGAGGCGGAGTTCGGCGCCGCATTTGTGCTGGCGCGGCTGGGACGCGCGAAGGAAGCGGAGAGACGCTATCGGCGCACGCTCGTGCTGCGGCCGGATTTCGCCGCGGCTTGGATGAATCTCGGTTGCCTGCTGCGCGACCAGGGGCAAGACGTCTGGGCAGAGGCGGCGCTGCAAAAGGCGGTCGCGCTCAATCCCGATTCGGCGGGCGCATGGATCAATCTATCGCTGGTGGAGCGCGATCAGAAGCGATGGGAGGAAGCGGCGGCGCATCTGCGCAAGGCCTTTGCTCTCGATCCGCGCAAAGTGGATGTGGGCCTTGCCTGGTGCCAGCTCTGCGCTGCGCGGAAGGATCTGGGCGGCGCATGGGCCTGGTTGCGATGGGCGCTGCGGCGCGACGGCTGTAACTCCGAGGCTGTGAATATGCGCGGCGTTCTGCTGCACACCGAGGAGCGATATGCGGAGGCGATCGAAGCCTTCGAGCAGGCAGAGCGTCTGGGAAACAGGGCAGCCGTTTCGAATCGCGGCAACAGCCTGATGGATCTGGGTCGCATGGAGGAGTCGCTGCGGGCGCATCAGGCAGCGGTCGAGCGCGATCCGCAGCACGCCGGCGCGCGTTACAACCTCGCGCTGCTGCAGTTGAGGCTGGGCGATTGGGAGCGAGGATGGGCGAATTACGAGGCGCGCTGGCGTTTTCGCGAGGTCCATCGCACGCCGATGATCTTTCGGCAGCCGCGCTGGCAAGGCGAGCCGCTCGAGGGAAAACGGATTCTGCTTCACGCCGAACAGGGACTGGGCGATGCGATTCAGTTTTGTCGTTATGCGGCGATGGTCGCCGCGCGCGGAGGCGAGGTCATTCTTCAGGTGCATGAACCGGTGGAGCGTCTGACGAAGTCGCTGGGGGTTGTGCAAGCGGAGCAAGCGCGTGTGGCGCAATTGGGCGTTGCGCCGCCGGAGTTCGATGTGGAGTGCCCGCTGATGAGCCTGCCCATGGTCTTTCGCACGCGCCCAGAGACAGCCCCGTGGACTGGCGCATATCTCGGCGCGGAACCGGAGCTGATAGAAGCCAGAAAAAGCCTGTCGGAGGAAACGCCGGCGCACCATCGATCGAGTCTTCGCGTCGGAGTCGCCTGGGCGGGCAATCCGAAGTACAGAGCCGATGCGCGGCGCTCGATGGCGCTGCCAACGTTGGGGGAGATGTTTCGCTGCGAGGGGATCGCGTGGTTTTCTCTGCAAAAGGGCGAGCCTGCCGAGCAGTTGAAGGACTTGCCGAAAGGCGCAGCCGTGATCGATGGATCGAACGCAGATAAGAATCTTGCCGAGACCGCGGCCCTGATTTCGCTGCTCGATCTTGTCATCACAACGGATACATGCATCGCGCATCTGGCCGGAGCGATGGGCAAGCCAGTATGGATTCTGTTGCCGCATTTGGCCGATTGGCGATGGATGGAAAGGACAGAGACAACGCCGTGGTATCCGACAGCGCGCTTGTTTCGCCAGCAGCAAGCGGGCGATTGGGCTGAGGTGTTGCAGCGGGTTATTGCCGAGCTGGGTTCGTTTCGAGCCGAGACGTTGTCGCTTGCGGCGCCCGCAATTCGGCGCGGATGCGCTGCATGACCCCGAGATAGTAAGCCAGGTTGTGGATCGAGTTGAGCGTGCCGCCGAGCGGTTCGCCTGCGCGCGCCAGGTGGCGAAGATAGGCGCGTGAGTAACGGCCGCAGACCATGCAGCCGCATGTAGGATCGGGCGGGTATTGGTCCTCGGCGTATTTTTGGTTTTTGATATTCATCCGGCCTTCGCTGGTGAACAGCAGGCCGTGGCGCGCAGCCCGTGTAGGTATCACGCAATCCATCATATCCACGCCCATGCGCGCGTACTGCGCAATTTCGTCGGGGAAGCCCACGCCCATGACGTAGCGCGGCTTGTCTTTCGGCAGCAGCGGAAGCACAGTCGAGATCACTTCGAGCGTAGCTTCGCGCGGCTCGCCGACGCTCAAGCCCCCGATGGCGTAACCATCGAAGTCCATCTCGACCAGGCGCTCGGCGCTCTCGCGGCGCAGATCGGCGTAGACGCCCCCCTGCACGATGCCGAAGACGCTCTGCGTTTTTCCGTTGAATGCATCGCGCCACACAACTTCATCCTGGCGAGCGCGGAAGTGATCGAGCGAACGGCCCGCCCAACTCATCGTAAGGCGCAGGCTCTCTTTGGCGCGGTCGCGATCGGCAGGGTATTCGGTGCATTCATCGAAGGCCATGCAGATATCGGCGCCGAGAGCGATCTGCACGTCGATAGAGTGTTCCGGAGTAAAAAAGTGTGAACTCCCATCGAGATGCGAGCGGAAGCGCACGCCTTCGTCGCTGACTTTGCGCAGTTGCGTGAGGCTGTAGACCTGAAATCCGCCCGAGTCAGTCAACATGGCGCGCGGCCAACTGATGAACTTATGCAGGCCGCCCATGCGGCGAATCGCCTCGTGCCCTGGCCGCAGATAAAGGTGGTAGGTATTGCCGAGAATGATCTGCGCGCCAAGGGATTCGAGCACATCCTGCGCAACGGCCTTGACCGTGCCCGCGGTGCCGACCGGCATGAAGACAGGCGTTTCGATGGTCTGGTGAGGCAGATGGAGTTGAGCGCGGCGTCCGCCGGCTTCCGACACGTTCAGGATGTTGAAGTCAAGAGCCACAGATCGATTTTATCGGCTGGCGGATGCCGACCGAATGTGCGACGGCCGCTGCGCCTCGGGGAGTTTTTCACAAACTCCCCGAGGCTGCCTGTTTATCCGATACGACGATGCTCGGCACGGAAGATGCGACGCGATTCCACATTCTGCCGATGAGCAAGGATGCGGCGGTCGCGCGGCGTCAGCCGGCCGTTATGCCGAGCGCGCATCACGCGCATCTCGCGGTTGATGCTGCGGTGCTGTCTTTCGAGGCGCATGGTTTGGCGCGCATTGATACGGCCGCTGCGGACGCCGTTCCTAATGCGTCGCTGCTGGTTGAACTGGCGCTGGGTGATGGCGCCCCGTTGCGCAGCCTGCGCCGGGGTTTGTGCGATAGTGATGGCCGGCGCCGCAATGAGCGCCGCCACAAGTGCAAACTTCGCGAGTCTCATGGTGTTTCTCCTTCTGTGGCGGCGGTTCTCTGACCACTCACACTCAGGAGAAACACAGGGTTCTGGAATTGGTTTTCAATCGAAAGGTGGAGAGACGGGGTTCCGATTTTTAGCGCGCTTCGCGGGAGAGCCGTATTTGCAGACCGGCGCGCGCAATGCGCGGTTGGCCCAGCGTTGTCGTCGGGGTCTTCGACACCTCGATGCTGCGATCGAAGAGATTTTCGCCCGCTGCAAACAGTTGCAGGCGCCGGCCGATGTCGCGCGAGGCATAAGCATCGAGGCGGAAGTAGCCGTGCAGTAGAAATAAATTCGCGTCGTCATCGAACTGATGTCCGCTGAGCCGGCTCTGCAGGCTCAGCGTGCCGATCGCCGGCTTATAGGCGCGCAGATTCAGCGTGGCCATATTGCGCGCGACCTCAGGAATCCAGTTGCCGAGATCCTGCGAGCCGCGCGAAACCACAGCATGGGCATACTGATAGCCGCCATCGAGCGACAGCCAATGCTGCGGCGCGAGTTCGAAGTCGAGAGCGACGCCGCGGCTTTCAATCTGGCCGAGGTTTTCACGCAGCAGCAGGATCGGCGACGAGTTTGGATTGGTGGTGACTGCGACGATGGGCCGATTGACCTGGGTGAGAAAGTAGCTGGTGCGAATGACGCCCCAATGCCATTGGCTTGCCAGGCCCGTCTCCCAGCCAGTCGCGCGCTCGCTGAGTAGTTGCCCATTGGGCAGCGTGAGTTTGTTGCCGACCTGCGTGGAGCGGTAGAGCTCGCTGGGCGAGGGCGCACGAAAAGCCCGGAAAGCGGAACCGGAGACGGCCCAGTGCGTAAGAAATTTGCGCGAGACGCCGATGCGTGGATCGAAGAGACGTTCGTCGCGTTGCGTGGGCTGCGACGCGCTGGGAACCCAACTGGCTCCGCTCCACGTGAGTTGATGGCCGTCGTAGTTCTGATACCAGTCGCCGCGCGCAGAGGCCGATGCGGTCCATGCGCGATGCGTCCAGAGAATCTCGCCGTAGAGCCCGGAGTCGCGCTGGTGATCGTGAAGGTTGGTGAGCTGCGTCGATGAGCCGAGCGACTGCTCGCGATCCCAGTAGCGAACATCGTGTGCATCGGCGCCCGCCAGCACGACGAGGCCAGCGCCGAAGGGGCGTGTCCAATGCGCGGCCGCGCCGAGCTCGTTCACTGGCGCGAGCGCGAACTTTGTCGGCGACTCGCCGCAACGGTATATGCATGTAGGATCGGTCGCAGTCGGTGTATTGACGATGCTGGAAAAGGTTTGTCGGTAATGTTCCGTCGATCCGTAGAGGCGCAGCGCCGCGTTGTCGCCCCGCGGTCCGCGCCAGTCGGCGCCGCTTGCGTAGCGCCAGAGGCGCGTGCCGTTGACCTGGAAAGGCGTGCCGTTGTTGCGCGCTTCGTTCATGCCGCTGCCCCGCAGGAACAATCGCAACGGTCCGCGGTCGTGATCGGCGACGAAGAGGCCGTTTTCACTGTGGACATTCGATGCGATATCAACGGGGCCGCGCTGCGCCGGCGCTTCCTGAATATAACCATCCGTGCCGAGCGCGCCGCCGGCAGCAAGCAAACCCCATGGGCCGCGCTTGGTTTCAGCAAGCGCGCTGTCGTCGTAGGTTCCCTCGCCGCCGTAGGTGGAACGCACTTCAAATGCATCGTTTGAAGGCCGCACGGTGATCATGTTCAGCACGCCGCCGATGGCGCTCGAGCCGTAAAGATCGCTGGCGCCCCCTCGGACCAGCTCGGCGCTTTGAATGGCAAGCTCAGGTTGCTCTTCCCAGTGAATCCATCCGCCGATGGGGTCGTTGAGGGGCACATCGTCCTGGGTAACAAGGGTGCGGCTGGCGGAGGTGGAGCCGAGGCCGCGCACGCTGATGCCCTGCGATGTCGGGTTGGCCACGAGCGAACTGGACCGGCGAAATAGTTCCACGCCGGGAAGCTGGCGGACCCTATCGTCGAGCGAGACGCCTGCGGTTGTCCTGAGCGCAACGGAGTCCAGCGTGCGCGTGGTGACGGGGCTCTGCAACTCGCCGAGCGGCTCTCGATAGGCGGTGACGGTGATCTGTTCGGAGACGCCGGCCCGTTCGAGGTGCACGGTCTCGCTGGCGGCGAGTTCGAAGAAACTTCCGGAGAATCCATCGGCATCGATGCGGATGCGGCAGGGCGTTTCGCACTCGAAGGTGAAGCGGCCATCGCCATCGGTGCGTCCGAGCAGGTGGCCTGCGGGTTTTTGTACGGATGCGCCGGCGATAGGAGCGTTCGCGCTGTCCTCAACCGTCACCGTCAGACTGACGGGAGGCGCGGCGCGCAGGCTAAGCGGTAGGAGCAGGGCCAGGATTGGGGCCAGCACGCCATAGATCATCGTGAACCGGAGCGACGTGCTCGGCGTCGGCGTCTTCGCCGTGGCGCAGGCGATCGAGCAATTGAGCCGCCGTCGCTCGATGACGCGGGACCACGGCTTGAGGCGCGATTTCGTTGAGAGGAACCAGAACGAAGGCGCGCTCGGCCAGGCGCGGATGAGGAATCTCCAGATCGGACTCACTGAGGCAAAGGTCTCCCAGCATCAGGATATCCAAATCGAGGGTGCGCGGGCCGTTGCGTGGGCCGAGCGAGCGGTCGCGGCCGTACTCGCGCTCGAGGTCGAGCAGCGCATCGAGCAGCGCGTGCGGAGAAAGCGCCGTTTCGAGCGCGACGACTGCGTTGAAAAATCGTGGCTGCTCGGCGAAGCCGACGGGACTGGTTGAGTAGAGCGAAGAGCGGCGAAGCAGGCGCCCGAGCTCTCCAAGGCGCAATGCGGCCGAGGCAAGCGTCGCCGCGGGAGCTCCGGCAGGACCTGCGATATTTGCTCCCATCGCGATGTAGGCTGTGAGCACCGTATTCAGCCTATCTCTCGTGTTGCAGGCGCGTCGATGCGTCTCAGCGTCGAACGCAGACGTAGAAGAGCCGCGACCAATGCGGCGAGTGATCCATACCAGACGACGAATGCGATGCGCACGGCCCACGCAGGCGCTACGCCGACGCGCTTCAACAGGAACGGCAGGAAGTTCCACGTGGTCATGTGAACGTAGTCCCATGGATCTTCGTGAAGCGAGTCGGTGCTAAGGCCCCAGGCGTCCATCTTGCCTAGCGCGAAGGCGACGATGTTTTTCATGCGCAGTGCGATGACGTACGTGGGATGGCCGAAGACCTCCATCTGGTAAAGCTCGAGCGGCAGCCAGAAAGCGAGCGAGGCGAGTTGGATGGCGGTGCTGACCGCAAGCAAGGCGAGGCCGAGAGTCCACAGCAGCTTGCCAAGCTGGGCGCGATAGCGCAGCAACAAAGGAATCGCCAGCATCGCGGCGAATTCAACTGAGGTGGAGACATAGCGATCGCCCCATGCGTCGTCGCCGCTCCACACGGTGTAGCGCGCATAGAAGCAGATATAGCCCAGCAGCATCAGGCCGGTCGCGATGAGATAGGCGCGCACCGCGGGCGCGAAATGCTTCCATCCAAAAACAGCGATGAGGAGGGCGAGGATCAGCAGCGGATCGAAGAGAAAGATGGATTTTTCGGGCGCGAAGAGTGCGCCGAAGAAACCGTCGTGGAATGGCGTTTCGAAGGGATAGCTTTTAGGCCAGTCGGGATGACGCAGCAGCGTCTCGTGCTTGACGACGCTGACGTAGGTGTTAGTGAACGAGCCGAAGCGGTAGAACTGGTAGAGACGATCGAGTAGGCCGAAGAAGCAGAACACGGGGATGGCCGTAGCTGCATACGCTCCGAGACGCGTCCAGAACTCCGAGGCGCGTTCGAACCAGAGAACGAGCAGCAGGAAAACGACGCCGGCGAGCAGATCGAGTCCCGTCGTGAGGCGCGTGAGCAGGTTAAGACCAAAGGCGCCCGCGCCGACGAGAAGCGCGCGGCGGCTGCCGGTTTGGAGCCATTCGTATTCAAAGGAGAATCCCGCGGCCGTCAGCAGAAAGATGTAGTTGTTCTCCATCATGTTCTGCGTGTAATGCAGGTGCGTCGTCGCGATCAGCAGAGCCAGCACGCCGAGGACGGAGTGCTTGATCGAAAATCCAAACTGGCGGAGAAGGCGGAAACAAACGAGTGCGGTGAGAATGGTGACGAGAATATTCGTCGTATAGCTGACGAAGATGTTGCGGACCGTGGGGTCAGTGTTTTTGTAGTGGGCGAAGATAGACAGGTTTTCGATTCCGGCGCCGATGATGTCTGCGGGCAGCATCAGCAGCGATTGCCCGATGCCGTACCAGCTCTGCAGGCGGCCGTCGCGGCCATGAATGCCGAACTCGGGATACTCCCAGTCGAAGACGGGCGGGGCGGATGTCCAGAAAGCATGCGTGGAATTGAGGCGGTGTTGCGTGTCGGCAGTGCCGAGTTCGCCGGATTGCACGACAAAGGCGAGAAGACCGGCGACAAGCGCCAGAAGAAAGACGGGATCACGGAAGAGAGAAGTACGGCGGCGCGTCGCCATAAGTATCAGACTAGAGCAAAACCTGGGTTGTTGTGTTCTGTATAGCTTGTGCAAGGTCGCCGCTCCCTGCTCGCCGCGTCGACTTGAGGACATTGGCTTCGTGATGGATAGACCCAGGTTTTGCTCCAACGCGAGCGCCTTTCGTCACTCATCTTGCGCGCCTGCATCTGGTAGCATCCTCTTCGGAGAGCTTTCACAATGGACTCGATCAACAGCGCGGCGCTCGGCGCTCGGCGCAACGAAGATATCGCACTCGACTTGCTTAAATTTGTCGCGGGAACCGCAGGCATGGGCCGTCCGGCCGCGGGATCGACGGGATTCAGCGGCGCGGGCGCGGCGAAGCCCGAAGAGCAGGTGAACCAACTGCTCGAGCTGTATGGGCGCTGCCTGAAAGCGGTCGAAGGCAAAGGGGCTGGCCAATAGCAGGTGAGCCTATGATCCGTGTCGCCGTCGCGGGCAGCGGCGCATTCGGCTCGAACCATCTGCGCGTCTATCGCGAGTTGGAGAGCGAGGGGCATCCTGTCGCGTTAGTCGCTGCAGTCGAGCCCGACCGTGCGCGGGCCAAAGAGACTGCCGAAAAATACTCCATCCCTGTATTCGCCGGCGTGGACGAACTGCTGCGCGCGGATATGAAATTGTCCGCGGCGAGCGTGGCGGTTCCGACGGTGCATCATCATGCAGTCGCATCGGAGCTGCTCGAAGCCGGCGTCGATGTGCTCGTCGAAAAACCGATCTCTGCGACGCTTGCCGAGGCCGATGCGCTCGTAGCCCTGGCTGAGCGCAAACAGCGCATCCTGCAGCCGGGACATCTGGAGCGATTCAATCCCGCGGTGCTCGCCGTGCAGCCCAAGCTGCGCAGGCCGATGTTTTTCGAGGCGCACCGGCTTTCGGTGTTTACGCCGCGGTCGCTCGACGTGGACGTGGTGCTCGATCTCATGATCCACGATCTCGATATCGTGCTGACGTTCGCGCATTCGCCGGTGCGCGAAGTGCGCGCTGTAGGGCTGCCGATCCTGTCGCCTAAAGTGGACATCGCCAATGTGCGCGTGGAGTTCGAATCCGGTTGCGTGGCGAACTTTACGGCCTCGCGCGTCTCGACCGAGCGTGTGCGCAAGCTGCGCTTTTTCGAGCCGCGGCAGTATGTGTCGATCGACTACGCGCGGCGCGATCTGCTGGTGATCCGCGTCGACGGCAGCGTGCCGCCAGAGATAGCGGCGGCGCTGCAGAGTGGCGCTATCGATCCGGCAACGTTGGCGCAACTCGCTGCGGCCGGCGCTGCGAAAGGACCGGGCCCCGGACTTTCGATCGCAAAGCCACAGGTGACGCCTGGCGAACCCCTGCGGCTGGAGATTGAATCGTTCCTTGAGTCGGTC
>DATHNJ010000234.1:0-3469 GCA_035486155.1 Occallatibacter sp. | reverse complement strand
GCCGCTCAAAAGAAAGTGGAGGAGGCTCACCGCAAGCTCGATACGATCCCGAAAACGATTCTCAGCGATGTTGTGAAGCCCTACAGCTATACCCGGCGGACTATCGACCTGAGCGCCGTAGTCGAACTTGGATTTCGGGTTGTCGACTCCAACGGCAACGCCATCGCATCGAATCCGTCGGTCAAGAGATCGAATCAGAAGCAATTCGTGATAACGGAAAACGTGAATCCGACCGACACCAAAGGCGTGAAACAAAGCGGCTCCCCGCCCGATGAAGCGCAGTTCCTGGGCGATGTCGAGATTGCTGCGCGCATCGCTTTGATTGACGACGTAAAGGAGAAGGTGAAGTCGCTCCCAGGAAAGATTCTGGCGCAGGCGCGCAAACGCGTCATGGACAACGATACCGACGGGACTGCTGAAGCCTACATCCTGTACCTGAACTCAACTCCCGACGCTCCGACGCCGGAACGCGAGGAAGCCAAGAAGTATCTGCGGGACAACTTCAACATGGTCTGGCCGGGCGGCTCTGCATAGGTTCCGAGATCGCATCTCGCTGGCCAGCCAGCGAGGCAGGAGTAAACTTGTTCGGCGTCTGGGCGCGATTCACGGCGTGGTCGATTCCGGCGCAAACGCTGTAAGTCATGGTTGCAGATCATCGCTGTAGATAACTAATGAAGGCTTCCCCCAGCCTTCTGCGTAAATCGAAAACAAATCTCCGTGACCACTCCACCGATCAAACGCATTGGCAAGTACGAAGTGATCGATCTTCTCGGTCGCGGTGGAATGGGCATGGTCTACCGCGCGTTCGATCGCCAACTGAACCGCGAAGTCGCGATCAAGACGGTCACCGAGGGCTTTACCGGCGATCAGGAAATGCTGCAGCGTTTCTATCGCGAGGCCGCCAAGACGGGTGCGCTGAAACATCCCAATATCGTGATCGTGTACGACCTGGGCGAGCAGGACGGCTTCCCTTACATCGTCATGGAATACTTGTCCGGCGATCCGCTGGACAAGCTTATCCACTCTGGACAGTCTCTGCCGCTTGCTTTCAAGCTGAAGATCATCGAGCAGGTCTGTTACGCTCTCGGCTACGCCCATCGCAATGACGTGATTCATCGCGATGTGAAACCGGCCAACGTGATCGTGCAGTCCGACGGTATCGTGAAGCTGCTCGACTTCGGTATTGCGCGCCAGGAAAAAACCGACGGCCATCTTACGCGCACGGGCCATGTAATCGGCACGATCCAGTACATGGCGCCGGAACGCCTGAAAAATGAGCCCTTCGACGGCCGCTCTGACATTTTTTCTGTTGGAGTGATGCTGTTTGAATTGCTGACCGGGCAGCTTCCGTTTACCGGTGACTATGCGATGGTGCAGCAGATTCTGTCTGGGAATCATCCTCACTTGAGTCAATTTCTCCAGAATTATCCTCCGGCTCTCGACGTCATTCTGGATCGCACTCTCGCGAAAAATCCGAATGACCGTTACTCCACTGCCGACGAAATGGCGGCCGAGGTCTCTTCGCTGGCTCATGAGTTGAAGAAAGAACAGGTTGGCGAGTGGATTGAGCGCGCCGAGCGCCTGGTGCAGGAGGATCAGTACACGGCGGCCAGAGACATTCTGCTGCAGTTGCTGAAAGTGGATAGCCAGCATACGCGAGCACGCCAGCTGATTGCGCAGGTACAGCAAAACCTGACCATGCGGCAGCGCGCGGAGCAAGTCCGCAAGTTGCGCCAGCAAGCCGAGGAAGCCGCCGCCGACCGGCGCTATGACGAGGCCATCGGCGATCTGCAGGAAGCCTGTGGTCTCGATCCCGCGAATTCGGAATTGGCGGAGCTTCTGGAAACTGTGCGGCAGAAAAAACGCCGCAGAGAGCTCGTGGAAGGATATCTGCGACAGGCCGATTCCGCTCGCGAACGCGGCGATCTGGAAAGCGCTGAGGCCGTCATAGCCAAAGCGCTCGAAGTCGATGGCGACGATTCCCGGGTTCGCGCCGCGCACGTCGCACTGGCGCGTCTGATTGAAGAAGCGACTCGACAGGCGAAAGCGCGACAGCTGATCGAGAACGCGCGCCGCGAGATCGGCGCCCGCCACTTTACTGCCGCCATGGAAGCTCTCGCCGAGGTCGAACTCGTCGATCCGTCGAATCCGGAGCTGATCACGTTGCAGGCGGCGGCCAAGTCGGGACGCGAGCAGGAACAACGGCGACGAATCCTCGAACAGCTGCAAAATGAAGTTTCTCTTGCCTCCACGATCGAAGAACTTACCCGTGCCGCGCAGCTAGTGGACAAGGCTCTGGAGCGCATGCCCACTGAGCCCATGCTCATGAAGTTCAAAGGAAGCCTGGCGCGGAAACTGCGCGAAGCTGAGGTTCGCCGGCGCGTGGATGAAGTGGCGCTGCGCTGCCGCAACTTGATGGAGAGCTCGCCCGAGGAAGCGTTAGGGCTGGTGCGCGATGAGCTGCAACAAACTCCAGGTAACGAGCGCCTGCTGACTCTGCAATCCACGATTGTCAGCCACATCTCATCGCGCAGTCAGGAACAATCCCGCGCCGAATTTCTCACGCGCGCCCATGAAGCGCTAAGCACCGGAAAGTACTTGGAGGCGCTGCGCCTATTAGAGTCTTGCCAGAAAGAGGGCATCTTCTCGCCCGAGATTGCGGAGTTGATGGAGTTCGCTCGGCAGGAAGCCGATCAGCACCTGAAGACCAGCCAACTGCGGGGATTGCTGCGCCAGGCGCAGGAATTGATGACGCAGGGTTCGTACCGCGCCGTCGTCGACTTGCTCACGCCCATCAGCGAAGACCCGTCGGCGGCATCTCTGGTTTTTCTGCTCGAGGATGCGCGCGGACGGCTGCAGGCGCTGCAACGCGATGTCGATGGCGCGCTGCAAACCGTTGAAGTCCTCGCCACTGAGGAGCACTATGCCGAGGCGATCAAGTTCCTGGAAGCGCAGCCTCCCCACACTCTGGAAGCGCTTCCAGTTCAGACCGCATTGCAGCAACTACGCGCCGCCAGCGAAAACGAATTGGCGTCACTCCAATCGGTAGGACGAGCCTATGCCGCGCTAGACCGCATCGACGGCGCGGGAACTCTGCAGAGTCCCGGGGGAGAATCCTCGTTGCTGACGCGAATCGTCCCGGTCTTCACTTCGCGGCGCAAATCTGCGGCCGATCGGCAGCTATCTTCGGCTATCAAGCAGGCACAGGCGGCGATGGAAGTGGGCGATCGAAAGCAGGCAGCCGTTGCGCTAACCACGGCCCAACCCTTCACCGAATACGCCAGCATCAACTTGCAGAATGAGTGGCAGGACCTTCTCCGGAAAGCAAAGAAGAGCAAAATGTTTGGGAGAACCAGTTAAAATCATCCCCGCGCTCAATCCTTTCTGCTTGTTTACCCGCGGCTTGGGGTGAGGTAGGATTTAGCGCTTGCACTCCCCCATGACCTTATTGATTCAAGCCGCCGGCGTC
>DATHNJ010000233.1:0-19218 GCA_035486155.1 Occallatibacter sp. | reverse complement strand
AAGAAGGTTGTTCTGAAGCTCGAAGTTCCAGGCATCGAAGAGAAGGACCTGGATATCCGCGTCGAAAACAACACGCTGACCGTGAAAGGCGAGCGCAAACTTGAGAAGGAAGAGAAGGAAGAGAACTTCCATCGGATCGAGCGCCGCTACGGCAGCTTCTATCGCGCCTTCACTTTGCCTCGAACGGTCGACACCGAGAGCGCGCAGGCCAACTACACCGCCGGCGTGCTGAAGCTCGAGCTCAAGAAAAAGGCCGAAGCGCAGCCCAAGCAGATCAAGGTCAACGTCGCTGCGGCGGCCTAACGAAGTCTAACCAGGATTGACGGCAGCGTGATCGCCGATCAAGACCGCCGGATCTGTCTGGGGACAGGTCCGGCGGTCGCAAGTACTTGAGCGCGCCGGAAGAGCAATTCCGCCCGTCCGACGCATGATTTATATGACACATTGTTATCGAAGAGTTTTTCCGATCAGGCTTTAGAAACAGAGAATCTAAGATGTGAACCGTGAACTCTGAACGGGTGACTGATCCCTGTTCCCTATTCACTGTTCCCTGGAGCTATTCATGGCTATCCGTTGGGATAAATTCACCGTAAAGTCGCAGCAGGCGGTACAGCAGGCCCAGTCGCGGGCGGCTGAGTTCGGCAACCCCGAGATGCAGCCCGTCCACTTGTTGCTGGCGCTCATTGAGGATCGCGAGGGCGTGATTCCCGCCGTCCTCGAAAAGATCGGTGCGGCCGCCGAGCGCCTGGAGCACGACCTCCATCAGATCGAAGACAAGTTGCCGCGCGTCTCCGGCGCCTCGGCGCAGCCCAATCCCAGCGCTAATTTGAACAAGGCTCTGGAGCAGGCCTTCCGCGAAGCCGCAAACTTCAAAGACGAGTACGTATCGACGGAACATCTGTTACTTGGCATCGCCCAACTGAAGGGCGACGCCGCGCGCGACATATTGGCCGCCGCCGGCGCCACGCACGACGCCATCTTGAAAGCGCTCACCGCCGTGCGCGGGTCGCAGCGCGTCACCGATCAGAACCCCGAAGGCAAGTTCCAGGCTCTGGAAAAATATGCCAAGGACCTCACAGATCTCGCGCGCCGCGGTAAGCTCGATCCGGTCATTGGCCGCGACGAGGAGATTCGCCGCGTCATCCAGGTGCTCAGCCGCCGCACCAAAAATAACCCGGTACTCATCGGCGAGCCCGGCGTAGGCAAAACCGCCATCGTCGAGGGACTCGCGCGCCGCATCGTCTCCGGCGACGTGCCCGAAAGCCTGAAAGACAAGCGCGTCATCTCGCTCGACCTCGGCTCCATGCTCGCCGGCGCCAAGTATCGCGGCGAGTTCGAGGATCGCCTCAAAGCTGTCCTCAAAGAGATCGAAGAGTCGAACGGCCAGATCGTTCTGTTCATCGATGAGCTGCACACCCTCGTCGGCGCCGGAGCGGCTGAAGGCGCCATCGACGCAAGCAACATGCTCAAGCCAGCTTTGGCGCGCGGCGAACTGCGGGCCATCGGCGCAACCACGCTGAACGAATACCGCAAATACATCGAGAAGGACGCAGCACTCGAACGCCGCTTCCAGATCGTCTACGTTGGTGAGCCCAACGTAGAAGACACCATCGCCATCCTGCGCGGCCTCAAAGACCGCTATGAGGCGCACCACAACGTGCGCATCAAGGACTCGGCCATCGTCTCGGCAGCGACGCTGTCGCACCGCTACATCTCCGATCGCTTCCTGCCCGACAAGGCCATCGACCTGGTCGACGAAGCTGCGGCATCTCTTGCGATCCAGATCGGCTCCGTGCCCACGGAGATCGATCAGCTCGAACGCCAGGCCACCTCGCTCGAAATTGAGCGCGCAGCCCTGAAGCGTGAGACGGATAAGAACAGCCGCGAGCGCCTCGAAGAAGTCGAGCGCGAACTCGCGACGCTGAAGGAGCAGATTACTGCCCTCCGCGCGCGCTGGACGACCGAGCGCGAAGCTATCACCCGCATGAGCGAGCTGAAGAAGCGGATTGAGGCGCTGCGCTTCGAGGCCGAGGAGCAGACCCGCAAGGGGCAGCTCGATCGCGCCGCGCAGATTCAGTACGGCGAACTTCCGAAACTGGACGCCGAACTCAAAAAGCTCAACGCGCACCAAGATGGCGCCAATGGTGGAAACGTTCAGCGCATGTTGAAGGAAGAGGTCGACGAAGAGGACATCGCCAAGATCGTGAGCAAGTGGACCGGCATTCCGGTCACGCGCATGCTAGAAGGCGAAGTCAAAAAACTCGTCTCGATGGAAGAGCGCCTGCGCGAGCGCGTCGTCGGCCAGGATGCCGCGCTCAGCGTCGTCGCCAACGCCATTCGCCGTTCGCGCGCCGGTCTTAGCGATCCCAAGCGTCCCATCGGGTCGTTTATTTTTCTTGGACCAACCGGCGTGGGCAAGACGGAAACCGCCCGCGCGCTCGCCGAATTTTTGTTTGACGACGAGCAGTCGATGGTCCGCATCGACATGAGCGAGTACATGGAAAAACACGCCGTGGCTCGCTTGATCGGCGCGCCTCCGGGCTACGTCGGCTATGACGAAGGCGGGCAGCTCACCGAGGCCGTGCGTCGCCGTCCCTACGCCGTCATACTGTTCGACGAGATCGAGAAGGCGCATCCGGATGTGTTCAACGTCCTGCTGCAGGTGATGGACGACGGCCGCCTGACCGATTCGAAGGGCCGGACAGTTGATTTTAAAAACACAGTGCTGATCATGACGTCGAACCTCGGCGCGGCCTTCCTCGCCGGCGAGTCGCTGAAAACAGAGCACGACTTCGACATGGCCCGCGAGTCCGTGATGCGAACCTTGCGCGAGCACTTCCGGCCGGAGTTCCTCAATCGCGTCGATGACATGGTCATCTTCCGTCCGCTGGGCCACGCGCAGATGGACTCGATCCTCGAGCTGCGCCTAAACGAACTGCGCAAGCTGCTCGAAGACCGGCAAATCTCGTTCGAGCTTACCGATCCAGCCCGCCAGCTCATTCTGGCTGCCGGCTCAGACGCAGCCTACGGGGCGCGCCCGCTCAAGCGCGCGCTGCAGCGCATGGTGCAGGACCCGTTGGCGATCAAGATCCTCGACGGCGAGATCCTGCACGGCGCCCACGTGCGCATCGACGCCGACCGCAACTCAAACCAGTTGCGCTTCGAACCGATGGGCCGCGAGGCCATGGCCTAAGCACCTGCGGTGCGGCCAACTGCGCTGCGCGCTAAACAACGAAGGCCTCGGAGGGTTTCTCCGAGGCCTTTTGTTGTTCATACGCGTTACTGACCCCCCTTGGCGAAATCGCCCGGACCGCGTAGGGTAGATGCAACTGCGCGCACGTCCGCCGGGGACCTCCAATGACCACTCAAGCTCCTGCTCTGGCCTCCACTCCAACATCCGGTTCCGCCACCGTCGCCAAACCCACGCAGCGCCTGCTCTCGCTCGATGTCGCCCGTGGCGTCACGATCGCCTTCATGATCATGGTGAACAACAATGGCGGCCCCGGTTCGTGGCGCTTCATGAACCACGCCATGTGGAACGGCCTCACGCCCACCGACCTCGTCTTCCCCACCTTTGTCTTCGTCGTCGGAATCTCGGTCGTCTTCGCCACCGCGGCCCGCCTGGCGCGCGGCGCCTCGCGCGCGCAGCTCGCCCGCCATACGATCCAGCGCGCCGTGATCCTGATTCTCTTCGGCATGGTGGTCAATGGATTCCCCTACTTCCACCTCGCGCACTTCCGCTTCTACGGCGTGCTGCAGCGCATCGGCATCTGCTATCTGGTCGTCGGCCTCTTCTATCTATGGGACCAGCGCGTCTCCACCAAGATCGCCGCTCTTGTCGCCTCGCTGGTTGGCTACTGGGTTCTTGTGCGATGGGTTCCCATCCCCGGCGTCGGCACGCCCGGCCGCGACGTGCCCTTCATGGACATGTCGCAGAACCTGGTCTCCTGGATCGATCGTCACCTGTTCCCGTATCACCTCTATCTCTACTCGCCCGACCACAACGTGCGCGACCCCGAAGGCCTGTTGAGCGATCTGCCCGCCATCGGCACGGCGTTGATGGGTATGCTCACCGGCCTGTGGCTTCGTACCTCTCGGTCGAACGCCGTGAAAGCCGCAGGCCTCGCCGCCGCCTGCGTCTGCAGTCTCGCGGTCGGCTATCTCTGGTCGCTCGAGTTTCCGCTGAACAAAAACATGTGGACCAGCTCGTTTGTACTGGTCGCCGGCGGCTACTCGCTGCTGCTGCTCACCTTCTGCTTCATGACCATCGATCTGCAAGGCTGGCGCAAGGGGTGGACCTTCCCCTGGATCGTCTTCGGCTCCAACGCCATCGCCGCCTACATGGTGAGCGAACTGCTGCCGGGCATCCTCGACAACATCAACGTGACGTCGGCAACGGGCAAGCGCATCAGTCTTGAGACCGCCATCTTCGACAACGTCTTCGCTCACATCACCGACCCGCACTGGGCGGCCTTCGGCTACTCCGTCTCGTTTACGGCCGTGTGTTTCATTCCGGTCTGGATACTCTACCGGAAGAAAATTTTCTTGAAGGTATAGAAACCCAGAGCTCTCCGTAGCGTCTACTGCTGAATAGGCTGGCTCAAGAACCGGTCTGGCGGAACATCCGCGCCTCCCGCGTGTCATAGCAGGCGAGGCTGCATGGGATGCGCGTTGCTTTTCTCCGCGGAGGTCGAAGGTTGGAAGTTGTCGAAGATTCTGATCCGAAGTGTACTGCCGTAATCGGCGCGCTGCCCGCGCGTCGCCCGCTCTGGGAGTTCTGCGAGCTCTCCATCGGCTACGCGCTGATCCTTGCCGTCATCTGGACCCCGCGCCCTCTGCAGCGATGGCTCTACTGGCTGGCGATCGCGTGGTTCGTCCTCTCTATCTGTATCTCGTTCCCCGGCTGGAAGGCGATGGGCTGCACTGTCGCCGGCTTCTGGCGCTCGGCATGGGTCGTCGGCGTGGCGCTGACGCTCGCCGCAGGCGGAATGCTGCTAGCCAGCGATCTGCACACGCTTCATCGGCCCAACGGTTTCACGCAATGGATACTGGCCTTCGGCGGCTACACCGTCTGGTCGCTCGCCCAACAGTTTTTGTTGCAGGGATACTTTCTGGCGCGCCTCGTTCGGTTGATTCCCAGCGCCACGCTGGCTGCGGCGACGGCCGCCTTTATCTTCGCGCTCGCGCACCTTCCCAACCCGATCCTCACTGTGCTCACGCTGGTCTGGGGGCTCGCCGCCTGCCTCGTCTTTCTCAAAGCGCGCAATCTCTGGACGCTGGCCATGGCCCACGCCATCTTCGGAATCGCCGTCGCCATCACCGTGCCCGCGGCGACCATCCACAACATGCGCGTCGGCCTCGGTTATCTGCGCTATCGCACGCCGCAACATCACCGGAACCAAAGCGACCACAAAGTATCGACCGTCGCATGGGTCAACGCTGATGCGCCAACACGACGCTGACTGCGCCACGCCCGCCCATAAAATACCCCCGCGATCGCAGCCAGCAGCACATAGCGCCAGTTGAAGTTCGCCGTCTGTTTGTTCCAGTGCGACAGCCCGAACAGAACTGCCGTCGTCATCAGCGCAGCCGTGCGCCCGATCCGCCGTTCCAATAAATTCTGGACCCATCCGCGAAAGAACAGCTCTTCCGGAATCGCGATAAAGAAAAAAGTAAAAACATATGCGCCCAGAGCGCGCAGCGGCGCCGGCCATCCCGCACGAAAGTGGATGAAGCCCAGCGCCAGCCCGAGCACGATCGCAATCGGCGCATAGAAGAGAAACTCACGCAGTCCAATTTCCACGTCGCGCGCCTTCAAGCGCAGATCGAACCCCACGCCGTCGAGCAGCCGCACGGCGAGAAATCCATAGAGTCCTGCATCCAGCAGCAACATCTTGCCCGCAGCGGCCAGCCCATGCGGCCACGCCGGCTCCAGCCACCGCAGATCGACAGCCAATCCCAACGTCGCCAAAACCAGAAAATCCCGCCAGTCGCCGCGGCTGCTGGTATCCGCCTCGCGCGCCTGATCCAGAAGGAATGCCATCACGATGGGCAACAGAGCATAGAGCGCGAGCCATTGCCAACGAAACATTCCGAAAGCATCAGCGATCAACGCATAGGGACCACACAGAACCGCAGGCAACGCGATGCGTAGAGCCCGCGGCAAGCGCAGCCCAAGCGCCGCAAAGCTCTCCGGAGCAAACGCCGCATACAGCATCGGAGACAAGATCAAGATCGCAGCCGCAATAAACTCAGGCCGCAACCAAAAATGAGGATTCATCTTGTAGGTCGCAGATACATCGCTATGAGTGTTTTGAAAGTGCGCGACTTCAGCCGTGCCGAAAAGGGAGCATGAAGAACGGGCTTGAGCCCCTGAGGTTCCTTGTTCCTTTAATCCTGCAGCTGCGCTTCGCGCGCCGGCTTCACAGGCCGAAACAACCACGACAACAACAACACAAACAGCAACCCTCCCACACTAAACTTCAACGCGACGGGCGCGCGCGAAGGAGAAAAAAATCCTTCCAGCGTTCCGGCGATCACCAACATCGGAATCACGCCCGACACTAGTCGCGTCGCCTCGATGCCTCCCTGCGCCACCGAATCCTTCCATCGCAAAGCGCCCGGAAACAGCATTGAGTAGCCGAGTCGAAATCCCGCGCCGCCCGCAATCAAAATCGCTGGCAGCTCCAGCGATCCATGCGGCGCCACAAAGCTCCACAGCGCCAGCGACATTCCATATTGGTGGCACGCCGCGCCGATCACGCCCAGCATCATGCCGTTCACATACAGATAGAAAAACGTTCCCACCCCGAACGCGATTCCGCTCGCGAAGGTGACAAAGCTAACCGTCAGGTTGTTGGTCATGATCGCGCTCGACGCCATCGGGGCCACGGTCACGATGGACTTGGTCCACATCTCGTGCCGCTCCATCGTAGCGATCATCTGCGGCCCCACATAGTGCCGCATGAACTCCGGCCGCGCACTGGTCAGCGCCGCGCCCAGCAGGCCCCACGCCACCGACACCAGCAGCGACGCCACGACAAAGCGCAGGTTGCGCTGAAAGATCGCCGGATACTCGTCGCGCAGAAACTTGAACAGCGTCGTCCAGCTCGTCTTGCGCCCGGAGTAAATAATGTGGTGCGCGCGCGCCAGCAGATGATTCACATGCTCGGCGTAGGTGCGCGCCGTGGCGTCCTGCCGCAGCACAGAAAGATCAGCCGCAACCTGGCGGTAGAGCAGCGCCAGCTCCTGCAGCTCCGCCCGCGATAGCCGCGCTACACCGCTCTGGTCCGACTGCGCCAGCAGCGCCGCAAGCCGTTCCCAGTGCGGCCTTCGCCGGACGATCCACTGATTTGAGAGAATGTGGGCCATGGGCCAGATTTCAGATCAGCTTAACATCGACACGCCCGAGTTGGTGGCCATCGAGATGCCTCTGGCAGGCATCGGCAGCCGCTTCATCGCGCTGCTGATCGACACGCTGATCTGGGGCGCAGGGCTGATCCTTCTTGCGCTCCTTCTCTGGGCCTTTCAACCCGCGGTGCGCGCCTTCTCCAGCCTCTCCTACCAGTGGACCATCGCGGTCTTCACCCTTGCGATCTTTCTTCTCAACTGGGGCTACTTCACGCTCTTCGAAGCCTTCTCCGGCGGGCGCACTCCCGGCAAGCGCGTAGCCCGCATTCGCGTGATTCAAAAATCCGGCCGCGCCATCGGCATCTTCGAATCCATGGCGCGCAACTTCATCCGCTACGTCGACCAGATTCCCTTCTTCTACGCCGTTGGCGTGATCGCTGTCTTCGCGACGCGCCAGCATCAGCGCCTCGGCGATCTCGCCGCCGGCACGCTCGTGGTGCTCGATCGCGAGCAGGAGACGCCGCTCTGGGCGGACGTGAGGATGTTCACCGCGTCTGCGCCTGCTCCGACGCCCCAGCCGCATCAATCCGTCTCGCTGTCCGCCGACAACGTATCCAAGCTCGCCTCCGCCGATCTCGAGGTGCTCGAGAGCTTCTTCGCGCGTCGGCTTGATCTTCCCCTGTCGACCCGCCACGCAATCGCGGAGAAGATCGTCATCGCCATTCAGGCGAAGTCCGGCCTCGAACCGCCGCCCGGCGTCAGCATCGAAACCTTCCTCGAAGCGGTTGCGCGCGACCTTCGCGACGTGGCGCGGATGCGCTAGCTCTTTATCTAAGTGAAGTGATAACTCGCTTCTTTAGAAGAAGTGTTTTTTGTAACTCCGATATCAATAGGCCCTTCCATCGCTCAAATGGCGCGATAACTGTCATCTGCAGTCCTATCCTGAAAACGATTCCAATGGGCGCGATTTCAGTGGCTCATTCCAACAGTGGCGGCCGCATGCATTACCTGAAGGAATCCGCAAGCTGATTCGATACGACCGATTCCTCCACTCCCGCTCCGGGCCTGGAACGACGACCGGATATTGGCTTCAGCTCAGCATGATGAAGGATCCATCATTAGTCCACAGCCCTTTTTCCTTCTCACAATTCTCTAAGGCTGTTATCAGTCGTGGAAGAAATCCCTATCTTGCGATAACTTAGCAGACCCTTGTTACCAATCCGGTCAACGGTCCAGAGAAATAGCAATCTTCTCCTTGACAATCGACTTCCTCCGGGCTTTTAATGTCCCCCGGCCCAAAGAATGTGTTGTTGTGCGCATTCTGCTTAAACGTTTGAGTAGGAAGATTCCAAAATGTGTAAGCGCATCGGATCTCTTCTTCCAAAGAACGGATAAGCAGCCTTTCCATGTTTGTTCTTCCTGTCGGAAAGCAACTACGGAATGGCTAGGACCGAAAGATGCCGGAGGGTGCGAGGAGCGCTTCGGCAGGTACGAGATACGAAAACTTAACCCCGCGTTACGGCCAGTTGAAGCGATCCGCAAGCCAGATCGCAAGCGTTGATAAGAGGCCGGCAAAAGACGGGGCGAATTGGCTGACGTATCGGATGTGGTCAAGTAAAGGGATTTTCTACTTGACGGACGATGGAAGGCGCGCGTTAAATGACTCCGCCGCTCAACAGAGTCCAGATAATCATCCGGCTTCATGCCACTTCGACAGTGAAGCGGTAGTACAGCAGCAACTTTTGAAAAGGGAGGCTACATGAGACACAGGTGGTACAGGATATTCCTGCCCATATTGCTTGTGCTTGCCAGCGTAACGGCAATCGCGCAGCAAAACTCTGAGATCGTCGGTACAGTGACGGACCAGACCGGGGCATATGTGCCAGGCGCAAGCCTGACGCTAAAGCAAACGGAGACTGGTTTTACCTACAACGCAGTCAGCAATGGTACAGGCGGATATGTATTCGCCGGTCTGAACGTCGGCACCTACGATCTGAAGGTCGCCGCAAAAGGGTTTGAGACCTACCAGACAACTGGCCTGACCCTGAACGTATCGCAGACGCTTGCCACCGACGTGAAGCTGACGGTCGGCGCCGAGACGGTGGAAGTCTCCGTTACGGCGGATGCGCTGCAGGTACAGACAGAGTCAAATGAAGTCAGCACGCTGATCAGCGGTGAGCAGGTTACCTCGATTGCAACGGCCAACCGTAACTTTACGGCGCTGGCGGCTCTCGGTCTCGGCGTTAGCTCCAACCTGCCTTCCAACAATGCTCCATCTGCTTCGGCTTCGAGTTCAAACATCGAAGTCAACGGTCTGCGCGAGAGCCATAACATTTGGCTGCTGGATGGCGCAGAAGCCGATGATCGTGGCGGCGCGGGTGGTATGAGCGTCATGCCGTCGATGGACGCTATCGCCGAGTTTCAGGTGCTGGCCAGCAACTATCCTCCGGATTACGGTATTGCTTCCGGAGCCACATTCAGTCTCGCGTTGAAGAGCGGCACCCAGAAGTTCCATGGCGAAGGTTGGGAGTTCTTCCGCAACGACGACCTGGATGCGAACGACTTCTTCAACAAGTATCAACATGCGCCCGGCGAGTTTACCCCGGTTCCGAAGCTGAGACAGAACATCTTCGGGTTTAACATCGGCGGACCGGCAATTATCCCGCATATAACTCACCACAAGACCTTCTTCTTCTACAACCAGGAGTGGCGTCGCATCGTTCAAACGAGCTCTCCGAGCACCAGCGAGACGATGCCCAACGCGGATCGTCCGGTCGCGGGTCAGGATTTGCACTACGTGGCCCCTGCCTATGCGCCAAACCAGGAAGTTTCTATTCCAACGGCAGCGCAGGTGCCTGATCCTGCCTTTGCCGCCAAACTTGCGGCTGCGGGCCTCGCTGGAAACCGCGGTCAGCCGTTCCCCGGCCAGATTGTCCCGGCCTCGCTCTTCGATCCGAACGGGCTGTTGTATCTGGGCTCCAAAGCAAGCCTCCTGCCTTATTCGAACGTTCAAGGAGATAAGGCGACAACCGAGGTTGCTACTCCCACAACCGTGACCGAAGAGATTGTTCGTATCGACCACGAGATCAACGACAAGTGGAAGATTCTCGGCCACTACCTGCATGAGGCTCAGGCGACCGGCCAAGCTGGCGCCGATCTGAGCTGGAACTGGACCTCGTACGACACAATCAGCAGCGTGGAAAGCAATCCATCGAAGAGCGCAGCAATCAAGCTGACCGGCGAAGTTACTCCGGAAGTGCTGGTTGAAGCGTCGATGAACTACGACGGCAACATCATCAATATCACCAACTCGCCCAACGTTCTTCAACCGGCGGGCTGGACTAACAATACCTTCTTCGTGAACTCGGGTTCGAACCAGCAATCCGGCGTAAATTGGGGCGGCAATGGCGGCGTGAGCGGCTCGGTCGCAACCGGTTATGGCGCCTGGCACAACGCTGCTGAAGACTATGAGCCGAGAGCCGATATTTCGGTGACGCACGGCAAGCACGCAATGAAGTATGGCTTCAGCTACAACCGCTACACCAAGAACCAGCAGTTGCAAGCTGATGCCGCGGGTGACTACGCCTTCGGGCAGAACCAGTCCGGAGACGGCTCGGGCGGAACGTCCGGCGATCCATTTATCAGCCAGCTCCTTGGCCTGTCCACCCAGTTTTCTCAGCCGCAGTCCATGGCCATCCGGCACTATGTCAACCAGACTACGTCCGCGTATATCAACGACAACTGGAAAGCAACCCCTCGACTGAGCCTGCAAATCGGTTTGCGTTACGATGCGCTGCCGCACGCCTGGGAGCGTAACAACGCGATCGAGAACTTTGAGCCATCCACCTACATCAACAGCCCCGTGATCTGGTCAAGTACAGTCTCGGGCGCTATCGACCCGACCAGCCCTGGAATTCAAACGCCTCCTGGGTTTGGTGGAGCTTCCTACTACCTCAATGGCATGGTTCACCCTGGAACCAACGGCACTCCTCGTGGAATCGTCACCAACGACTACAACACATGGCAGCCTCGCGTAGGCTTCTCGTATGACTTGACCGGAACCGGCAAGACCGTTCTTCGCGGCGGTTTCGGCACCTTCTTCGAGCGCCTGCAGGGCAATGACACCTACGGTCTTTCCAATGCCAACCTGCCCTATGAATACACGCCAGTTGCAGGCAGCGTTTACTTCAGCGCGCCAACCTGCTCCTGGGAGTCAACGGCGTCTACGGCCAATCCCGCAAACTGCGGAAGCCCGACAGCGCTGCCGATCTATCCAGCCAGTTTGACTTCGCTGGCATCAACCTACAAGGCGCCTGGCGCGGCCATGTACAGCTTAGGCCTGCAACATGAACTGAGACCGTCCGTAATTCTGGTTGCTCAGTACGTGGGCAATCTTGGATGGCATCAGAACGTCGACAACGACATCAACGATTTCCCGCTTACCGCTCAAGCAACATCAATTCCGGGCTTTGCAACCCCATCAGGCTGCGCCAACTCGACATTGGCGGCCCTGACGGCTTGCGGCAAGCTGCCGAGCTCGATCTATCCGGCGGGAAGCAACCAGCTGCGCACCTATGCCGGATACGGCAGAATCCAGCAGGAACAAAACACCACCAACAACACCTACAACGGTCTGCAGGCCAGCCTGCGTCTGCAGAACAAGTGGGGTCTGAGCGGAGAGCTGGATTACACCTACTCCCACTCCATCGACCTCAGCGATACGGATCTGCAGACGCTCAACAACCCGTGGAACCAGAAATACGACAAGGGCGCCACTGGTTACGATCGCCGTCAGATCTTCCAGGGGAACTACATTTACAGTCTCCCCATCTTCAACAAGAGCAATGGATTTGCTCACTCGCTCCTGGGTGGCTGGCAGATTGCAGGCACCTTTGTAGACGAGACGGGCGAGCCAGGCTTTGCACAAGCGGGCAACACGAACGGAGCTGGCTTTAGCGGCGTGAACGATCCGGTCGGGTTGGGTGGAAATTACGTCAACCGCGCCAATGTCGTTAACCCGATTCACTACCACAAGAGGGTAGGCGACTGGTTCGATACCTATGCCAACGGTGGAGTAGGATCGCTGGCGCAAGATCCGCTGGCGCCGCCGGTCGCAGGCTATGCCGGTGGTCCTAACCTCGGTTTCGGCGACGCCAAGAAGGACACATTCGTCGGACCGGGCCGTGTGGATTTCACAACGTCCCTTTACAAGAACTTTGCGGTCACCGAACGGGCTCACTTTGAGTTCCGCGCGGAATCGTACAACACCTTCAACCATGCGGAGTTCAACCAGATCAACACGACGTGGACTGCGTCGACGGGCGGCCAGTATGGAACGGCCGTCAGCGATTGGGGCCCACGCGTATTGCAGCTTGGCTCGAAGTTCGTGTTCTAAACCGCACTTGAGAAACAAAGGCGCCGCAAGAGGAAACTCTTGCGGCGCTCTTTTTCGTCTGGATTCCTGATTCTCCCCGTTCGCATGACTGGACAGCGCCTTCGACTGCCTGCAATGGTTGTATCGTCCATGTTGTTATCGCTCCAGTGCAGGATCATCCTGGCCGCTGTTCTGCTCGCCGCAGCGCCGGGCTCCGCATTTGGCCAGTCAGCTCCGTCCAGAGCGGCCGCCTTACCACACGCTTCAGCGAGTCATGACGGCTATGTGGGCAGCGCCGCCTGCGCCCAATGCCATCAGGGCATCGCGGAGTCCTTCGCAAAAGCCAGCATGGGCCACTCGCTCACCCCCATCACTCCAGAGCTTCTCAAGACGCTGCCGCTCGGCGTACCGGACGCCAATAGTCTGTTTGATCCCAAGTCGAACCACCATTTCGAAGTTCGCTCCGAGAACGGCAAGCTCATCGAGAGCGAGTATGAAATCGGAGCGAGCGGCCAGGAAGTCTTCCGTGACACCCACGCCATGGACTGGATCATCGGCACGGGCGAAAACGGCTTCGGGGCCCTCCTGCGTCGTGACGATTATCTATTCCAGGCGCCGCTCTCTCGTTACACGCAGGCCGCGCGCTGGGAACTCTCGCCCGGTTATCAGAATCAGGATGACGGCTTCAACCGCGTCATCCAGCCTGGTTGTATCTACTGTCACAGCGGTCGCCCTCAGCCGATCGCCGGTCATAACGGAAGCTATCGCGATCCGGCCTTCACGCAAGTATCCATCGGCTGCGAGAACTGTCACGGACCTGGCGCTGCGCATATTGACGCGATGCAGAAAGGCAAGGTCACTAAGAACGCTTCGATCGTCAACCCGGCCCATCTGAGCAGCCAATTGGCCGATGACATCTGCATGTCCTGTCACCAGGCCGGCGACGTGCGCGTCCTGCAACCAGGGAAGACCTATCAGGATTTCCGTCCGGGCGAGCCCCTCGAACGCACCGTCGCCATCTTCCAGATTCCACCGACGCGAGACAACCCGCCCAACGAGGATCACGTCGAGCACTATTACTCCATGAGCTTGAGTAAGTGCTTCCTCGCCACCAGAAATCTCCCCACGGAGAAGCAACTGCGCTGCATCAGTTGTCACAATCCGCACGTCGAGCCCACTGCGGCGGAAGCCCCGGCTTATTTCAAGTCCAAGTGCCTCGCCTGCCATAGCGAGGCTAGTTGCACCGCGCCGCGTGCTGCGCGCCAGGCCACGACGCCAGGCGACAACTGTATCGGCTGCCACATGCCTCAGCGCAACATCCGCGTCATCTCGCACTCCAGCGCCACCAACCATCGCATCGTGCGCGCGCCCAACGAGCCGTTCCCTGACGAGACCTTCAATCAGACCACGTCAGCCATGCCCGACCTCATCGAACTTAATCCCGCCGGCGCTCGTGGCGCGGGAGCTCTGCCGCCCTCGGCGCTGATTCGTTTGCAGGCCTACTCGCTGCTCAAAGCCGAGGGGAATGCACAGTTTGCCCAGCCATGGCTCAACACGCTAACGGAGTTGGAGACGTCCAGCCCCGAAAATGCGTTTGTCCAGGCGTCTCTGGGGCATCGCGATCTTGAGGACCACAAGTACGCCGAGGCCATCTCCCATCTGCAGCACTCTCTGCGGCTCGATCCCTTGCAGGCGTTGGTTTATGTCGACCTATCCGCGGCCCTAGATCAAATTGCGGCCCAAAGCGGCAAGCATGACGAGGCGATTCAGGCCGCCCGCAAGGCCGTGGCCTTGGAGCCCTTTAATGCCGGCGTTCGCAAGACCCTGATCTACCAGCTCGTCCAGGACAAACAATATGATCAAGTGGAGGCGGAAATGGAAAGGTATTTGCAAATCTTTCCTGAAGACGACCGCATGCGAGAGATGCTGGCCATCGCCAAGCAATAGTCCGCGAATTGTTTTGGATATCGGACCGGAGCGTTTTTTGTCGTGCCCTCTTTCTTCGCTTCGCGAATTTGCCCGCAGCGCTCGTCGCAAGAGAAAATTGATGAATTGCATTGCATCGACTTTGTCCGCCGGCATTCGGTTCGCGACGTCGGCGCCATCGCTCGACATGAATCATCGGAAGGCAGGCTCGTGAAGCAGTTCCTCGGCAAGTTGATCGGTGTGTGGTTGATCGCAGCCTCGGGCCTTTGTCTGGCGCAAACAAAGGCAGCCCCGGAGCTGCGGCAGGAAGCCCTTGCACTCGAACAGCAGGGAAAAAACCGCGAAGCTGAATTGAAGTGGCGCGCGATTCTCAAGGAGCATCCGGAGAACCCCGAACCGATGGCTCATATCGGCCTGCTGGAGGCGCGTCAGGAACACTATAAGGAGGCAGTGTCCTTTTATCGCAAGGCGTTGGCGCTCAATCCAAACGTTCCAGGGCTGCGACTCAATCTCGGGTTGGCTCTCTTCAAAGCTGGGGAGCTCAAGGAATCTATCTCGGAGTTTGAAGTTCTCCGCAAGGGCGCCCCGGCAAACTCTCCTGATGCGCGGAGGGTGACCATCCTGATTGGCATGGCGTACTACGGGCTGGCCGACTATGCCAAAGCCGCGCCCTTCCTGAAGGAAGCATCGGATGCCGACCCCAACAACCTCCAGTTGCTCCTCGCCCTGGAGCACAGCTATCTATGGTCCGGTCAGACCAAATACGTTCTCGATGTCTACCATCGGATCTTGACGCTGAATCCCGACTCTGCCGAAGCCGACATGGTTGCCGGCGAAGCCCTCGATCAGTTGAAGGACAATGCCGGGGCTCTCGCGATGTTTCGCGCCGCCGTCAAGGCTGATCCAAAGCAGCCCGATGCGCACTTCGGTCTGGGCTATCTGTTGTGGACGCAAAAGCAATATCCCGAAGCGATACAGGAGTTTCAGGCAGAGCTGGTGAACAATCCCAACCATGTGCAGGCAGTTCTCTACATGGCCGACGCACATCTTCAGATGAACGAGTACGACGAGGCTGTGCCCCTCTTGCAGACCGTCGCCAAAAACGATCCATCGCTCGTCTTAGCTCATCTGGATCTGGGAATCATCTTCTCCGACACAGGACGGAACGACGAAGCGCTCGCTCAATTCAAGATCGTCGAAGCCAAGACACCCAACGACGTGAACGTCCACTGGCGCCTGGCCAGGCTCTATCGCACCATGGGCAAAAAGGATGAGGCCAAAGCCGAGTTCGACAAGGCGAGCAGTCTTAATCAAAAGGCCGACGATTCTCTCTTCGACAAGATTCAGAACGGCCGCGCTCATCCGCCGCCGGGACAAGCCGCTCCTGCAGCCGATACAAACAGGTAAAGGCTATTTAGCCTGCATGCAAGTTTGGACGAAGCCAAAATGCTCGCGCGCCAGCAGATGAGCGAGCGCTTTTTCCGGACAAACATGACGCGCTTCGATGCGATCTAGTTCACCCGGCGCTTCTGTTTCCGACGCAACGGTCATGAAGCAATAAAGACAGCGGCTTGTTGTATGTCCAGTCTCGTTTATGGTTCGGCTATACATAACGTGCTCCAAGGCAGATCGATGAAACAGTCCGATAGTACAAAAGGTTGAGAAAACTTCCCGTGATTACAGTCACTCACTTTTGTGAGTTGCGAACGGTAACATCTTGGAGCTGAAAACGCCGCCTCTTGCGTCAAATATTGACGTCCTCATGCGGATTCTTGCGCAGCCTCCAACATGGGCTCAGACCGCCTTGCGGAAAAAGCGAAATAGAGCACGGCTCGTCGAAGGTCCCCACATAGTCGTACTCGGTCTTGTTGTTTTTCAAAGGCACGACCATTGTTCGGCTCACCTGCACCGTCGATTGCGGCGAGCCCTCCGCTTTGTAGGCAAGCCAGTCTGCTGCATAGGTCGCGGCCACCAGCACGATCGCCGCCAGCGCACCCCGCAATATCCAGCGTCCGATCAACTGCAACACGTCGCCTCGCCTCCGATCCGCTGAGACGATTCCTTGAGCGCAACGCCGGTCAGCATCCATCGCCGCGCCTCCGTCAGATAGAAGAACAGCGGCGCCGCGGCCTGGGCATAACTCAGTCCCTCGGCGCGAATATTCGAGACGCAGTTTCTCTCCGCATCGGTCCGTCCCACGCGCGGCGCCCACGTTACATAAGCGCCCAGAGAGTCCGGCGCGCTCAGTCCAGGCCGCTCGCCGATCAAGACAATGCAAAGTTGCGCGTTCAGTATGGCCCCAATCTCGTCTCCGATCGCCACCCGCCCTTGCTCGACAACGCACAACGGCGCCAATCGCCACTCCTCGAGGCGCGGACGCAGTTCGCGTAGCAGCGCCGCGGCATGCCGCTCGACCGCCAGAGCCGACAACCCATCGGCGACGACGATCGCCAGATCGAATGCGTCAGAACTTGCGCCGATCAGTGCAGTCCTACTCCGTTCATCCAACTGCCTTCCCAGGTCCGGCCTTTGCAGATACGTCGGCCGATCCGCAGCCATCGAGTGCAGCCGCACAACCTCGCCGCCGGATATCTTTCGCAGCCCCTCGGCCAGCGCCGCAGTCTCCATCCGCGCATGCACCGCGTCCCGCGCCAGCGCGTGCGCCTGCTGAAATGCAAGTTGCTCCCGCGTCTGCTGGCTCACGCCCGTGCGCGACAATCCCACGCGCGCCGGCGTCAACGCGCGCAGCCGCAGAGCCGTAGAACTGGCGGAAATCTCAGTCATGCAAAAGAAGCTTCTCCGGGTGATCCGCTTCCAATTTCAATCGCTCAAACCCCTCGCCTGCAAGCCACGCCTCGAACTCCGGCGCAGGCCGTAGCCCCAGCGCTCTGCGCACATAAAGCGCGTCATGAAAGCTAGTGCTCTGGTAGTTCAGCATCACGTCATCCGCGCCCGGCACGCCCATAATGTAATTCACGCCCGCCGCGCCCAGCAGCGTCAGCAACGTGTCCATATCGTCCTGGTCGGCCTCGGCATGATTGGTGTAACACACATCGCATCCCATTGGCAGCCCCAATAACTTGCCGCAGAAGTGATCCTCCAGCCCTGCGCGAACGATCTGCTTGCCGTCATACAAATACTCCGGCCCGATAAAACCCACCACCGTATTCACCAGCATCGGATTGAATCGCCGCGCCACCGCATACGCGCGCGCCTCCAGCGTCTGCTGGTCCACGCCGTGATGTGCGTTCGCCGACAGGGCCGACCCCTGGCCGGTCTCAAAGTACATGACGTTCCGGCCGACCTGTCCATTCCCGCAGACCGCTCCACGATTCAGTTTTTGTCCGGACTCATGCGCTTCCGCGAGCAGCGAAAGGCTCACGCCGAAGCTGCGATTGGCCGCCTCCGTCCCCGCGACCGATTGAAAGATCAAGTCCACCGGCGCGCCTGCCTCAAGCGCAGCCATCTGCGTCGTCACATGCGCCAGCACGCAGCTCTGCACAGGAATCGAAAACCGCTGCCTGAGCGCATCAATCAATCGGAGCAGCCTACTCGTGACCTCAACGTTATCGCCCGCAGGATTAATTCCGATCACCGCATCGCCCGATCCCAGCAGCAGCCCATCCAAAATCGAAGCTGCAATTCCCAGCGCATCATCGGTAGGATGATTCGGCTGCAGGCGCGCGCTCAACCGTCCCGGCAAGCCTACAGTCGTTCGAAACTGCGTCGCGACGCGAATCTTAGCCGCAGCCAGAATCAGGTCCTGCACGCGCATCAGCTTGCTTACCGCCGCCGCCATCTCCGGCGTCAGTCCCGGAGACAAACCTGCGATCCGCTCCGGCGTCGCCTCATCGGAGAGCAGCCAGTCGCGCAACTCGCCCACCGTCAGCGACCGCACCGGCGCAAACGCCTTCGCGTCGTGGGTATCGAAAATCAGGCGCGTGACGTCATCTTGCTCGTAGGGCACTACAGCTTCGGAGAGGAAAAGCGCCAACGGCGCATCGGCCAGCGCAAACTGCGCAGCCACGCGCTCCTCTGCCGACCGCGCCGCCACTCCGGCCAGCACATCGCCGCTGCGCAGCGGCGTAGCCTTGGCCAGCAGCTCGCGCAGGCTCTCAAAGACATAACGCGTGTTCCCGATGTTCGCTGCGAAGGCCATGCGAGTGCTACCAGCCTATAAGAAAAGCGCACTTCTATCACGGAACCATCGCGTCCATGGGCACGGTCCTGCGCAAATAAAAAGGACCAGCCCAAAGGCCGGCCCTTCTAATCCAAACAAAGAAAAATCTACACCTTCACCGAAGCCGCCCGCGCCGAAACTCCGCTTAACTCCGCGGCCCGCGCCTCGGCAAACGCCGCCGCGCCCATCAGCGCCGCACGGCTCTCCAGAATCACCCGCACCGGCATGTTGATCAGCAACTGGCTCAGCCGTCCCTTGTCCGTAAACGCCTTGATGAACGTGCCGTCCTTCAGCTTCTCCAGAATGCGCGGCGCAATGCCGCCGCCCACATAGAGCCCGCCCACCGACAGCACCTTCAGCGCGAGATTGCCCGACTCGGCGCCATACG
>DATHNJ010000232.1:0-11801 GCA_035486155.1 Occallatibacter sp. | reverse complement strand
CACCGCGCAGGAAACGGCCTCGCAGGCCAAGCAGCAACAGGACCAAGCGTCGCGCATCAGCATCACGATGAACGAGATGTCGACCGCGGTCCAGGAGATCAGCCAGACCACGCAGCGGGCGGCCGAAGACGCGCGCCACGCCGAGGAGACGGCTGTCTCGGGAGGCAAGACAGTGCAGTCGACGGTGCATGCGATTCAGGGGCTTCTCGAAACCAACCAGCAGACTTCGGCGCGGATCGAGGAGCTGGGCCGCTCAAGCGACGCGATTGGGAAGATCGTGGGCGTGATCAACGAGATCGCAGATCAGACGAACCTGCTGGCGTTGAATGCGTCGATCGAAGCGGCGCGCGCCGGCGAGCACGGCCGCGGCTTCGCGGTGGTCGCCGGCGAAGTGCGGCGGCTGGCCGAGCGCACCAGCGCAGCAACCAAGGAGATCGATGCGACAGTGCGGGGCATTCAGGGCGGAACGCGCGACGCAGTGGAAGCAATGCGCGCCAGCACCGAGCAGGTAGAGAGCGGCGTAGTGTCGGCTAACTCGGCCGGCCAGGCGCTGACGAGCATCATCGATGGCTCGGTGTCGGTGCAGAAGATGGTGACGCAGATCGCGGCGGCGGCGACCGAGCAGTCGTATTCGACGCAGTCGGTAGTGAATACGATGTCCGAGATTACCGCGAGCGTGGAGCGGACGGCGTCGAGTTCGCAGCAGTCGGTGGACGCCAGCGAGGAGCTGTCGCACCTGGCAAGCGAACTGGCAGGGCTGGTGGGTGCATTTCGAGTCAGCGAGGAAGCCGGCAATCGCAAACCCCCGGCGCCTGCATTCGGTCAGAAGACAAGCGCAGCACGGCCGGCGAACAAGTGGACCGCCAAACCAGTCGCTGCCGCTTCGTAGAAGTTGTCCTCCCGGCAACGAGGGCCGGTCAGGGAGCGTCGTCAAACCCGATTGCGGGATCGGAAGGCGGCGCTCCCTGATTTTTTCGGCGCATTCGGTTAAATTGGGGCCGCCCCTATAAACCAGCTCGTCCTTCCTCCCCCTAGGTCTTCCCCCTAGGCATTCAAGTCCGGCAAAATCCGCCTCGGAACCGCCGTTCCGTCCCCTGCGTATCTTTATTCATGGCTGGGTAGGGGGCGCTTTGCCGTCTGGGAACAGCGGAGACCCGGCCGATTCGTTCTTTGCGTACACTGAAGGCCAGGGAGATCGAAGCCGGTCATGAAACTGATCGAGGCGTTCAAACTCGCGCTGCAATCGTTGTGGGGGAACAAGCTGCGCTCTATCCTGACGCTGATCGGGGTGGTGATGGGCGTCGCGTCGGTGATCATGGTGATCACGCTGGTGAACGGCGCCAACAAATATGTGAGCACCAAGCTCTCCGGCTATGGGGCCGATGTTTTCACCATCACGCGCATGCCGAGCGTGATCTTCACAGCCGACGAGTACCTGAAATACCAGAAGCGCAAGATTATTCGCATCGAGGACTATGAGGCGGTCAAGGCTGCTTGCAGGGAATGCGTCGAGGTTGGCGCGCTGCTGAACAAGTCGACCAACGTGGTCGCCAACGGTCATTCGAGCAACAACACGAGCGTACGCGGTTACACGTCGACGATGCTCTCGCTGAACAATGTCGATATCGCGATCGGCCGAGGCTTTACCCCGGCCGACGAGGAGCATGCGACCAAGGATGTGATCGTCGGGTACGACATCGTCGATAATCTGCTGGGCGACGGCGATCCGATTGGCAAAGAGATACGAGTCGACGGCATTCCCTACACGATCATCGGCGTGGGCGATCGGCAGGGCAAAACGCTGGGGCAATCACAGGACAACTGGGTCGCGATCCCCATCTCGGTCTATCAGCAGGTTTACGGATACAACGATTCGGTCGATATCTACGCGCGGACCGGCGGCAATGCGCAGACGATGGAGCGGGCCGAGGACGAAGCGCGCGTGCTGATGCGCACGCGGCGGCACAACGCGCCGGGAACGCCGGACGATTTCGACCTCGAGACCAACGACACGTTTCTCGATATCTGGAAGCAGATCAGCTCGTTGTTCGCGTGGGTGGTGCTCGGCCTCGCGTCGATCGCGTTGGTCGTCGGCGGCGTGGTGATCATGAACATCATGCTGGTGAGCGTGACTGAGCGGACCCGCGAGATCGGCGTGCGCAAGGCGCTGGGCGCCAAGCAGCGCGACGTGCTGATGCAGTTTTTGATCGAGAGCGCATCGCTGGCCCTGGTGGGCGGCATGTTCGGCGTGCTGGGCGGGATTTTGGTGGGCAAGCTCATTACCGTTGTTGTCGGCTTCCCTACTGCTGTGCCGATCTGGGCGATCTTTCTGGGGTTGTTTCTTGCCAGCGCCGTGGGAATTTTCTTCGGCGTCTATCCGGCGAGCAAGGCGGCGCGGTTGGATCCGGTGGTGGCGCTGCGGGCGGAAATGTGAAAGGCAGTTCACAGTTCTTAGTTTGTAGTTCATAGTTGTCAGTTGTCGAAAGTGGATTAGCTTTATGGGCCAGTCGTTTCGGGACCTTCTGGTTTGGCAGCGCGCTATGCAATTGACGGTTGCGATTTACCGATTAAGCCAGGAGTTTCCACGGGAGGAGCAGTTTGGACTGACAAGCCAGATCAGGCGCTCTGTCGTGTCGATCCCGAGTAACATTGCTGAAGGTCAAGGACGGGGTAGCGCAGGAGAGTTTCGTCAGTTTCTGACAATTGCGCGGGGCTCGACCTGTGAAGTGCAGACGCAGCTTGAGATCGCACGAGCGCTCAACTTTGGGGATCCAAAGCTGGTGGATGAAGCTGAAGACCTGTCCAATGAAGTTCGCAAAATGCTCTTTGGGATTCTGGAGTCACTTAAAGCGTAGGAAGCGTGAGCTGTGAACTACGAACTATGAACTGAGAACTTACTTATGGCGCAAGGACAAACTCGCGAATCAGTGAAGATGGCGCTCGATACGCTGCGAACGAACAAGCTGCGTTCCGGGTTGACCGTCCTGGGCATCGTGATCGGCGTGACGACCGTGATCACGATCTCGTCGGTGATCAACGGACTGAATAACCGCGTGTCGGACTGGGTGAGTTCGCTCGGATCGAATGTGATCTGGGTTTTTCACATGCCCGTGATCGGCGTGCGGCCTACGGCGGAGATGCTCGCGCGCAAGAGGCTGACGCTCGATGATGTGCTTGCCCTGCGCACGTTGCCGCATGTCGCGGCGGCCGATGGCGGCTACCAGCACGTGAAGACGCAGTTTCGCGTGGGCGATGTCAGCGTGAAGTATCAGGGCAAAAAAGTCGCCGGCACGATTCTGCAAGGCTCGACTTCGCAGGTCTCGCTGGTCTCCGACATGCCTCTGAAGGAAGGCCGCCTCTTCACTGACGACGAAGATCGTCGCGCCGCGCACATCGTGATTCTCGGACACGACACCGCCGACCAGCTCTTCGGCGATCAGCCTGCCGTCGGCAAAGAAGTCAACATTGAGACTGGCCTCTACACTGTGATCGGCGTGCTAGAGAAGCGTAAACAGCCCTTCGGCGGCGGCAAGAATCCGGATGATAATATGGCGATCTTCCCGTTCGGGACGTTTCACAACCTGCATCCTGAAGACAAGGACATGTGGGTGAGCGTGAAGTACGACGACCCGAAGAACAAGCCGCTGGTGCAGGAGGAGATTCGCGAGCTGCTGCGCATCCGGCGCCATGTGCGCGTCGAGGCGCCGGATGATTTCGAGATCTTCGGACCCGATTCGCTGTCGAAGCTGTGGGGCCAGCTCACCGGCGGCCTGGTGCTCTTCATGATCGCTGTCTCGAGCGTGGGGCTGATGGTCGGCGGCGTAGGCGTGATGAACATCATGCTGGTGAGCGTAACGGAGCGGACACGCGAGATCGGCGTGCGCAAGGCGATCGGCGCAACCAAACGCACATTATTGACGCAGTTCACAACCGAGGCGGTAACGCTGTGCGCGGTAGGCGGCGTGATTGGCGTTTTAGTGGGCGCCGCGCTGACGTGGATCATTTACTTCCTGCCGATTGGGCTGCCGGCGACGGTTTCGATGGTGTGGGTGATTACGGGGTTCGGCGTGTCGTGCGCGATTGGATTGCTGTTCGGCATCTATCCGGCGTGGAAGGCTGCGAATCTAGACCCGATTGAAGCGCTGAGATACGAGTGACGCAGTTCGTAGTTGCACCAAGCCCGCTGTGAACTAAGAACTGTAAACTACGATAGTGAACTCCGCAGCGCACGCCTTGGCCCTGGCCGTGGAAGCAGCGACCTCGGTCCTCGCCGCGGCCGGAATGTTGTACTTTGCCGCGGCGATCGTCGCTGCTCGCAGTTTCATTGCGTCGCGCCGCCGCGCGCTGCTACCGTTCGCTCCAAGCGTGAGCATTCTTAAGTCGCTGAAGGGCGTCGATCCTGGAATGCTCGATGCCTTTCGCACTCACTGCACACAGAACTATGCCGGCGCGTACGAGCTAATCTTCGGCGTTTCGTCGCTCGCCGATCCGGCGGTGGCCGCCGTGGAGCAACTGCAGCGCGAGTTTCCTATGCATGCGATCACGCTGTATGAATGTCCCGAGCGGCTGGGGGCAAACGGCAAGGTGAGCACGCTGGCGCAGCTTGCGCCGCATGCGCAATATGAGTTCCTGTTGGTGAGCGACTCCGATATTGCCGTATCTCCGCGCTACCTCGAGCGCGTGATGATTGCGTTTTCGCAGCCGCTAGTCGCAGGCGTGCGCGCCAGCGCCCCGGTGGGGCTGGTGACAGCGCTCTATCGCGGACGTGCGCACCAGACGCTGGCTTCGCGCTTTGAAGCGCTGGGGATCGCGACGGATTTTCAAGCCGGCGTGCTGCTCTCGAAGATGCTTGAGGGCGGCATCCGTTACGGGCTCGGCGCAACATTGGCGGTGCGGCGCGAGGCGCTGGAGCGCATCGGCGGGTTTGCCGCGATTGTCGATTATCTTGCCGACGATTACGAACTGGGTGCGCGCATTGCGCAGGCGGGATATGCGGTGGCGCTGACCGGCGAAGTGGTGGAGACCAGCACCCCGCCGTATACGTGGCGTGGATATTTCGATCATCAGTTGCGTTGGCTGAGGACAGTGCGCGATGCGCGGCCGTGGGGTTATGCAGGGCTTGTGTTTACCCACGGACTTGCGTGGGCTGTGCTGAACGCGGTTGCGGGCGGTCTGAGCCCGCTGAGCCTGTGGCTGCTTTGCCTGAGCTTCTTTCTTCGCCTCACCCTGGCGATGACCGTCGGCGCGGCGGCGCTAGGCGACCACGAGGTGTTGCCGAGCCTGTGGCTGGTTCCTCTGCGCGACCTTGTGGGGCTTGGCCTCTGGGCCGCGGGCTTTGCGTCGAATACGATTGTGTGGCGCGGCGAAACCTTTGTGGTGAAGAAGGGCGTTCTGCATCGCGCCAGCCAAGTGCATTCGTCCCCGTCTTAGCGCCGTTCGTCACAGATAGGCCAAGCTATCTGCCGCCGCGAGCCGATCCGGAACAGATTTACAGAATGACGCTATCTCCGCGGCGCGGCCTTCTGTTACATTCCCCTTCACGCGGCCGATGACGAACGCTCGATGCTGGGAGCCATTCGGCTGCGACAGGAGATACCGTAAATGCGAATTCGCACTCTGACCGCTGTTCGTCTTTTGGGTTGTTGTCTGCTCACTGCAGCTTCCACATTTAGCCTGGCGCAGGCAGCGCCGGCCAAGCCAGCCGTGGGTTCGGCGATTGCGCCTGCGCAGGTGTACGGCAGCTTGCTCAGCTCGATTGAAAAGGAGTTTGTCGGCGCCGCCGAAGCGATGCCTGAGGACAAATACTCTTTTGCTCCCGCCGCCACGATGGGCGAGTTCAAGGGCGTGCGCACGTTTGCGGCGCAAGTGAAGCATGTGACCGAGGCGAACGATTACTTCTTCCACGATCCGAGCAAGCCGCCAGTGGATAACCGGAAGGAGATCGACGCTCTGACGACGAAGGCCGACATTCTCAAAGCCCTGAATGACTCATTCGCCCAGGCGCATGCGTACATCGACGCGATTACGCCGGAGAATGCATTCATCCAGACGGCGAGCGGGACGCGCGCCGGTCAGGCGTCTTTGGGGATCGCGCACATGCTGGATCATTACGGGCAGATGGTGGAGTATCTGCGCATGAATGGGATCGTGCCGCCGGCTAGCCGCTAGCAATTTGTCGATCATAATCGGGGCCGCGTATGCGGCCCTTCCGGCCGTCTACGACACGCTACTCCTCGCGCAGCAGGATCATCGGATCGACGCGCAGCGCGCGCTGCGCGGGAATCCACGTCGCCAGCAGTCCCAGCAGCGACATCGCGATCACGACGCCGGTAAGAACGATTGGATCACGCGGCGTTGCCTGATAAACAATCGACGCGAGGACGCGCGTCGCAAGTAGACCCAGAACCAGCCCTAACGCCGAGCCGATGGCGAGCAGCCGGACAGCTCGACCCAGAGCGCTCTCCAGAACCGCTGTTCGCCGGGCGCCCAGAGCCACGCGAATGCCGAACTCCTTAAGCCGCCGTGACACCGAATAAGCAGCCATGCCAAAGATGCCGGTGATTGAAAGAATCGCGCCCATCGCGCCGAGTACGCCCAGAGCCATCGTGGCCACCTTCGCCGGGAAATGCACCACATCGAGGAGCTGGTTCCAGCTCTGGATGTCTACGGACAGCCCCGCATCGAGCTCGCGGAGCTTGGCGCGCATCAACTTCTGGAGCTGCTCGGGATCACGCTTCGAACGCACGATCAGATAGCATTGCGGGTCTGGATTCGGCATCGAAGGCAACAGAATGGCCGGTGCCTGATCTTCGGTCAGCGCCTGGTATTTTCCATCCTCGACAATGCCCACAACCTGCGCCAGCTTACCGTCGCTGGTGCGGAAGCGCTTGCCCAGCGCTCCGCTTGTGCTTCCGAACATCCGCAGTACGAATAGCCGATTCGCCAGCGCAGGAATCGGCGCGACCTTGTCGTCGGTCCACGCCAGGTCCCGGCCAGCGAGCAACGCCGTTCCTGCGGCCTTGAGGTACTCGGGGGAGACATCGAATCGGAACGGCTGCAGCGCCGCGTTGGATGTCGAGAGGTCGCGTGTCTGCTCCGTAAAGACGTTCTCGCGAAACGCAGCCGTGTACACCAACGGCGGATAGTTGTTCACCAGGCCGACGGCTTCCACTCCAGGAATCTCCTTCATCGCGTCGATCACCCTGCGGTCGAACTGCGGAATCTGTTTGCCGCTGTATCCTGCCGAAGCCAGGTTGACTCCAGCAAGCAGCGTGTTGCGAGGTTGGAAGCCATAACTTGCATTCACGCTCCGGACCAGTCCCCGTACGGCAACTAGCGAAGACGTCACCAGCAGCGCGCAGATCGCAATCTGCACGACCAGAAGAAAGTCGCGCACCGTAATCTTGCGGCCTGCTACGCTCGTCGATCCGGCCTTGATTACCTCATACGGATGCGCCCGCATCACCAGCCGCACGGGCACAATGCCGAACAGGAATCCGCTGATGAGCGCAAGCAGCAGCGCAACTGCGTAGATGCGCGCATCCATGGTGACAGGGATGTGAAGCGGCGTTCCGGCAAATGGGCGCCATGTGCTCAGGCGATGCAAGAGAGGCATTCCAACGAGTACGCCGAGCGCTCCGCCGCCCAGCGCCAACAACAAGGCTTCAGTCATGAGCTGGCGCAGAATGCGCCGCCGCGTGGAGCCAAGCGCCAGCCGCAGAGCAACCTCTTTGGCGCGGTCGGAAGCGTGTGCGGCGAACAGACCCCCCAGATTCGCGCACGCTGCCAAAAGGATCAACGCGGCCAGCGCCGTGAGCGCGGCGACGAAACCATCTACCGGGCCTCTGAACGAGGTCAGGCCTGTTCTGCCAATCACGACGTGCTTGTCCTCAAATTCCTTTGGATAGGCTTTCGCAAGCTCGGTCGCGACGCGATTCACATCCGCTTCGGCCTGCTGCGGCGATACGCCCGGCTTCAAATGCCCGAAGGTTTCGAAGAGAGCCGCAACATTGGCACGATCGGTCAGAGAATTTCCGCCGAGCGTTTCCTGTTCCACAATGGGGATGAAGAAATCCGGCGAGACAAACATCAAGGTTCCGCCGAAACCGGGTGGCGCTACGCCGAGCACGGTGAAGGGATGCTTGTTGACGCTCACGACCCGTCCGATGATGCTGCGGTCGTCTTGAAAGCGCGCGTGCCAGTACGCGTAGGTCAGAATCATAAAAGGCGCGCTGCCCGGCCCGTGCTCATCCGCCGCGGTGTAGAAGCGCCCCAGATACGGCTGCAGATCGAGCACAGTAAAGTAGTTCCCTGTCGTCGCAAAGGCGTTGGCGGATTTGGGATCGTGGCCCGAATCCAGAACCAGGCCGAGGTTCATGTTGAATGCGGCCAGATCCTGGAAGCTCTGGTTGCGGTCGCGCAGATCGACATAGCTGGGGTAGGACTGGAACGACGGATCGGCGCCGTACTCCGTGCCATAGAGGTTCTTGGCGTCGGGCACATCGATGGTGTGGAGCAAGAGCGCGTCCATCACGCCGAAGACGACGGCGTTAGCGCCGATGGCGAGGGCCAGCGTGACGATCGCGGCGAAGGCGAAGCCACGGGACTTGCGGAGAACGCGCAGCGCCAGCCGAACATCCTGAAGTAGCGTCTGCATGAAATGCCCGCCAAGCGCCTCGCGGCTTTCTTCTTTGTAGCGTTCGCGGGCGCCGAACTCGATGCGGGCGCGGCGTTCAGCTTCGGCGCGAGGTAGACCGCTGCGTTCCAGATCGTCGGCACGGAGGCTGATATGGAAGAGAAGTTCTTCGTCGAGGTCGGCGCGCACTTGAGACTGGCGAAACAGCGCTGCCATGCGAATGCGAATTGTATCGAGGATTCTCATCTTTCCTCTTCTAGAACGAGCGTTCGATCTACTGTGTCCCTATTCAGTCTTCTCGTAACAGGGCCAAAGGGTTCACTTGGAGCGCGCGTTGCGCCGGAAGCCACGTAGCGACGAGTCCGAGCAGCGCCATCGCCAACACGACGCCGACCAGCACCAGCGGATCGCGCGGATTGGCCTGATAGACGATGTAGGTCAGGACCTTTGTTGCGAGAAGCCCGAGTACGAGGCCTGCCGCGGAGCCGATGGTCAGCAGTTTGAACGCACGTCCTAGCGCGGTCTTCAGCACTTCGATGCGCTGTGCGCCGAGGGCCATGCGAATTCCCAGTTCGCGCAGGCGCTTGCTGACCGCGTAGGCGGCCATGCCGAAGATGCCGGTGATGGAAAGCATGGCGCCCATGACGCCGAGCGCGCCCAACGCGACCGTCGCCACGCGCGAGGGGAACAGCGCGATCGACAATATGTCGGGCCAGGTGTGGAGTTCGACGGGAAGGCCCTCGTCCATTTCACGCAGACCGTGCCGGATGGCTGAGGCCAGTTGCTCCGGATCGCGTTGGGAGCGCACCACCAGATTGGTTTCGCTGGAAGACGATTGCAGCAAAGAAACGAACATCGCCGGTTTCTGGTCTTCAGTCAGTTGCCAGTACTTACCGCCTTCCACAACTCCAACCACTTGCAGGCGGGTTCCAATCTCTGGTTTGTAGTACTTGCCGAGTGAGTTGCTGACGGAGCCGAATATCTTTCGCGCGAAGGTCTCGTTGATCACGGCCACGGCGGGAGAGTTCTGGTTGTCATTCCAGGACAAATCTCGGCCTTGCAGCAATGTTGTTCCGGCCGCGCGGAAGTAGTCGGGCGAAACTTTGTAGACCATGGTGTGCGCAGCGACGTTCGCTGGGATCAGATCTGTCGTCGCATCGGTATAAACATCTTCGTTTGGCCCGCTCCCTCCCAAGGGAATTGCATTGATCGATCCTACAGCTTCCACTCCGGGAATCGCTTTGAGCTTGTCGATCATGCGGCGCTGCATATTCGGCACACGTTCTCCGGTGTATCCCGCCATGTTGAGATCGGCTTCGGCAAGGATGGCGTTTCGAGGATCGAAGCCGAAGTTGCTGTGCATCGACTGCATCAGCCCGCGAACCGCAACCAGCGACGAGGTGACGAGCACTGCACAGATAGCTATCTGCAGAACGAGCAATACGTCGCGCAGAGTGATGCGGCGGCCCGTATTGCCCGCGACGATGCCGCTCGATCCGGCCTTCACCACCTCATATGGATTGGCGCGCAGGATCTGGCGCACGGGAACAGCGCCAAAGAGAAAGCCGCTTACAAGGGCGAGCAACAAGGCGGCCCAGTACACATGAGCGTCAGGGTAGACGGGCACGGTGATGGGAAACGTGGGAATGGGATGCCATACGTTCAGTTCGCGCAAGAGCGCGATGCTGCCGAATAGGCCGACGGCGCCTCCGGCGAGCGAGATCAGGATGGCTTCAGTAAAGACGGCGCGAAGGATGCGCGTACGGGTTGATCCCAGGGCAAGGCGCAAGGCGACTTCGCGGGAGCGGTCGGCGGCGCGCGCGGCGAACAGACTGCCCAGGTTGGCGCAGGCGGCCAGCAGAATCAGACCGGCGAGGAGCATGAGGCCGGCGAGGAATCCTCGCACCGCCGGCCCGAGCAAATCGCCGGCGAGACTTGGGCGCGCGAGCGTGAAGCTCATGTGGGCATCGGTTTTGGGATAGGTTTTTTCAAGCCACGTGCCGACCTGGTTCAAGTCGGCGATGGCGTGCGCCGGCATGACTCCCGGCTTTAGATGCCCGACCGCCATGATGAAGTCCTGCTCGTCGCGAATGTCGAGGATCTTGCGGTCGGCATACTGCTCATCATTGACGGCCGGCGCCCAGAAGTCGGGGAAGAAGAACAGCAGCGTTCCCTGGAACGATTGAGGAGCGACGCCGAGGATGGTGAAGGGGTGTTTGTTGATCTGGACGACGCGGCCCACGATGTTGCGATCGTCTTGAAAATGGCTGTGCCAGTAGGGGTAGCTGATGACCAGATAGGGCGCGCTGTTGAGCCCATGTTCGTCGGCGCCGTGGAAGAAGCGGCCGAGATAGGGCTGGATCTCCAACGTGTCGAAGTAATTGCCACTGACCTCGTAGCCCATCGACTTGGAGGGATTGTTGCCCGTATCGAGACCGACCGCAATGATGTTGTAGAGGGCGATCGAGTCGAAGCTGCGGTTGCGATCGCGCAGGTCGAGATAGTCGGGATACGACATGCTTTCGTCTTTGTCGGGCCCGTGCTCGAGCGTGTAAAGGCTCTGCGGATGGGGAACGTTAAGCGGGCGCAGGATGAGCGCGTTCACCAGGCCGAAGACGACGGCGTTGGCGCCGATGGCCAGCGCCAGAGTTACGATCGCGGCGACGGTGAAGCCCGGGGATTTGCGCAGGACACGCAGCGCGAACCGCACGTCTTGAAGGAATGTCTGCATGAAATGCCCGCCGAGGGCATCTTGGCTTTGTTCCTTATACCGTTCGCGTGCGCCGAACTCGATGCGGGCGCGGCGTTCGGCTTCTGCGCGCGTCAAGCCGTTGCGTTCGAGATCGTCGGCGCGGTGGGCGATATGCGCTGCAAGTTCGGCGTCGAGATCCTCGGCGATCTCAGAGCTGCGAAACAGGCGGACGGCGAGAGAGCGAAAAGACGAAAGAAGACTCATACTTCCTCCGGACGGGCGGCGAGGGCCGCGGCCATGGCCGAGGCGAGACGATTCCAGCCGTCGGCCTCTTCACGCAGGCGCTTGCGGCCCGCTGTGGTGAGCTCGTAGAACTTGGCGCGGCGATTGTTGTCGGAGGTGCCCCAGCTTGCCTTCAGCAAACCCTGGCGGACAAGGCGAAACAGCGCCGGGTAAAGCGCTCCCTGCTCGATG
>DATHNJ010000231.1:0-6175 GCA_035486155.1 Occallatibacter sp. | reverse complement strand
GAGTTCGGCAAGCGCGCGGCGGCCATGGCGCGAGAGGTGGGCCTCAAGTGCGAGGTGCACTCCACGGAGAAGCTGCACGAGCTGAAGATGGGTGCGTTCTGGAGCGTCTCGCAAGGGTCCGCCGAGCCGCCGGCGCTGATTGTGCTGCGCTATGAGCCTGCAGGCGTGCCGAACGGCCCTGTGCTTGGGCTGGTCGGCAAGGGCATCACGTTTGACACAGGCGGCATCTCCATCAAGCCGGCCGACAAGATGGAGCTGATGAAATATGACATGGCCGGAGGCGCCGCGATGCTGGGCGCCATGCGCGCCATCGCGCTACTTAAGCCCAAGGTGCGCGTCATCGCCATTGTATGTGCCGCCGAAAACATGCCCGACGGCAAGGCGCAGAAGCCCGGAGACGTGCAGACGGCCATGTCCGGAAAAACCATCGAGATCATCAACACCGACGCCGAGGGGCGGCTGGTGCTGGCCGACGGCCTTGCCTATGCGCGGCAGTTGGGCGCGACGCACCTGATCGACGCGGCGACGCTGACCGGAGCCTGCGTAGTCGCACTGGGAGCGGTGAACGCGGGCGCGTTCTCCAACGACGATGAGACATATGCGAAGTTTCAGAGCGCATTGGCGACGTCGGGAGAGAAGTTCTGGCGGCTTCCGCTGGGCGACGAGTACGCCGACATGATCAAGTCCGATATCGGCGACATCAAGAACACCGGCGGCCGCGCGGGCGGAGCCATCACGGCGGCAGAATTCCTCAAAGTTTTCGCCGAAGACACGCCGTGGATTCACCTCGACATCGCGGGGATGGCCTGGATTGAAGACTCGCGGCCCTACATCGCGAAGGGCCCGAGCGGCGTAGCGGTACGGTCAATATTGGAGTGGGTGCGAAGCTACGAGTAAGGCAGCTTCTAGCTGCTAGCTTTTAGCGTTTAGCCGCTACTTCCGTTCACGAGATTGCTGGGTGCCCCATCCTTTTCGCGCCTTCGCGAAAAGGGTGGGATACCGCAAATCTCAACCGGCATAACTTCATGCCGCAGGTTTGTCACAAGCGCCCTCACACCCCGACGATGTTCCCGTCCTCATCTACATCAATCGACAGCGCACGCGGTGCGCTGGGCAGGCCCGGCATCAGCATCATGTTGCCCGCAATCGCCACCACGAATCCCGCGCCTGCGGACAACGAAACGTCCGTCACCTTCAGTGTCCAGCCGGTTGGCGCACCCATCACCTTGGGATTGTCGGTGAGCGAGTATTGCGTCTTGGCAATGCAGACCGGCAGACGCCCAAAACCCCACTCGATATAACGCTCCAGCTTCTCGCGCGCCGCATCGTTCAGGCTCACATCGGCAGCACCGTAGACCTGCACGGCGACCTTGCGAATCTTGTCTTCGAGAGAGGCATCAAGCGAATAAATCGCATGAACATCGGGCGACGGATTGGCCTCGATGGTCGCGACCACTTTTTCAGCGAGATCGACGGAACCCGCGCCGCCCTTGCTGAAGGCGTCCGTGACGGCGCACGTCACGCCCTCGAGCTCACATTCGGCAGCAATCGCCTCCAGTTCCGCCGCGGTATCGCCGGGAAAATGGTTGATGGCAACAACAATGGGCACGCCATACCCACGCAGCGCACGGATGTGATGCGCGAGGTTGGCGAAACCGGCTTCGAGGTTGCCCTCGCCCTGCGCGCGCAGGCTCTGTGCGGTGGCAACCAGAACGGCCACGTCAGGCCGGATGCCCGATGCGCCCATCACGATGTCGAAGTACTTCTCTGCACCAAGGTCGGCGGCAAATCCGCACTCGTTGACCACGTAATCGGCGAGGCGCAGCCCCATCTGCTGCGATAACACACTGCTGGTTCCGTGCGCGATATTGGCGAAGGGCCCGGTATGCACCAGGGCCGGCGTACCTTCGGTCGTCTGGACGAGGTTAGGCAGGACGGCGTCGTTGAGCAACGCCATCATGGCCCCCGTAGCGTGCAGATCGGCTGCGGTCACGGGGCGGCCGACGCGCGAAACGCCCACCACGATCGATTCGAGTCTCCGTCGAAGATCGGCTCGACTCGAAGCCAGCCCCAGAATGGCCATGATTTCAGAAGCCGCCGTGATGACGAAGCTGGTCTCGCGGTTGCCGCCCTCACGGCCCGGCTTGTCCTGCTGGCCGGCGCTCACAATCACACGCCGCAGCGCGCGGTCGTTCATATCCTCGGCGCGGGGCCAGGTGATCTGCGCCGGATCGAGGTCCAGCGCGTTGCCGAAGAAAAGGTGCGAATCAACCATAGCCGCCAGCAGGTTGTGCGCGGCGGTGATGGCGTGGAAGTCGCCATGAAAGTGGAGATTGATCTGTTGGCTCGGCTCGACTTGCGACAGGCCACCGCCCGCTGCTCCGCCTTTGAGGCCGAAGACCGGACCCAGCGACGGTTCCCGCGAGGTGACGATGGCTTTGCGCCCGATGTGCTCCAGACCCTGGGCCAGGCCGATGGAAACCACGGTCTTGCCTTCTCCCGAAGTGGTGGGTGTAGTGGCCGTGACCAGGATGAACTTGCCACGCACGGGAAACGCGGGGTTGCTGAGCAGACCCAGTTTGAGCTTGGCGCCATAGGTGCCGAGAGTTTCGTACTCCTCGGGCCGCAAGCCGAGTTTCTGCGCAACGTCACAAATGGGCAAAAGCGTATTTGTCATCGAAAGTGTGCTTGTCATAAATCGTGGCCGGGGAAGAATATACTCTGCCGCGGCACCGGCCAATGTGACGCAGATTACAGGGGCGACGCGCCTGCTACATGGCTTCCGGGCTTTCGATTCCGAGCCAGCTCAGCACTGTCACCAGTTCGCGCAGCACCACGGCGGCCGTTGCGAGCAGGAAGGTCTTTCGCGCTGGGTCCTCTTCTGTAAGGATGTGATGCTTGTGGTAAAAGTTGTTGAATTCCTGCGCCAACTGGAAGGCGTGCTTGGCCAGGAAGGCAGGCTCGGAGGTGGAGATGCACTGCTCAAGCACCAGCGTGCGCCGCGCGGCGTGAATCCACAGCGCCCAGATGTCCTCATTCCCTTCGCCGGAAAGGTAGGCCCCTATCTGCGTTAGCTCAGCGAACCGTGCCAGCTCCGCTTCAGGACTCGTCTCGCCCTTGCGGAAGATGTTGCGGGCGCGCACCACGGCGTATTGGATGTAGGGGCCGGTCTCGCCTTCGAAGCTGAGTGCATCCCTGAAATCGAATGCGATCACCGAGTTGCGCGTGAACTTGAGCATGAAGTAGCGCAGCGCGCCAATGGCGATCTGCTCAGCAATGTGCTGGCGTTCGGCTGCATCGCGCCCGGTCTGCCGCGCGTCGACTTCAGCGCGCGTGGCGGCGATGAGCTTGTCGATCAGGTCGTCGGCCTTGACGCCGAACCCCTTGCGCCCGCTGACCTCGATGTAGGGGCGCGCCAAATCTTCCGCCGAAACGTCGTAGCCCAGCTCGACCGCACAGCGCGGCGTGAGCGCCACCATCTCGTAGCTGAAGTGGGTATAGTGGTCGGCCTGCTCGGTATAACCCATACCGCGCAGCGCCTGAATCACGTTGGCCTGCGGATCGGCTTGGCGCGCGTCGATCACGTTATAAATCGCCTGCGCTCCGCCGAATTGCGGGTGCGGCTCCACGCCGTTCACGGTCGAGATCCAGCACTCGCGATCGGCGTAAGCGAAGAACGGCCGATAGCCGAAGTCGCGGCCCAGCAGGCCAAACTTCCAGAGGTGATAGGCGATGTCTTTGCCGACGTAGGTCACCGTTCCGTTGGAGCGAACGATCACCTTGGCGTCTTCGTCGGTGCTCTTCGAGCCATCTTCGTCATTGACCGATTGCTCTGCAGCGCCCGGCCGCGTCATCACCCAGCAGCCTTTGTTCTTGCCTTCCGTTTCGAAGTAAAGCACGCCCTTCTGCTTCAACTGCTCGAACGCGAGCGCCCAGAAATTGAGGTGCAGAATTTCGCTTTCGCGGGGCAGGAAATCGTACTCGATGCCCAGGCGCAGCATGGTTTCAAGATGGCGGCGCAGGACCAACGTCGAAACCAGCTCGGCTACCTCAGCCGTTTCATTGCCGCCGCGTTCAATCTCATGCAGCGTTTGATAGCGCAGGCGCTTGCGCTGCTCGTTCTCTTCGGCTGTGCCGCTCGTGTACCAGGACGAGGTCTTCGCGTAAAGGTCCCAGCAGTAGTAGTCGATCCGCTCACCCGAGACGCTCAACATCTCAACCAGCGAATTCACGTCTGCTGCCGACATGCCCTCCAGGTGCAGGAACCCCACGACGACATCGGCTACCTGCACGCCGGTGTTGTCGATGTAGTTCTGCACATCGACCTTCTGCCCGGCGGCGCGCAGCAAGCGCACAAACGTATCGCCAAGAATGGCATTGCGCAGATGCCCCACATGCGCGGCCTTGTTGGGATTGATGCTGGTGTGCTCGACAAGGGAGTGACGCCGCACGTGCAGATCCTCGACAGGGATAAGGCAGCAGTTGGGACTGGCAATCGCGTGTACGGTTGTCGCCCGATCCAGACGCGCGTTGATGTACCCGGCGCCGGCAACCTCGAACTCCGCAAATCCCTCCAGGCCCGTCAGCGCGGCAACAATCTCCTGCGCAATGATCTTCGGCGCTTTGCGCAATTTCCGCGCCAACTCGAAGGCAATGGGCGTCGACAACTCGCCAAACTTCAGGTCCGGCGGCGTTTCCAGCGGAACGTTGTCGATCGCAAGAGAGTATTTTTCTTTGAGCACGGCCCGGATGCGATTGCCGAGCCGCTTTTGCATTTCCAGATACACGGGTGGGCCTTTGAAAATCCTTGATTTTCAAGGGTGATTTTACCACCCGCAGTGGGGCGGCCTGGTTCGATCGGGTTCGATCGGATACCGTAAGATGAAGAGTAGATTGCCTTCTGACCTGTAGCTTGCAGCCGAGGCGAGAATGGAAGGCTTCATCTCACCGATCATGAACGAACCCAGTCCAGCCCGCTTCTATCTCACCACGCCCATCTATTACGTCAATGCGCGTCCGCACCTCGGCCACGCCTATTCCACCATCGTGTGCGACGCCATTGCGCGGCGCAAACGCGCGCTGGGGATCGAAACCTGGTTCCTCACCGGCACCGATGAGCATGGGGAGAAGATCGAGCGCTCCGCCAAACTGGCAGGCCGTAGCCCGGAGGAGTTCGCAACCGCCATCGCGAGGGAGTTTCGCGGGCTGTGGGACCGGCTGGGCATTACCTATGACGACTTCATCCGCACAACATCCGAGCGGCATATCCGCGGCGTCCAAAAGCTCTTTACGACCATGCAGCAGCGCGGTTTCGTCTACAAGGGCTTTTACACAGGGCAGTATTGCGTGTCAGACGAGGCCTGGGTCGATGTGCTTCCGGGCGAACCGTGCCCCGACTGCGGCCGCATCACCGAAACGGTGAGCGAAGAAAACTACTTCTTTAAGCTTTCCGCGTTTGAACACAAGTTGCTGGAGTTTTACGAGGAAAATCCCGGCTTCATGCAGCCCGAATCCACACGCCGCGAGGTCATCTCGTTCGTCCGCCGAGGACTCAAGGATTTGTCGATCAGCCGAAGCACCTTCACCTGGGGCGTTCCCGTTCCGGGCGACGAAGAGCACGTGGTTTACGTGTGGCTCGACGCGCTGGCCAACTACATGACGGCTCTGGGTTATGGCTCGGACGACGACCAAAAGTTCCAAAAATTCTGGCCGGCGGACCTGCATCTGATCGGCAAGGAGATCAGCCGTTTTCACTGCGTCTACTGGCCGGCGTTTCTGATGGCTGCGGGCCTCCCGGTTCCCCGCTCAGTGAAAGCCAACGGCTGGCTGCTCTTCGACCAGGGAAAGATGTCCAAGTCGCGCGGCAACATCGTTCGCGCTGAGACCGTTCAAGAGGTATTGGGCGCAGACGCGATGCGCTACTTCCTGCTGCGCGAGATTCCCTTCGGCCAGGACGGCAGCTTCTCCTTCGACGCCCTCATCACCCGCTACAACGCCGATCTCGCCAACGGCTACGGCAACCTCGTCAGCCGGACTCTGACGATGATCAACCAATATCTGGATGGCGATTGCAGTCGAGTTGGCAGGAAAACGAGCAATGAGTTTCTTCCGATGCTTGTTGAGGCCAACTATCAGGTTGGCTATCACTTTGATCGTTATAACTTCCAGGTCGCGA
>DATHNJ010000230.1:0-3957 GCA_035486155.1 Occallatibacter sp. | reverse complement strand
TATCTGCCCAAGCCCTTCGATCTGCGCGAACTTATCAGCGTTGTCGAGCGCGCGCTGAGCGCGCCGCTGAGCGCGCCGGCCGACGAGGAGGTGGAGGACGAGCAATTACCGCTGATCGGCCGCTCGCCGGCGATGCAGGAGATCTACCGCTCGATCGCGCGCCTAATGGGCACCGATCTGTCGGTGCTGATCACCGGCGAGAGCGGCACCGGTAAGGAGCTCGTGGCGCGCGCGCTGCACGATTTCGGCAAACGCCGCTCGGGGCCGTTTATCGCAATCAACATGGCGGCGATCCCGCGCGAACTCATCGAGAGCGAGCTCTTCGGCCATGAGAAGGGCTCCTTCACGGGCGCAGTCGAGCGGCGCGCAGGCTGCTTTGAGCTGGCCACCGGGGGCACGCTGCTTCTCGACGAGATCGGCGACATGCCTGTGGGCACGCAAGCGAAATTGCTGCGCGTTCTCGAGGAGCGGAAACTCCGCCGCCTCGGCGCCCGCACCGAGCAGGAGGTCGATGTGCGCGTGCTGGCAGCCACCAACAGCGATCCCGACGAGGCTGTCGCGCGAGGAGCGCTGCGCAGCGATCTCTATTACCGCCTCAACGTATTTCACATCCACATGCCGCCGCTGCGCCAGCACATCGAAGACCTGCCGGCCATGGCAGAAGCCATGGTGCGCGAGATGAATCAGAAGCACGGCCGCCGGGTTTCCGGTGTCGGACCGTCGATTCTGGACCGGATGATGGCCTATGAATGGCCGGGGAACGCCCGTGAGCTGCGCAATACCATTGAGAGAGCAGTGATTCTCTGCCCTGACGGCGCTCCGCTTGACGCAGCGCATCTGCCGCCCAGCTTCGGCAAAGGGCAAGCGCCTGCCGCGCCGGTGTTCGATGCCAACGTGCTGCCCATGAGGGTGGGCACCACTGTCAGCGAGGCCGAGCGGCTGCTCATCCTGCGTACCCTCGAATCAACCGGCCAGAACAAGACGCGCGCCGCCGAAATCCTGGGCGTGAGCCTGAAAACGCTGCACAACAAACTCAAGGAATACAGCCAGGCGCGCGAGGACCAGCCGGCGTAAGGCGCCAGCGATGCGACTGAAGACCCAACTCGTACTGGCAATCACGAGCCTCGTATTCCTCATTTCCGGCGTATTGTCGCTGGTTTACGTGAGCCAATTGCTCGATGCGGCGATCAAGCAATCTTACGACGCCAACAAGATGGTGGCCAACCAGGTCCGGTTTGCGCTTCAAAACGCGCTCGAAACCGGCCTGAAGGACCAAAAGGTCAACCCCAACAATCCTGCCGAACTGCGCAACCTTGAAGCAGAAGCGATTCGCGACGATGCGGCCTTGAACGCCGTGTTGGATTCAGTAAACCGCTACTCTCTTACCGTCTACGACATCAACATCGGCGACAGCCAGGCGCGCACGTTGATCAGCACCAATCCCGCCAACGAGGACAAACCGGTTCCCGTTCGTCAGAACTACAGCCAACTGCTCAACGCCAATCCCGTTCAGTTGATGCAGGAAGTTTTTGGGCCTCCGGAAGTCTTCGATGTGGTCGTTCCGCTCGATCGCAATGGCGAACCCTTTGCCACGGTGCACGTGGGAGCGCGCACGACGTTGCTGCACGCAGTGTATGCGCCATGGCTTGCCGAGGCGCTGACGCTGATGGGCTTCGCGTTAGGAACGGCCCTGATCGTCGCTTTCCTGCTGAGCAACCTGGCGCTCAGGCCACTCGAAGAGATCAGCATGCAGCTCGACTACTGGACCGCGGCCAGCGAAGAAGCAGGCGAAATTGAAACAGTGCCCATGCTGGACACTCCCCAGCGAGTCTCCACGAAGATCGAGAGGATCGGTCAGCGCATGCGCAACGTCGAGGAGGTATTCGCAGCCCTCAAAGAAAACCTCGATCAGTTTCTCAGCAATTTGCAGGACGGAATTCTGTTGTTCACAGCCGACGGTCGAGCCGTTCTGGTCTCTGAAGCGGCCCGGCGCTTCCTGCACGTTGACAAAGGGCAGATCCTCGGCCTGCATGCGCGCGAAATCTTCGAGCGCTCCACCGTGCTCGGCCGCACCTTGCGCGATGCATTCGACGCCGGAATCACTCTGGTACAGGAAGACGTCCAAACCGAAACGGGTCGCCGGATTCAGGCGTCTCTCGACTTCATCCACGATGACAACGCGCGCCAGGGACTGGGTGCATTGGTCACTCTGCACGACCTTGAATCGGTGCAGGAAATTGAGTCTGAGCTGGAGCTTTCGCGTCGCATGGCCTCGATCGGACGGCTCACATCCGGCGTCGGCCACGAGGTCAAGAATCCCATCAACGCTATCGTGGTGCACCTTGAGTTACTCAAAAACAAGCTGGGCAGCGAAAATGAGCCCGCGGCCCGTCATCTTGAGGTCATTGATGCCGAAATTCATCGCCTTGACCGCGTGGTGCAAACCCTGGTCGACTTCTCGCGCCCGGTGGAACTCCAACTGCGAGAACAAGATCTCCGCCAGGTGTTCGGCGATGTTCTAGCCCTGGCCGCCGAAGAACTTTCGACCCGGAACGTAACGCTTGAGGGGTCTTTTCCGTCCAATGTTCTGGTGGCCAATGTGGATGCCGACCTGCTGAAGCAGGCGGCATTGAACGTGATTCAAAATGGGGCACAGGCCATGCCGGGGGGTGGAACTCTACGGGTAGTCCTGGAAGAGCACAAGAAGACGGCCGTGCTGCGCATTGCCGACGAGGGAACCGGCATTCCCGACGAAATCCGCGACAAGATTTTCGATCTCTACTTCACGACCAAGAGCGAAGGTAGCGGAATCGGCCTGGCGATGACATATCGCATTCTGCAATTGCATCATGGCAGCGTGGAAGTACAATCAAGAGAGGACCGAGGTACGGAGTTCCTTCTGCGAATTCCACTCGCCGCTTCGGAATGGGGACGCCGGCATCTGCAGCCGGCGAGCATGGAAAGTATGGAAGGGTTCGTTGGATGAAAACGCATCTCAGGGGCGTTGCGTTGGTGCTGCCATTGATACTCACGGCGTGTGAGCACAAGTCCCATCAAATCGCTAGCCAGCCTCTTGCTCCGCCTATCGTGGATACGCCTCCGGCGAATCCTGCGCCTCCGCCTGCCGAACTGCCGCCACCGGTGGTTTCAGTACCCGGCCAGACGACCGCTCCACAAAATACCGCACAGACGCAGCCGCCTGAGCAAACCCCGAAGCCCAAGGTCCACCATAAAAAGCCGACGACGACCAAAGATCCGGAGCAAGCCTCGACCGCGACCCCCGAGGTGAGCGCAATTGGCCAGCTTTCGCCTGGAGACCCGGCCGATCTGCAGAAGCAGACCGAATCGTCGATTGCCTCAACCGAACGCGGCCTCAGCGAGATTACCCGCACGCTGAGTGACCAGGAGCAGAAGACAGCCGCGCAAATCCGGGAGTTCATCAAGCAAGCCAAGGCCGCGCTCGCCTCGAGCGATGTGGATGGAGCTCACACCCTCGCCGTCAAGGCCAAAGTGTTGCTTGGCGAAATCACCACCCAGTAGCCGCAGCCCGCTACTTCCCTGCCGTGATTGTCTTTCGACCTGCTAACAGCGCCTCGTGTGTTGAATCGAAAGTTCGTTGCAGAAATCGAAGGTGCCAACTGCGGGTTCTTCGCCTGGCTTCTCTCGCTCAGAATGACAGCCTCATTTTTGGCCGCTCAGGATGACAGATCAATTCTGATGCGAACTTTAGAAACAGGACACTAGAACTGGTTGCGTAAATGTTGCTCGACGAGCGAGGGAGCTTCCCTCAGTGGCTAAAGCCCCGGATTCTAGGCGTCTCTGACGGCACGGCTGAACAGCTTGCTGAAAAAAGCCGGGCTGCCGGGCGTTTTAATCCTCGAAGGCGTTTTTTTTAGCGCGATGGGAGGGCCGTTGGTGGTTGATTTTGGTCTTTGCGAGGCGATTTCTCGCTCTGCA
>DATHNJ010000229.1:0-12663 GCA_035486155.1 Occallatibacter sp. | reverse complement strand
CTTGCGCCATGGCGATGCCGTTCTGTTGCCCGATGCGCGCGCCCACGGCCTCAGCGGCGGGACGCTTGCAACGTACGGGGTTTTGGAGAGAAACGACATTCGTGACTGGTTCGATTGGATTGATCGCTTGCAGGGGATCCGTTGCATCGACGCGATCGGCGACTCAATGGGGGCGGCGCAGTTGTTGGAATCGCTGAGCGTAGAACGAAGATTTTGCGCGGTGATCGCGGAGTCGCCCTTTGCGACGCTCCGCGAAGCGGCATACGACCGCATGGGCCAACAATTGGGAACGGGACCGTGGGCTGGTCGCACTCTCTTGCGTCCGGCGGTCGAGAGCGGGATCGTTTACCTTCGTCTGAGATACGGGGTTCGGCTGGATCAAGCCGCGCCCGCGGAATCGGTGGGCGAAAGCCGCACGCCTGTGTTTCTCATTCATGGATTGAAGGACGACAATCTGCCCCCGCGCCACTCGCAGATCATTCTGGCGCTGAATCATGGCGCCAATCCAAATGTCACTTTGTGGGCGCCGGCCAACGCCGGGCATTGTGAAGCCTCCACCGCCGACCCCGACGAGTACGAGCGTCGCGTGATTAGTTGGTTGCAGGTTCACGATCCGCGCCTGAGCACGGCTGCGCAACGGAACTGAATGGGGAATGATTCTGCGCTGTCAGATAAAAGATTAGGGCAACGCGGGAAGCTTGAGGCGGAGCAACTTTGCGGGGTCAAGATATGCGCCTTGCCAGCGGACGGCCCAGTGCAGATGCGGGCCTGTGACGCGGCCTGTCGCGCCACTGAGACCTAGAGCGTCCCCGGCCGCAACGCGTTGTCCTTCGTGCACGTCGATGCGGCTGAAGTGCATCGACACCGTGTAGAGGCCCAGTCCGTGGTCGATGACCACGCAGTTGCCCTCGTAGTAGAGCGGTCGCGCGAGGACCACTACGCCGCTGTTTGCCGCTCGCACGACCGTGCCCATGGGCGCGCGAAAGTCCATGCCCTTGTGAATGCTGGCGAGCTTGCCGTTGAAGGTGCGGCGCGTGCCGAAGCTGTCGGTAGGCGGCGCATGGACGGGCGCGCGAAAATCCCCGGACCATAGAGGCTCAGTTGCGCTGACGGCGAAGATTTTTTCTTTGATCTTGCTGTCGGCTTCAATCTGTTTGAGCTCGTCAGGGCCCGGCGAAACGAACCTGGGCTGCACGGTGAGAATGCCGGTGCGATAGTGCGCGGGATGGATGGTGATGGATTGGGTTAGATCGCGCGTGGCGCCGTTGGTCAGGTGGATATGCACCAGGAGCGAAGACGGGCCCACAGCGCCCTCGACATCGACTCCGGCGAGAGCAAGCCACACGCGATGATCGTGCGTGGGAAAGAACTGAATCTTGCGGCCGAGCCATTCGCCATCGATGGATAAGGCGGCCGGCGCGGCGATGCGGATGAGTTCAGGTGAGCCGGCGACGACCAGCGCCGGCGTGAGTTCAAGGTTCAGCGTCGGCGCAGACTGCGCTCGCATGAGGGACGGTTGAATCGCGAGGGCGACAGAGAATGCCATCCATAGAAAGCGAGAGCCGGTCATGCGATCAGCATAACCGGCGAAAACCGATCCCCCGAATTGCAGCGCAAAGAAGCCGGGTGAACGCGCTCAGGAATCGCTTCAGCGCTGCGCAGTGGTAGAACGTGTAACTTCCGGCTAGAATTTGCACTCTGAAGGATGTATGTATCTCTCATCTCTTTCATCCCGGAGCATCGCACGGCTTACGTTGACGTGCGCAATTGTGAGTTCCGCGCTTGCGTCGCCGGCTTTCGGCCAAAATTTGGAGCAGCCTAAACCCGTGCTGGTGGAGCTGTTCACGTCGGAGGGATGCTCGGATTGTCCGCCCGCGGACCAGCTCCTCGAACAGCTCGACAAGGCGCAGCCAATCGCGGGCGCGCATGCAATCGTGCTGAGCGAGCATGTCACCTACTGGGATCATCAGGGATGGCGCGACCCGTTCTCGCTCGAAGAGATGACGGACCGGCAGAAGACGTATGGATTTCGCTTTAACTTGCAGGATGTATACACGCCGCAGATGGTAGTCGACGGCGCGGCTCAATTTGTAGGCAACAATGCGGCGGCGCTGGAAACAGCGATGCAGGCCGCAGTTGCGCGACCCAAGCAGGAGCTCACGATCGAAAATGCGCGCTGGGAGAACGGCGCGGCGGAATTTTCCGTGCACGCGGCCGCGAATTCGAATGCGCGGCTTGTCGTGGCGCTGGCGGCGGATGCGACGCACTCCGAGGTGGCGCGCGGGGAGAACGCCGGACGCACGCTGCATCATGTGGCAGTGGTGCGCGTGATGAAAGAATTGGGCCCTGATTCGATGGACGGCCGCGTTCTAAAGCTCGCCAGCGGAAATGTATCGGGCGGGCCGGTGCGGCTGGTGGCGTTCGTCGTCGATCACAAGACCGGGCGCGTGCTGGGCGCGGCGGAGCAGACGCTGGCGCGCTAAGCGCCCCGGCCGTAATGTTTCTCGGCCTGAGCCGGCATAAATTAAGGCGGCGCGCATCTTATCTAAGAGGAGCTACTCCTCTGTGTCGAACTCCGCTTTGACTTCTATTTTGCTCGTTCTTTTACTTCTGGTTGGATTGGCGCAACTGCTCGGCGCGTTATTTGTGCGCATGCGGCAGCCGCGCGTGATTGGCGAGATTCTTGCGGGCGTCGTTCTGGGGCCGGCGCTGCTGGGACGCATTCCCGCGGTTTCGCAGTTGATTACAACGGCGACCCATCAGGGCAACGTGCTGGACTTTGTCTACTGGCTTGGCCTGCTTCTGCTGATGTTTCTGGCCGGCGCCGAGACGCAGCAGCTCTTTACGCGCGAGGAGCGGCGCGAGGTCGGCTGGCTGACGATCGTCGGCACGGGACTGCCGTTTTTGCTGGGGCTTACGTTCGGGTCGCGCTTCATTCGTCCATCGATGATGGGGCCGAATGGAAATCGCGTTTCGATGATGATTGTGTTGGCCGTTGGCGTCGCGGTCACGTCGGTGCCGGTGGTGTCGAAGATCTTCCGCGATCTGAAGATTCTGCACACACGCTTTGCGCGCCTGGTGCTGGGTGTGGCGGTGCTTGAAGACATTGTGCTGTGGCTGGCCCTGGCGATTGCGACGGCCGCGGCAGGTAAGGGAGCGCTCGATTCGCGCAAGCTGTCGTGGCATCTGGCGGCAACGGTGGGGTTCTTCATTCTGGGCCTCACCGTCGTGCCGCGCGTGGTGAAGCGGATCAACAAAGCGAAGTTCAACGTGGTGGCGCAGAACTCGCCGGTTGCTTACGCGATGGCGGTGCTGCTGGCCTACTGTGTCGCGGCGGGCGCGCTCGATGTGAGCCTGGTGTTTGCGGCGTTTCTTGCCGGCTTCGCGGTGGTACACAAGAAACGCGGCCTGTTTACGGATGCGCTGGATGCGATCGGCAAAGTAGCCTTCGCGGTATTTGTGCCGGTGTACTTCGCGATCGTCGGATTGAAGCTCGACCTGGCGCGTGGCGTGTCGTGGGAGATGATGCTCCTCTTTCTTCTGGGCACCTGCGCGATCAAAGTGCTGTCCGTGGGGCTGGCGGGACGATTTGCCGGATTTCGCGGACTGGACCTGATCAATCTGGCTATCACGACGAACGCCCGCGGCGGTCCTGGCATTGTGCTGGCCAGCGTGGCCTTCGATGCGGGGATCATCAGCTCGCAGTTCTACACGACGCTGGTTGTAGCGGCGGTGGTGACGTCGCAGATTGCCGGCGCGTGGCTGGAGTTTGTGCTGCGCAAAGGCTGGCCGCTGTTGACGCCGATGGCGGAACAGGGAGCCGAGGTCATGGATCAGTGGTCCGGCGCGGCGGTATCGGAACAAAGAAAATAAGACCCCTGCGGGGCGGGCCTCAAAGCTGAGCCCGCCGGCCCCCGCATATCTTACAAAATGTTTTATAGTCCAATGGAATCGATTCCATGAGACCGCCCGCGTTCCTAAAATCCGCCCTGCTCTTGTTGTTCGTCGCCGTGTCGATCAGCTCCGCCCAAGCTGCGCCCGCCACAGGCCACAGCTTTCACGTCGAAGGCGACCACTTCGTCCTCGATGGCAAGCCGTTCCGCGTGCTCTCCGGCGAGATGCACTACGCCCGCGTCCCGCGCGAGTACTGGCGCGACCGGCTGCGGAAAGCCAAGGCCATGGGCTTGAACGCAATCACCACCTACGTCTTCTGGAATGTCCATGAGCCCCAGCCCGGCGTCTACGATTTCTCCGGCAACAACGACGTCGCCGAGTTCATTCGCGAAGCCCAGCAGGAAGGCCTCTACGTCATCCTGCGTCCCGGCCCGTACAGTTGCGCCGAGTGGGACCTCGGCGGCTTCCCCGCCTGGCTCCTCAAAGACCACTCGATGGTCGTCCGCAGCACGGACCCCAAATTCCTCGCCGCAGCCTCGCGCTGGATGCATCGCCTAGGCCAGGAGCTCGCCCCGCTGCAAATCGATCGTGGCGGCCCCATCATCATGGTGCAGATCGAAAACGAGTACGGCAGCTTCGGCAGCGATCGCACCTACCTCAACGACATTCGCAACATCATCGTCGACAGCGGCTTCACCGGCGCGCAACTCTACACCGCCGACGGCGCTCCCGAGATGCCCCACGGCTCATTCCCCGACCTGCCTGCCGCAGTCAACTTCGGCACAGGCGACGCCAAGAATTTCTTCGCGCAACTGCTCAAGATGCGCCCCGACCAGCCGCACATGTCCGGCGAATACTGGGATGGCTGGTTCGATCACTGGGGCGAAAAGCACGCCGCGCGCGACGCGCAAACCCAAATCGACGAGTTCCGCTGGATCGTCAATCAGGGCTACTCCGTCAGCGTCTACATGTTTCACGGCGGCACCAGCTTCGGCTTCATGAGCGGCGCCAACTGGGAAAACGGCGGCTACCATCCCGACGTCACCAGCTACGACTACCAGGCCGCGCTCGACGAGAGCGGCCGCCCCACGCCGAAGTACATGGCCTTCCGCGACATCATCGCCAAAGCCACCGGCGTCACGCCTCCGCCCATTCCGCCCACGCCCAACCCCATCACCATTCCCGAGATCAAATTCGACGCCGCGCAGTCTCTCTGGAAGGCTCTGCCCGAGCCCATTCACTCCGCGCAGCCGTTGAGCATGGAAGACATCGGCCAGAACTACGGCTACATCCTCTATCGCACAACATTGCAGTCAGCCGGCGACGGCGACCTCGCGCTGGACCAGCTCCACAGCTACGCACAGATTTATCTCGACGGCGCTCTCATCGGAACACTCGATCGCCGCCTCAACAAGATGTCCATGCCGCTTCACGTAGCCCGCGCCGGCCAGCGGCTCGACATCCTCGTCGAAAACTCCGGCCGCGTCAACTTCTCCGTCACATTGCGCGGCGAGCGCGAAGGCGTCACCAAACAAGTTTTCTGGCAGGGCAAGCCGCTCGAAGGCTGGTCCATCTACTCACTTCCTATGACCGCGCCAACCGTTGCCCCGAATCAGATGTCTTTCACCGCCGATTCATGCACCGGTCCCTGCTTCTTTCGCAGCCGTTTTCAAATTACCAACCCCGGCGACACATTTCTCGATGTCCGCTCGCTCGGCAAAGGCGCCATCTGGATCAACGGCCACGCCATCGGCCGCTACTGGAACATCGGCCCGCAAGAAACGCTGTACGTCCCCGGCGTCTGGCTCAAGCAAGGCGAAAATGAAATCGTGGTCTTCGACCTGAAAGGCAAACCCAACGCCACGCTCTCAGGCCTCGACCATCCGCTTCTCGATGAGCTCGTCGATACGGCAAGCAACTAAAAGTCGCGCCATCGAGACTCCGCGCGCGTCACGTTTTGCCGTAGCCGCGTTCCTGCAGCACCCAGCCGTTGCCATCCGGATCGGAGAAATACGCGAAGCTGGCGTAGTCTCTCCGATCCGAGTCGAGCCCGGGCGCTAAACCGCCATCCCACGCCCCAACGGGCGTCTTATGCCGGATCTCGCTGACCTCGACCCCGCCTTCCAGCAGCCGCTGCCGCGCGGCCTCAAGGTCTGTGACGACGAGATAGACATTGCGAAGCGAACCGGCGCGCGCGTCTGTGAGTCCCTTGCCGATCTGGATCGAGCAGTGGGAGCCCGGCGGAGTCATCTGCACCACACGGAACGCGTCGTTCGGCGCGTAGTCTACATCGAGCGCGAAGCCAACCTGGTCGACATAGAACCGCAGCGCCCGATCGACATCGCTCACCGGCAGCGCAATCACTTCGATTGAAAACATCGGCGTTCCCACGTCATCTCTCCTCTGCGCTTGTAACGAGGAAGATCCCCGCTGTTGCTTCTGTTCTGTGCGGCGCGTCAAATCCTGTTATCCGCGCGCCTGCCCCTCGGCCACGGTGAGCTCGCGATCGGGCCCATGCGGAATCACCGTCTGTCCAGGCTCAAGTCGCAGTTGCTTGCCGTCGAGCTCCACCGAAACGATGTCCGGCTCAAACGACACCAGCCCGGAGATGCGGCCGACCTCGGAAAATGGCTCCTGATACGACCATGCCCCCAAGCGCGCATCGCCGATGTCGTAGTAGCTGCACAGCCCTTTGTACGGGCAGAAGGTCTGATGGTTCACGAAAGTCAGCGCGGACTCATCGATGTCGGCGCGCGGAACGTACCAGCGCGGCGCAAAACCCGACTCATACAGCACCATCGGCCGCTTCGTATCGGCCACCACGCGGTCATGGCTCCGCACCACAAGGCGTCGCGACGATTGGCGGATGTCGATGCGGTGGTAGCTGTCGGCGGCGTGTCCCAGAATCCGTTCATCCTCTTCGTAGAAGGCCTCCATCGCCGGCCATGCGAACGCCACCCTCGCCTGCAACTGGCTCGCGTGAGCCGGCAAATCGGTGTGCCGCCACGCCGCTCGCGCAGCGCTCTTTTCACCTGAGCGCACCGTGTACCACGCAGTCGGCCCCAGGTCGCGATGACGAGTGGCGTGTTCGGCGGCCTGTAAGACGCCTGCCACAATATCGGCCTCGGGAAAGTAGGCCACCGGATAGCGATCCGGCTCGAAGAGCACAAGCACATTCTCGCTATCGGCGATCCACGTTCCACCGAAACGCACGCGCATGCGTCGACGCACCGGCTCGGCATACAGCAGCCGGCTCGGCAGCGATTCGGGAACGAGGAACCGGCCGACGGCGCCGGGCGAGAGCGGACCTTGTTGCCACGACAGTCCCATTGCTAAACCTCCGAAGGGTTCGCCGGACGCGATCGCTTCTCGCGTCTGAGCCGAGTTTCGGCATTTTCCCAATGCTGTCGCAGCAAGAAAAATAAGAAAATACGGCCGCGACGCGAACAACTCCGGCGAAAAATGGCTCGTGACCCTACAAGCAAGCCCCTGGCCAGATGCTGACCAGATGCGCCGTCTCGGATGAAATCCAGAAGATAGAGCACAAGCCATTACGGCGTGTAGAGATAGAGCTTCAGCAGCGCGCCGGAGCTTAGAAATGCTCCGTGACGGATTCGTGGTCGATGTCCGTCACTGGCAAACCGTCGTCGCGACGATTCGTCACCAGAAGAGTCAGGCCGCGAGGATCCCGCCTGGTCTCCAATAGGCGCTTTTCAACCAAATCAACCAATCCTTATACGTTCTTTACAATTCGTTTTCACCAGCTTCAGCACATTCGGCCTACAGTCCTATGCATGATGAATGCTTTCGAATTCAATTGCCCCATGTGCAGCCGGAGCCTCGTTCTTAAGACAGGGTTTGCTACTTCCTCATGGGCCAGCCCTTATGTGACGGTTCCATTTGAATGCAGGGTTGAACACGGCGACGAATGCGGTTGGATGGGCTGCCTATTGCTCTCTGAGGGCGCAGACATAGCCGGAGCTGCAGGCGAGCAGGCTTTATGGGAAGGCGCCTAAAGCGCTTTCTCGGCACGCGCAGTCGCCTGCTTCGCTGTTTGCGCTCTAGTCAGGCTATTGCCCCGCAGCCCACGCCAGCCCATCGGTCGCCTTGCCCGTAGCAATCGACCGCGTCACCTTCCAGCTCTCCAGATCGATCTCCGCCACCCGATCGCCGCTCATGCACGACACATACGCCGCCTTGCCATCGGGCCGCACTAAAACCTCCTGCGGGTTCGCGCACACCGGCACGGACTTGGCTGCCGTCATCATCGTCAAATCGACGACCGCCACCTCGTTCACCGCCGGCATCGCCATCAACAACCAGTGGCCATCAGGCGTAGGCGCCGCGCCATACCCCGCGCTCTTGATCGGGATCCACTTCGCCACCGTATCGCTCTTTGTATCAACCACGGCGATCTGCGGCTTCGTCTGATCGGCCGTAAACACCCACCGATCGTCCTTCGAAATGGAAATCCGCTGCGTGTCGCCTGAAATTGGAATCACCTTCAGCGTCTTGCGCCCCGCAATGTCCAGCACAGACACCGTGCCCGGACCGACATTCGCCGTGTAGCCGTGCTTCCCGTCATGCGAAAGCACAAGCATGTGGCTCTGCGGCTGATCAGTCGGAATGGAGCCAACGATCTTCAGCGTCTTCGGGTCAATTATCGTGATCGACTTGTCGAGCTCCGTCGTCACGTAGAGCAGCCCGTCCTTAGGCCCGATCAGCGGACAGTGCGGCCGCACGCCATGATCGAAATCGACTTCGCCGACAACCTTCTGCGACGCAATATCGATCGCCACAATCTTCGTGCCGTCGGTTCCCGGCTTGCCTACGCCCGAGTTGCCATAGATGGGCACATACGCCGTGCGCCCATCCGGCGACGCCACAACCTCATGTCCAGTCACGCCGCCTTCAGCCACTGAACCAAGTACTTTACCCGCAGCAGGATCGACGATCGCCAAACTCTGATCGCCCTTCTGCGCAACGAGAAGGCGCGCCTGCTGCCCATGAACAGTAAGCACGCCGAACAACAGAAACGCGAGAAGCAGGCTGAATACTCTTTGCGTAGAGCGCAAGAAAAACCTCCCGAAAAACCACGCAAGGAGTCTAGCGCAACAATTCCGGTCACCCTTGCGCCTTCCACGGATCGTACGTCCCCACGCTCCAGGAGTGTCCGTCGGGATCATTGACCGTAAACTCGCGGCTGCCGTAGTCGGTGTCCTGAATCTCGCGCACGATCGTGGCGCCCGCAGCCTTTGCCCGCGCATAGACCGCATCCGTATCCGGAACAATGATGTACGCGCTGCGCGTCTCCCGGTCGCCTATCTCAGCAGGCGTCGTAAAGCGGCGTCCATACATATCGTCTTTCGCCGATCCCAGCATGATCATGCCGCCGCCAAGAGTCAGTTCGGCGTGCCCAATCGTGTTATTCGGTCCGGGATAGACGGCGTGTTTCGCGAACCCTAAAACATTGCACAGCCATTCAATGGCGGCGACGGCATCGCGATAACGCAACGCGGGCATGATGGTGGATGGAGAATTTACGACAGATGACATAAGCGACCTCCTCGGTCTGTTCAAGCTACCGCATCAGGATGCCAGCTTCACCCCAACGTCCTCTTGGAAGAATCGGAAGTCGCGCCTTATTTCACGGCGATGTGATTCGCCCACAGCGTCCGCCCTGCGGAATAGGTCGTAGCGTCGACGCCCGAGAACGCCTTGAACTCGTTGGCGAAGTGCGACTGGTCGTAGAAGCCGCAATCCAGCGCCAGCTCCACCCAGGGCACATCGGCGCCTGCATGCAACTGCTGCACCGCGCGTTGAAAGCGCTGCAGTCGCCGCCACACTACGGGCGAAAATCCAACCGACTCGCGAAAGACCTGCGAGAGTCTCCGTTCGCTCCAGCCGATCTGCCGCGCCACATCGCGCACCGTCGCCGCATCTGCGCCACTCTCGAACGCCTGCAGCGCAAAAGCTACCTGCGGAGCCTGCCACGGACCATGCCGCGTCAGTCGCGGCGCGATCCAGGTGCGAAGAAAATCCTCCAGGCAGCGCAGTCGCAACTCCGGCGTCATAAGCTCACGCAGCCGGTCGCGCAGGCTGCATGCGGACCCGCCCCACACGGCCTCCAGATCGACGGAGCAGTTGCTGAACAGATCGACTGCATCGCCCGCGAATATCCCGAATCCGCCCGGCTCAAACACAATGCCGATTAGGTCGGCCATATCCGACGTATCGACAATCTCATACGTCGATCGCGCCCCGATCACCAGCCCCGGCGGCATGCGGCGATCCGGGCCGCCCTCGGGGCAATCGAGCAGGAAATCCCGCGCCAGATTCAGGATGACCTGCACGCGACCGGTCGGCAGAACGCGCTCGCGGCTGTGCGCAACGTCTGTCCCACGCGCATACCAGAGCATCCGAACGAATTCGGCGAGCGGCTGCGCGGGCGTTCGCTCCAGATACAGCATCGCGACCTCGAAGTCCTTATAGCACGTGGACTGGCCGTCCAGGCAAAGGCTTCGCGTGGCCTTCGGGTGAAAACGATGCGAGGATCGAAAAGCCCATTTTGGCTGCACAAAAAGGCGCGGCGTATCCTTTGCCCATGTCCCTCTCCGTGCGCGATGCCAAATTAGTCCAAATTATGGATGCGGCGCTCGCCGAAGCCGCCGCGCGCGCCGGCCCATGGCTCGCCTGCAAACCGGGGTGCACGCAATGTTGCCACGGCGCATTCGCCATCAATCCCCTCGACGCCGCGCGCCTCCAAACCGGCATGAAAGCATTCCATACAGCAGACCCTGAAGCTGCTGAGGCGATCCAGAAACGCGCCCGGGCCTGGCTCGATGAATTTGGCCGCGATTTTCCCGGCGATCGAACAACAGGCGTGCTCGGCGTCTCCGAGGAAGATCAAGCCCGGTTCGACGAATTCGCCAACGACGCGCCCTGTCCGGCGCTCAACCCGATCACGGGCCTCTGCGACGTCTACGCCTGGCGGCCCATGACCTGCCGCGTCTTCGGTCCGCCCACACGACCATCCGAAGACGATCCCCTCGCCTGCTGCGAACTTTGCTTCGTAGGTGCAACCGACGCCGAAATCGCCGCCTGCGAGATGCCCGTCCCGCACGCCCTCGAAGCCGAACTCGTCGCCGAAATCGGCGACCAAAACGAGACAGTCGTCGCGTTCGCGCTGTTATAGAGAAACAAACACATTCGTCGTTTCGATCTTCGCCTTAGAATGTCTTCGACCGGCGCTTAGGCCCGAAAACCTTCACTGAATGCCCGTAGCCCAACTCACACTCGAGATCCGTATCGAGCACGCCCAGTCCCTCAAGGACCGGCGCCAGGTCGTCCGCTCCATGAAAGACCAGCTCCGCCAGGGCTTCAATATCTCCATCGCGGAAATGGATGAGGCCGTCACCTGGCAGTCGGCGAGCCTCGGCATCGTCGCCATCTCGCACTCGCGAAGCTACTTGCATGGGCTGATCGAAGAGGTCGAACGCGCCGCGCGCCGCATGGCCAACGAGCTCGGCGCCGAACTCGCCGACTCCTTCTGGGAGTACCTCGAAACCTGACCGGGGTTCTCGAGTGTCTCATCTGCGGACAGATGTGAGCCCCATCACATCGCAGTCACAACGTCTATGGAACCCTTGAGGTCATGGGGTGACCCGATGAACACGATTTTTCTACTGGAGAAGTTAAGAGATATTGAAAAAGCCTTGGACCTGGAAGACCTGAGAACAACTCGCCGGATCTTAGCCGACGTCCGGCAACGCGCCCTCGACCTGCAGCACCAGACGCCGGAGCAGATGCGCCGCGACTCGCGCCACTGTGAGCCGAAGACATCTCGTACAACCTATTGCGTATCTGTAGATTATAGATTTCTCTGACTATTTCTGACCTTACTCCGTCCAGTACCCGCGGTCGTCCTACGGATTGAACCTCTGTTATCCTGAGTGGTTTACCTGAGGACGGGAGTACATCATGCCAGAGCACAGAGCGCGTAAACATCATCAGGATCGCGTGGCCGAAACCTTGCGGGAGGAGATCGGCGCCATGATCGAAGGCGAGCTGACCGATCCGCGCATCGCCTTCTGTTACGTCAGCGAAGTGGTCCTCAATCCGGGCGGCAAATCGGCCCGCGTCTATGTGGCTGTCGATAGCGCCGTGCCCGATATCCAGAAGGCCGAAGAGGACACTGTCGCCGGCCTCGAATCCGCCAAGGGCTACATTCGCTTTGAATTGAAGGAGCGCATGGGCGTCCGCCACGTTCCTGAGCTCAGCTTTATCGCCGACCGCTCCGGCCGCTTCCAGGCTCGCATCCAAGAGCTCATGGATCGTTCGCGCAAACGCCAGAAAGTGCCGGTGGAGTAAGCGGCCGATGGACGATTCCCGACCCATCGCCATCGTCGCTCCAGCCACGCCCGATACGGCCATGCCCACTTCCGCCAATCCCATCGAAGATATCCTGCAGGTCATTCGCGATGGCGAGCGTTTTCTCGTGTGCTCCCACTCCCGCCCAGACGGCGACGCAGTCGGCAGCGTCCTGGCGATGGGCATGTTCCTGGAATCGCTGGGCAAGCGCGCCGACCTGGTCACCGCCGACCGCATACCCGCCGTTTACCGCCGTCTGCCGGGCGCAGGCGGCATGCGCACAGCGCTGCGCGTGCACGGCCCCTACGACGCGGCGATCCTTCTGGAGTGCGACTCGTTTGAGCGCACGCGCCTGCGTGGCCTCGATCCCTTCCCCATCGTCAACATCGATCACCATGT
>DATHNJ010000228.1:0-14478 GCA_035486155.1 Occallatibacter sp. | reverse complement strand
TAAGTCCTGGACCGTTATGTTTAGCGGCCCTTTGGAGCGGATTTCTTTTTCGCGCTGGCTTTGTTCGCAGCCTTTGCTGCCGGCGCTTTTTTCGCAGCCTTGCTTTTCACGCTCTTACTTGCTGCTTTCGATCCCGCGTTTTTGGCGGACGACTTCTTTTTCTTCGCGACGATTGAGGATGCCTGGGCGAGGCTGCTGTTAGCGGGGATATTCTGCGTATCCGTTACAACGCCGGTCTTCAGATTCACACTGAATCCGTCGATCGGAGCGGTTTTCTCGGTGTCGGGGTCCACGCCGATGATGACCGCATCCAACTCCGACGCCGAAACCGTCACGCGCAGAAAGCCGAAGGTCTTGTTGTTGAAGGTTTCCAACTTGAGCGGATTGCCGCTTGCGTCTTTCCCTGACTGCCCAACTGTTGGAGTCGGCGCCGGCTTGCCCTTCTTCAGTCCGGCCAGATTGGGGTATCCGCCCATTCCGGCAACGATATAGGGAATTTGCCGTTTGTTGACGGTGCGTGTAAAGCGCTCGTAGAGGTGCGAATGCCCGCTCAGGTGAATGTCGGGGTAGATGCCCACCTCCTCGCACACCTGGTCGATCATCTTCAACATATCCGGGCTCGGCACATGAAACGGAGAGCCTGTGAACGGCGGGTGATGTGTGGCCAGCGCGAGCGCACGATATGTGCCGGCGGCGCGCTCGGCCTTTGCCTGCGTCAGTGCGGCCTTGAGGAAATCCAACTGCTTCGTACCAACGGCCGCCACCTTCGTAGAAGCGATCACTCCGCTGGTGCCGCCTTCGCTGACGTTCGAGTACAAGCCGATGAACTTGATGAACGGGGCGTTAAGCGTAAAGTAAACGCCGGGCTGATCCATTGTGGTGCGGACGCAGCCCTGGTTATCCGGCGTATCGGTAGGCGCCGCGGAGCAGAAGTTCTCCAAAAATCCCTGCAGAGGCGTGGAGGTCTCGTTCGCGTACATGGCGCCGTCATGGTTGCCGGGAATGGCAAAGATGGGAGCGTTGTACTCGCGGTAAGGATCGTAAAACTGCTCGAAGTAGTAACGGTCTTCTCCGAAGAAATAGACTACGTCTCCGAGGTGGTAGAGGAATGAGACTCCATTCTGCTGATCGTCGGCCAGGGCGTCGGCGACCGCGAATTGAGGTCCAGGCGATGCGACGCCGCCGCTATCGCCGAGTATGTGCAGCACTATCTTGCCGGAGTTCTGGATCTTTTGAACCGCGCCGGCGCCGAGAACATCGGCGAGGTCCATGGGCTGCGTGTTACGTGCGGTTGGAACTGGGCCGAGCGCTCCCTCGGCGGGAGTGTTCTTGCCGGGCTCACCGGCCATCTCTTCGGTGGTGAACTTATTGAAATCGTCTGGTGTGCGCTGTGGGTCGCCGAATGCGCGTGTGACCGCCATCATTCCTCCTCAAATATGTGGAATATTGGGCGCCGCCAACTGGGGTGTTGCGGAAGTACACGAAGCATACTCGCAGATTTGAATGATTAAAAGTTAAAGATAGCCGGTTCGATACTTATTAATGATAAGTGCGCTGTCACTTAAAGCAAAGTCTCGTCGCTATTTATTTACAAAGTAATTACCAGATGTTAGCTGGCTATTGTTATTAACTGCTCTTAGACAAACTGAAGGAATACTTTTCTACAAGTTTTCATGACGATCCAATGAGACGCTTGCGGGCTTCGCGAAGTATGGTCGCGGAAAGCTCGGGGTCAGTGACCACGCGCGCCATCGTCAAGGCGCCAATCATCGCGGACAGCTTCCATACAGCCTCTTTTCTGGCTGCGGCCGGCGGCAGGTCCTCCAGTTGACCAGCCATGGCTTTCACCATGTCGAGAAAACCTCGCGTCATGGCCTCGCGCGCCGCATCTGAGCCCCGCGCTACCTCGCTGCCCAGCGCAGCGAACGGGCAGCCTCCGGCGGGATCATCCCGGTGAGGCACGGAAAGATACTCCGCAATCGCAGCATCGAGCCCGCGATCGAGGGGCGCTGACGACAATTTCCGCGTCCAGGCTTCGAGCATTGACTCGACAGCGAATGCAAGCGATTCCTCGACCACCTGTTCTTTCGAATCAAAGTGCTTATAAAAGCCGCCGTGCGTCAGTCCCGCAGCGGCCATAAGATCGTTCAAGCCCGTTCCGTCAATACCGCTCCGACGAAATTCCTCGGATGCGGCTTCAACGATGCGCTGCCGGGTTTGGGCAGTCTCCTGCTTTGATTTCCTCATATCTTCCGTACCAGCCCTTCCGTCGGCGCCGTTCTCGGCGGCGACCTATTCGATCGTAGAAAAAAAAGCGATTCCATTTCAATTTAGATGTCATCCAACCTCCATAAGATGTTGACCGACCTCTAAATAGGCGGAGGGCTCCGGATTTTGAACCAGGATCTGCATAGCCCTCCTCTTTGTTGCTCAAGGAAAGGAATTCGTTATGTCTAAGATCATTCTTATCACCGGGGCCAGCAGCGGCTTTGGCCGCGATACAGCGAAGACGCTTGCACAAGCCGGCCACCGTGTCTTCGCATCCATGCGCGATGTCGCAGGCCGCAATAAGGCACACGCCGAGGCTCTGCGCGCTCAAGACATCGACGTTGTGGAACTCGACGTAACCGACGACGCTTCGGTGGAACGCGGCGTCAAGTCTGTATTCGCTCAGACAGGGCGAATCGATGTTGTCATCAACAATGCCGGCATTGGATCGTTGAACGTTTCCGAAGCTTTCACGACGAGTCAACTCCGCGAGCTCTTCGACGTCAACGTGTTCGGAGTACAACGCGTGCTGCGCGCAGTGCTGCCGTTTTTCAGGAGCCAGCACGAAGGGCTCATCGTAAATATCGGTTCGGTTCTCGGCCGGGTCACGGTTCCCTTCTTTGGCCTCTACGGAGCGTCGAAGTTTGCGCTTGAGGCAATCACTGAGACCTACCGTTATGAGCTATCTCAGTTGGGCATCGACGTGGTTTTAGTCCAGCCGAGCAGCTACCCGACGAGCATCTTCGCAAGCGCACAAGTTCCCGACGACACGGCGCGCGTTGACGCTTATGGAGATCTCGGAGCGATCCCGCAGAAGATCGCGCAGACGATTGCATCCTCCTTTGAGGGCAAGAATGCGCCGAACCCGCATGATGTAGCGAAGGCGATCCGCGGTATCGTCGAGCAGCCCAAAGGTGCACGTCCTGCGCGCACGGTCGTCGGTGAGTCCTTCGGCGCCGATGTCCTCAATGCGCAGGCTGCGTCTGTCCAGACCCAGCTCCTGGAGGGGCTTGGCTTGGCGCAACTCGCGCAGACGCGGATTGCCTAGATGAGACGACGATGTTGGCTGGCGGCGGCGCTGCCGGCATCGTCGTTTGTTTGCAGTATGCGTGCGCGGTCGCAGTCTACGCGCAGCCTCAACGCTCACTCAAGGAGCCAGGATGGATTTGAAGAAATTTGGGAACACGGGATTCATGGTCTCTCGCATCTGTATTGGCACGGGAACATTTGGGAAGCAAACCGACGAACGCGAATCTCATCGCATCCTTGATCACGCGGCCGAGGCGGGCGTGAACTTCATTGACACCGCCGATATCTATCCAGCGGGGGCGGACAACTCGTCAGTCGGCAGTTCGGAGGTCATTACCGGGCGCTGGCTCAAAGACAAGCGGAGCCGATTTATTCTCGGTACAAAAGGAGGAGGACGCATTGGTCCCGCGGCTGCGGATCAGCGCCCCTCTGGCAAGCATTTTCTGGATGCCATCGACGCTTCGCTTCGTCGATTGAATACAGACTACGTTGATCTCTACCAGCTGCACATGGACAACCCGGCCATGCCGTTCGACGAAATGGTTGAAGCGATGGATGCGATGGTTCGAGCGGGCAAGGCGCGTTCGATCGGCGTATCGAACTTTCTGGCTTACCGACTGGTGCGGGCGCTGGGCAGGCAGGACGCGCTGGGGCTCGCACGCTTCGTCTCCGTGCAGCCACGCTATAACTTGCTGTTTCGGGAGATCGAACGCGAGCTGCTGCCGCTGGCGCAGGAAGAAGGCATCGCAGTGATCCCGTTTAATCCGCTTGCCGGGGGACTTTTGAGCGGCAGATACAAACAGAGCGATAAGCCGGAGAAGGGCCGCTTTTCTGCAGAGGTTGGGCAGTTCGGAGCAATGTATCAAGCACGCTACTGGCATGCGCGCGAGTTTCAGACGGTGGATAAAGTACGTGAGGCCGCCGAGCAACGAGGAGTCTCGATAGCGACTTTATCGGTTGCCTGGGTTCTGACAAACCCGGCTGTCACTTCAGTCATTCTGGGCGCCACCCGGATCGAACAATTGACGGACACTCTAGCCGCGGCGAAATACGCGCTGGATGGCGCAACTAAGGCTGCGCTGGATGAGATCAGCATCGAATATCGCCGGGGCGACTCGGCGCGATAGGCGTGCTGATCGATGTATCTGCCGGTTAAGCTCTCGTTGACCGGTTATTGAATTGAGATCGCCTGTTGCAGGCGGATGTCAGCGGAAGATGCGCCGACGCCGACATTGACATGGTCGTTTTCGAGGGTCCAGCGCTGCTCCTTCTCGTTCCAATAGGCGAGATCGTGCGCTTTGATTTTGATCGGTACGGACACTGTCTGTCCTGGGTTGACGTGGACGCGCTGGAATCCTTTCAGCTCTTCTATTGGGCGTGTCACCTTGGAGTCTTGATGAGTTATGTAGAGCTGTACGACTTCATCGCCGTCGGTTGAGCCGGAGTTGGTAACGTCGACGGTGGCGGTGAGCTCTTCGTTGTCGTGCAGCGTTGTTTGACTCAAGCGCAGGTTGCTGTAGCGGAACTGGGTGTAGCTGAGACCGTAGCCGAAGGGATAGAGCGGCTTGCTCTTGAAGTACATGTAGGTGCGGCCGTCGCGGATGTCGTAGTCCATCATGGGCGGCAACTGGTCGACCGATGCGGGCCAGGTGGTGACGAGGCGGCCTGCAGGGTTGTAGTCGCCGAAGATGATTTTCGCGAGAGCTGCGCCTTCGTCCTGCGAAGAGTGCGCCATGTGAAGGATGGCGGGGATGTATTGCTGGCTCCAATTGATGGTGTAGGGGAAGCTGGAGACGAGCACCATGATCGTGCGGGGATTGACGGCGTAGACCTGCTTGACGAGCTGCTCCTGCTCTAGCGCGAGAGATTCGCGATCGCGGCCTTCGCGGCCATCGGAAGGAACCGTGCAGGGTAAAGTGCCGCCGCCGTCGACCGTGGCGCGCCAGTCGTGGCCCATGTCAGGACCGCAGGTGGGGTCGTTGCCAACGACAATGATGGCGACGTCGGATTCGCGCGCGGCGATGATTGCCGCCTGGTTGGTCTCATCGGCGGCATAGGTAACGCGGACATAGGGGCCGACCGCGGCCTTTATGCCATCGAGCGGCGTGACCTGATAGGGCGGATAGCCGCCGTACCAGTCCCAATGAACTGAGTTGGCGAGTGGGCCGATGACGGCGATCGATTTGATTGCCTTCTTGTCGAGCGGAAGAGTGTTGTTCTCATTCTTGAGAAGGACAACAGACTCGAGCGCGATCTTCTGCGAGATAGCGCGATGCTCAGGGGAGTTCCATGGTTCGGAGACGGTTTGTTGCGCCGAAGCCTGATGTTGATTTGCCGAGGCGGGCGTGCCTGCGGGCGGCTGACCTTCTGCAGTGGTATTGGTTGACGGCGTGTACTCCTGGCCAGGATCGAGCAAGCCGAGCTTGAGCGAGATTTGAAATTTGCGACGGAGCAGATCGTCGATCTCGGCTTCGGTGACGGCGCCTTCTTTCACTGCGGCGAGAGTCTCGTCTTTGTAGACGTCGAGGAATTGATTGATGCCGGCGTGGAGGCAGGCGATGACAGCGGCTTTTTGATCGGGATAGCGCTTGTGATCGGTCCAGAGCAACTTCACGGCGCCGCCGTCGGATGAGAGGACGTCGACGCCCCACTTGTCTTCGACGATGGATTTGAGAATGGGATTGACGGCCATGGGCGTGCCGTTCCATGCGTTGTAGCTGGCCATGACGCCGCGCGCGCCGCCATCGACGAAGCCCATACGGAATGGAACCGAATAGTATTCCCAGAACAGGCGCGCGTCAAAGACGGAGTTGGATTTAGTGCGCAGATTCTCGTTGGAGTTGGCGAGGAAATGCTTGAGCAGGGCGGCTGCCTGCCAGTGATTGGGATCATCTCCTTGAAGACCTTTGACGAAGCTGACGACCATGGTTCCGTTGAAGAAAGGATCTTCGCCGTATACCTCTTCACTGCGGCCCCAGCGCGGATCGCGCGCGAGATCGGCCTGAGGCCCCCAGAGCATGTAAAGGGAGCGGTTGTACCGCGGCTGCTCGGAGATGTAGCGAGCCTCGGCGCCTTCGACAGCCGCGGCTTGTCGCACGATGTCGGGATCCCAGGTTTCTCCCATGCCGGGAGGCTGCGGAAACTGCGTGGTGTAGATCGCTGCGCGATGACGCTCTGGACTGTCGCGCTGGACAACGCCGTGAATGCCCTCCGAGCTGCCGAAGCTTTTGACGCCGAGACGCGGGACGGCGGTGTTTGTGCCAAGGCAGTCGACCTTTTCCTGAAGCGTCATGTGGGCGAGGAGATCGTTAATGCGGGCCTCGGGCGCCAGCGACGTGTTGCGGAACTGAGAGCTTTGTTGGCCGAGAGCTGAGGGCAGCGTGAAGAGAACTACGGCGCTTGCAACGAACAAACGAGTCGAGATGGCGCTGTGCAGGGAAAAGGATTTCGACATGGAATGGACGGGCCTCAAAATATCGTCCAACATCATATCGTTTGCGGCTGGTGTTCACCCGGTCTTGAAATCCGAGAGCCTGCCTTGGGGCTTATGGCCGGCGCCGATTAAAGTCCGGCCACGTCGACCACCGCCTGCGCGAAGGCTTGCGGAGCTTCCTGCGGCAGGTTGTGGCCGATGCCGCCGGTGATGGCGCGGTGCTCATATTTTCCCGAGAACCTGTTGCGATAGGCTGCGCTGGGCGCGTGGATGGCGCCGTTTGCGTCGCCTTCCATGGTGATGGAGGGAACGGTGATGGGAGAGAGAGCGGCGAGCTTCTTTTCGAGCTCGTCATATTTCCGCTCGCCATCGGCCACGCCAAGCCGCCAGCGATAGTCGTGCATCACGATGTCCACGTGGTCGGGGTTGTTGAACGACGCTGCTGTGCGGTCATACGTAGCATCGTCGAAGTTCCACTTTGGCGATGCCTGGCGCCAGATGAACTTATTGAACTGGTCGAGGTATTTCGCATAACCGGCCTTTCCGACTGGCGTGGCGAAATAATACTGATACCAAAACAAGAACGCGGGCTCGGGCGGCAACGGCGTCTGGTTGCCCTCCGGGCTGCTGATCAGATAACCGCTAACGGAAACGATCGCCTTGAAGCGTTCCGGCCAGAGCGTCGCCAGCACGTCCGCCGTGCGCGCGCCCCAGTCAAAGCCGCCCACGGTGGCTGTCTGGATCTTGAGCGCATCCATCAGAGCGATGATGTCGAGCGCGACGGCCGACTGCTGTGCGTTGCGGAACGTATCGCTGGAAAGAAAACGCGTGGAACCATAGCCGCGAAGATACGGAACGATGACGTGGTAGCCCGCCGAAGCCAGCAGCGGAGCAACGTCGACGAAGCTGTGAATGTCATAGGGCCAGCCGTGGAGAAGGATAACGGCAGGGCCATCCGCCGGACCGTCTTCTGCGTATCCGATGTTGAGCAGGCCTGCTTCGATCTGCTTCAGCGCGCGGAACGATGTATGTGTTCCCGGCGTTGTTGCCGGCAATTCTGCCGCGTCTGCAGGTTGCGCATCGCCGAGTGCGAACACGCCGAGCTGCGCGGCGGCGAGCGCCATGCCCGCCGCGCCCAGGAAGCGGCGACGGTCATTGTCGATCTGTTCGGATATCTTGATTGAATTCATGGCTAACCTCCCTGGTTCAATGGCTCTGGTTCAATGGCTGGCCGCGATGGAGACGCATTCTTGGCACGCTGCCGAGGGTCGTTTGCGCCGGCTGGCGCTTCGACAAAGGGTCTGCGCTACGGAAAGATGCACAGATTGTTCAATAAGTTCCAGATGGATGAGGCGCTAATTGCATGGACATAGCTGCTGGCGCGTTCGACAATAGGAGACTCATGGAGAACGATGTAGCAGAAACCGGCCTGGATGTCCTGGACTTGAGGAATGATGTCGCGTTCGCCAAGCGGCATCTTCACTCTCGCGATATCGGCTCGCAGATGGCCGGATTGCAGCGACTATCCCGCGCCTTGCTGGAGCGGCCAGACTCGATCCTGCAGGAACTCGTAGGCGCTGCGGTCGATCTATGTGGCGCCGATAGTGCAGGAATCAGTATTGAAAGGGAAGACTGCAGCGATAACGAGTTCTACCATTGGATCGCGACGGCGGGAGAGTACTCGGGATTTTTGGGCGCGGTTTTGCCGCGCTACCCCAGCGCGTGCGGGCTGTGTCTCGAACGTGGGCACCCACAACACTTCACGGTCTCCAAGACGTTTTTTGACATTCTCGGCGTCGAAGCGCCGCTGGTGACCGATGGAATCCTGCTTCCTTGGAAGACTGAAGACACACGCGGCACTATCTTTGTCATGGCTCATGGAAGAACTGAAGCGTTCGACGAAAATGATGCCCGCCTGATGACGATGTTGGCTGATTTCGCGGCAATGGGCTACAGGCAACAAAAGCAGCAAGCTCGACTCATCGCTCAGGAGCGCGCATCGGCTGCGGCTCAGATGGCAAACCGGCTCGCCCATGAGATAAATAATCCTCTACAGAGCATGACCAACGCTGCGTACATCCTCGCCGAGGGCGCAACGGACGAAGGCTCGGCGAGAACGTTGGGCAACGCGCTTTCAAACGATATTCGCCGACTCTCGGGGCTTGTGAAAGAGCTGCTGTCCTTGCCTCTTTAGACGAAACAACGTCTGAGCGATAATTTAAAGCCTGAGCCAGGACCTTCCAGGCAGGCTCGGCAGGCCAGACCCGGGTTTAATCCATCGGCCATAAACTCGCCCCTGTTTCCACGCCGTTGGCCACATTCCTGTTGTTTTCCAAAAGGTACTGTGATATCCCTGTTGGAAACCAAGAGGTGATCAGCCAAAATGCCCGAAAAGTCCGATGTGCTGCAGGGAACACTGGCCCTGATGGTCTTGAAAACCCTCGATCTGCTTGGGCCGCTGCACGGCTATGGCATCGCGCGGCGCATCGAGCAGATCAGCGGCGACCATCTTGCCGTCAACCAGGGCACGTTATATCCCCTTCTGCTCAAGCTGGAGCAGGAAGGCGCGATTGCCTCCGATTGGGGCGCCTCGGAGAACAATCGCCGCGCGCGTTTCTATCGCCTCACCAGAGCCGGCCACAAGCAGTTGCAGACCGAAACCCGCGGCTGGGAGCAAACCGCCGCTATCATCGCGCGATTCTTCGCCGCCAAAGCAGAGGACCTGTCATGAAATCCCTGCGGCGTTTTTTGGCGCGAATCTCAAATCTCGGCGGCAGCGGTCACACGGACCAGCGCCTGCTCGAAGAAATGGAAGATCACCTCGCGCAGCAAACCGAGGACAACGTCCGCGCCGGCATGCCCGCTGCCGAAGCACATCGGCAGGCCATGCTCAAGTTCGGCGCCGCCGGAGCGATCCGCGAGGAATATCACAGCGAACTGAACCTGCCCTTCATCGAGACGTTCATACAAGATCTGCGCTACGCGTTTCGTCAGCTTGCGGCTTCTCCCGGTTTCGCGACCATTGCAATCCTCACCATCGCTCTTGGCATTGGCGCCACCACCGCCATCTACAGCGTCATCGACGCCACGCTGCTGCATCCTTTGCCGTATCCCAATCCCGCAGACTTGGTGCTCATCGAAGGCGACCTTCCCGGGGTAGGGGCGAAAGACGTCGGCATCTCCGTCCCCGAGTGGAGAGACCTCCAGAGTTCCGGGATATTCCGGTCCGTGTCGGTCTCCGGCACAGGCGCAGACGTGAACCTCACCGGCAACGCACAGCCGGAGCGTCTCAGCTACAAGCATGTCACGCCGAATTTCTTCGCGGTCTTCGGTGTAGACCCGCAGTTGGGCCGCACCTTCGATCCCCACGACGCCACTCCCGGCTTCAACCTGGAGGCCGTGATCAGCGACGGGCTCTGGAGAAGGGAGTTCGGAGCCGACCCGCACATTGTCGGCAAAGCTCTGCGCCTGGACAACGACGTGTATCGCGTCGTGGGCGTCATGCCGCGCGGTTTTCGCGATCTGGGCTCCACCAGCGAGGAGCGGAATACAGAAATATGGTTGGCGGCTGGCATGGCCGGTCCGCCGTTTCCGTCTCCGATGCGCGGTACGCGTCTGCAGAGTCGAACGGTCGCGCGCCTCAAGCCCGGTCTCTCGGTTGCGGCCGCCCAGGGGCGTCTCGATGCGCTGGTTGCATCGCTGAAAAAGCAATATCCGGCGGACTATCCGCCTCAGACCGCATGGTCCGAGCGGCTGCTCCCGCTCAGTGAAACCGTAGTGGGCAGTGTTCGCCAATCTCTCATTCTGCTGTTCGGCGCGGTAGGATTGGTCCTCCTCATCAGTTGCGTCAACGTCGCCAATCTCCTGCTCGCCAGGGCCAGTGTGCGCGGCCGTGAGATCGCGATTCGTCAGGCTCTGGGAGCGCAAAGAACGCGTCTCATCCGCCAGTTCCTCGCCGAAAGTCTGCTGCTCTTCCTGCTCGGCGGAATCGCCGGTTTCGCGATTCTCTTCGCCGCCAGGAAATTCCTGCTGCAGTTGATTCCTGAAAGCCTACCGCACATGAACGACATCTCCATCAATTGGGGAGTCCTCGGGTTCGCTCTCGCCGTCTCCGTTGCCGCTGGAACCGTCTTCGGGCTTGCCCCTGCGTGGCTCATGAGCCGTTCGGACTTGATCGGTACGCTTCGGCAGGAAGGACGCGGCTCCAAAGGTTCACGGGAACGCTCGCGCGCCCGCCAGATTCTGGTCACCAGCGAATTGGCGCTCTCCCTTGTGCTCATGGTCGCCGCGTGCCTTCTGCTGCGTAGCTTCTGGGACCTGTTCAAGGTACAGCCCGGCTTCAATCCTGAGCGCGTCATGGCCGTCCAGACCTGGCTGCCGGGACCCAATGATCCCAGCGCGGATCCCTACCGAACCGCCACGCAGGAATCGGTCTTGCTACGCGAGATTCTTCGCCGCGGCCGAACCCTTCCGGGCGTAGAAGAAGCCGCCGTCGGCGACGCCACCGCTCTTCCCCTGGGCCACAGCGATAACATCAACCCGGTGCCATTAATCCGCGAAGGCATCGAAACGGTGGACAATGAGGCTCCGGTGATCAGCAGTCCCATCGTTTCGCCCGAATACTTTCAGCTGTTGGGCATGGCGGTCGAGCGCGGACGCCTTTTCAACGACCGGGATCTCGAGGACACGCCCCAGGTTGCGGTCATCAACCAAGCCGCAGCCCGCACCTACTGGCCCAATCAGGACCCGCTTGGCAAGCGCGTCCGTTTGCGCCGGGATTCCCGCGAGCCGTCGAGCTCTGCCAAGCCGGGCTGGACCACGATTGTCGGCGTGATTGCCGATGCCCGCACGGAATCGTTGGCCGCCACCGCCATTCCGCAGATTTACCTCAGCCTGTACCAGCACCCCGCGAAAAGCCTGGTCGTTTTTCTTCGCGGACAACTCGATCCCGGCGCCATTCCCGCACAAGTGCGCCAACAGGTCCAGTCGATCGACGCGGGACTTCCCGTCTTCCACGCAGAAACCCTGGATGAAGTCCTCTCCGACTCGCTTTCGGTCAGGCGATTCGCGATGGAAATGGTGGCGTTTTTCGCGGCCACGGCGTTGTTGTTGGCCGGGCTTGGAATCTACGGGACTATTTCCTATATTGTGAATGAACAGAGACGGGAGATTGCGATTCGCCTCGCAATGGGAGCGCAAAGAGGCAAGATCCTCAAGATGATCTTGCGCAGGGGATTCGGCCTGGCAGCCGCCGGCGCGGGGCTCGGCGTGGCCGGCGCCCTCATCGTCTCTCACCTCATGGCGGGATTGCTCTACGGCGTGTCGCCTACCGATCTACTCACCTTTGCCGGCGTCACCTTTGTACTTACTGCTGTCGCGCTCGCGGCCAGTTATATCCCCGCGCTGCGCGCCATGCGCATCGACCCTATCGTTGCTTTGCGCGATGCGTGAGCTATGCCTTGGGCTTTGGAAACTCCTCGATGTGCTGCTCGCCTTTTCTGCCGAAGTAGATCACTCGCTTACCGGTCAGGAACGCCCAATAGCCGATGACGCCCGCCGCAGTGGCTCGCGTCACAAACTCCGGATAACGAACCGTATCCGCCTGCGCGCCGCGGATTGCCGCTATCAGATCGGCGCTGCTGAACTCCGCCGCGATGGGACCAGGGTCCAGAATCATGGGCACGGCATGCGTGGTTCCGTCGGCCAGGTAGTGAGTCTTCTGCCTGGTTGCGAAATCGACAAAGTAAGATTCCACTCCTGCTTCGAGCAGCCCTTGCACGACCTGTGGGAAGCTCATCTTGCCCTGTTGGGTCGCAAATGCCAGTTCGTGAATTACCTGCTTGCTCATTTGTTCTCCTTATTCGGTGGGCAGGGTCTCGAGGCCATGAGCATGGACCAGTTTCTTCATCGAGGACAGCAATGCGGCGCGCTCCCTGGTTGAAAGCGGACCGAAGAACTCCTCGTCGTTCTGATCTGCGAGCCTTGCCAACTGAGGGATCAAGCGCCGTCCCGCGGCCGTTAGCGCTATCGATTGAAATCGGCGGTCGTCGGTACGGTTGGTGCGCGTGATGAGCCTTTTGCCGACCAGCTTGTCCACCAACTTTGAGACTCCGCCGCGCGTCATCCCAATGCGTTCGGCAACCACGCCAGGCGAGATCTCCGCATCGTCGAACATCTCGCGCATCACCACCCACTCCGCCACCGTGACGCCGCTTGCCTCAAGTTTCCGCGCGAACGCGCGAGAGACATGATTGGAGACAAAGCGCAACCAGAAGCCGACGTGCTTTTTCAGGTCGCTGACAGTGAGGGAAGATGTTTTCGTGTCTGTCATGGAATTAGTTTATATAGAAATCGTTTCCATATAAACAATGCGGCCTCCAGTCTGTTGCGCTATAGTTTGACCATCCTCATCCGGAATATTTTTCGTCTCTCCAAAAAATCCGGAGAAGCTCTGCTGTTCCAAAAACCTAAATCGCACCGGGAGGTCGCACGTGGGGGAGAACCCAACACCGGAACACATCATGCAAATCGGCCTGGGATTCTGGGCCTCGAAAACGCTTCTCAGCGCCGTCGAAATGGGTCTCTTCACCGAGCTCGCGGGCCGGCCCGAAGGTCTTGAGGCGGTTCAGGGACGGCTCGGCCTCCATCCGCGCTCGGCGCGCGATTTCCTCGACGCTCTTGTCGCGCTCGGCCTGCTGGGACGAGAGAACGGCGTCTACTCCAACACGCCCGCAACCGATCTGTTCCTGGATAAAAAGAAGCCCTCGTATGTCGGCGGCATTCTCGAGATGGCCAACCAGCGTCTTTACGGCCACTGGAGCCACCTCACCGAAGGCCTGCGCACCGGTCAGCCGCAAAACGAATTGCGCGGCGGAGGCCAGCCGCTGTTTGAAACTCTCTATGCCGATCCTGCACGGCTCAAAAACTTTCTCAAGGCGATGACCGGGCTGTCTCATGGCAGTGCGCTCGCCATCGCGGCCAAATTTCCGTTCAAGAACTACAAATCTGTTTGCGATGTCGGCGCCGCGCAGGGCGACACGGCCGCGCAAATCGCTCTGGCCCATCCGCATCTCAATGTCTTCGGCTTCGACCTTCCTGAAGTGGGCCCTATCTTCGAGGAGTACGCCGCACAACTCAGACTCGACGGCCGCATCACGTTCCTACCGGGCAGCTTCTTTGATAGCCCTCTGCCCAAAGCCGATGTCATCGTGATGGGCCACATCCTGCACGATTGGGATCTCGAAACGAAGAAGATGCTGATTCGCAAAGCGTACGATGCGCTGCCCGAGGGCGGCGCCTACATCGTCTACGAAATGATGATCGACGACGACCGCAGCAAGAATGCTATCGGCTTGTTGGCCAGCCTCAACATGCTGATTGAAACGTACGGCGGGTTTGACTACTCCGGCGCCGACTGCCAGGGCTGGATGCGGGAGATTGGGTTTCGAGAGACGCGGGTTGAGCAGCTTGTTGGCCCGGATTCTATGGTGGTTGGGATTAAGTAGTGCTGGGCGCCCTTCTAGTTTGATTCGCCCAAGGTCGTTTCAAACCACTTCACGAACACTCGGGCTATGCGGTGAAGTAATTCGCCGTCTAGTCCTTTCGCGCATGACGATTGTGGCGCGTTTTGTCCCCTTTGTGAGCGCTAATTGGCGGAGAATGGCGCGAAATGGCGCCACAGAATCTGTGAGACTGTGAAGCTGTGCTTAGCGCTGATGTTGATGGCGCGGGGATTGCGCCGGATTTCT
>DATHNJ010000227.1:0-10238 GCA_035486155.1 Occallatibacter sp. | reverse complement strand
GTGATTGTTGCGGTAAAGCTTGTTTGGCTGCGTGTCGTTGGCGACAAAAAGATCAAGCCAGCCATCGTCGTCGAAATCGAGCAGGACAACGCCGAGCGATTTGCTCGTGGGATCGTAGAGTCCGGCCTTGCGCGTCACGTCCTCAAACTTGCCGTTGCCAAGATTGTGGAAGAGAGCGCCACTCTGGCCCTTGTACAGCTCTGGCGTGCAATAGGATTTGTTCTTGCCATCGAGTGCGCAGGTCTGATCAGTGGCGACAGACCACTCGACGTAGTGCGAGACGTAAAGGTCCAGCTTGCCGTCGTTGTCGTAGTCGAACCATACGGCGCCAGTAGGAAATCCTCCATCATGAACGCCTGCCTTGCGCGTGACGTCGACGAATCTGCCGCCGCCTTCGTTATGAAACAGATGGCTGCCATCGAGGGCGGTGATAAAGATGTCGTCGCGGCCGTCGTTATCGTAGTCGCCGATAGCGCACCCCATGCCGTACATCTCGACGGCGAGCCCTGACTCCTTCGTCACATCTTTGAATGTGCCGTCACGCTCGTTGTGATAAAGCGCCGGATACGACGCGTGCGAGTGATGGCCCGGCCAGTCTTTCGAGTTGACGAAGAGAATGTCTTGCCACCCATCGTTGTCGTAGTCCAGCACGCAGACGCCGCTGCCCATCGTCTCGGGAAGATACTTCTGTCCGAACGCGCCGCTATTGTGTTTGAAGTGAATGCCGGCCTGCTCTGTAATGTCGGTAAATCGAATTGGACCTGAGGGACGCGTCGGAGACGGCGCTACTGGCGGGCCCTGCAATGCGATGGCCGATCGGTTCGACGACAATTGCACGTGCTCTGATGATTGCGGCTGCGAAGATCGCTTGCATCCAGAGACAAAAACGAGCGCCGCACAAAGGCTGAAGCAACAAAGTAAATATCTCAACGCTGATCCCTTGACCAACAATAGCGACAGAATCATGAATGTGCGGAAGCGGATAATTCGCGCGCCGCCGGATGACGAGCGTTCCACGCCATCTCGACGATTAGCGCCGTAGGGCCGACGAAGAACAATGCATAAAGAGGCGCATAGATGCTCTGTTCGAGCCGGAAGATCATCTCCACCAGCGCAACGCAGAAAGCCACGATGCATTGCCCCCATTTCGAGCGCACCGTCGTCTTCGGATCCGTGATCATAAAAAAGATGAAGAGCTGATACTCGGGGCCCGTGATGGGCGAGATCTCGGAGAGCCATGGATCGCCAGTCATCCATGCGCGCAGAGCGGAAAGCAGCAAGAACGACGCTACATACGTCGCGCAGATATGAAAGCGCCGCGCCCGCCAGATGATCAGTGAGCCCAGAACCCAAATCACCGCCATAGCGGCAAGATTGTTGCCCCATTGGATGCTCAGCGTCGCGACCGCGTCCGACGCAAGAAAGAGCATCGCCGAGATGCCGAAGTTCGACGGATTGAACAAGTGTCGCCCTTTGGCCCGCAGCACGTACTTCGATGTGATGGAAAGAAGCGCGCAGACGGCGTAAGGCCAGTAGGCCGGCGAACGCAGAAGAATGCCGACGCTGATGCCGGTGATGTAAGAGCTGGCCAGATTGGGCCACTTGCGCACAAGCACGCGCGAGAGCACCAGCTCGCAGACCATGCTGCAGACGATGGCCAATAGGGTCTTCCGATAGCTCTCCAGAATCCCAAAGGAGAAGTGGCCTACGAGAAGAATTGCGGTAATAAAGGCCGGAGGAAGATAAGGACTCATGCTGCTGGCGGAAGGCGACCAACCGTGGAACGCAGACTTGGTCACAGTCTCGGCGGGTTGCGTAGTCGGCTGACTCATCGCGGCTCCTCAATCGTATACAGTTTGTCGGGCGCGAGCGAGGAGATTGTTTGCGTCTTCCCTGATGGCCAGCGAATCACGGCGTTCTCAATCTGCGCATTCTTGCCGAGCCCGAAGTGAAGCCTGCGATCGTTCTCGGCAGAGAAGCCGCAACCCCCGGAGAGAGTCTGGATCTGCTTCTCACCATTCCATGCGAGTTCCACGGAGGCGCCGATTGCGCTGCGATTACTCAACGTGCCGCGAAGATCGAACTCGATCCAATGATTGCCTAGCGCAACCGTATTCTTGTAAAGAAGCAGCGGGCCGCGCTGGTTCGCGACTACAACATCGAGCACGCCGCGATTCCAGAGATCGGCCATCGCCACGGAACGACCATCATAAACATCCGTGACCCCGACGGCCTGCGCCACATCGACAAAGTGCCCGCTGCCATCGTTGAGCCAGACGTGCTTCTGCTGGTAGCCTGACAAACTTCGGCCGTCCATCGCCGGCCAGTCTTTTGCGTCGCCGATAATAGCCGAGTTACCGCCCGCAATCTTCGTAAAATCGTACCAATAGCTTTTATTGCGATCGAGCGAGACATATCCGTTCGTCAGGTAAAGATCGAGGGCCCCATCGTTATTCAGGTCGCCAAACTGCGCGCCAAAGCTCCATCCGCCCAGTTCCACGCCCATGTCGCGCGCAAGGTTTTCGTAAGAGACAGCCTTTGCCGCCGTGTCTTCCTTCGGAACCCACAAATTGTTGCCCTGGATCAGTGCGCCATCCTCCGAGATGTTAGACACGTAAACATCGTAGCGTCCATCGTTGAGCACATCGCCGAACGCAACGTTCATGCCGCTCTTCGGCGCGAAACCCACGCCAGCCTGTTCGCCGACCTCATGGAATCGCTTGCCGTCATTCAGATAAAGTTCTGACACGCCGTAGTCGTTGGCGACGAACAGATCCTGATGCCCCGTCCCGCGCAAATCGGCGGCGCCGGCGGCAAGAGCCCAGCGACGACTGTTAATTCCCAGCTTTGCGCTGACTTCTTCGAACTTGCCATCGCCAAGATTGTGAAACAGATATTTTCGGCCTCCGTTCTTCGCGTACTCAAAACTGTCAGGCATCATGCGCGTGTTTTTGAGATGCCACAGATCGACATCTTCTGGATAGTAGCCGCCGACGAAAAGATCGAGCTTGCCGTCGCCGTCGTAGTCAAACCAGATCGCCGTGTTCGCATTGATCCATGCAGGCAATCCAGCCTGCTCGGTCACACGTGTGAAGCCGTGGCCATGATCGTTGTGAAAGAGCTCGGGCTTGCCCCACTTATAGAGAAACAAATCTTCATAGCCATCGTTGTCGTAGTCGCCCCACACGGCGCCCATTGATACGCCCGTGCCTGGTTTGTTCACATCGGCAACGCCCATCTCTTCCGCGACATCCTTGAATGTCCCGTCGTGCATATTGCGATAGAGATGGTTCTTGCTTCCTTCTTTGCTGTTGGTCACGTAGATATCGGGCCAGCCATCGCCATCGAAGTCGACGATGCTGACCGACGCGCCCATCGATGCAACCTCCGGCATGATCGGACCGAGCTTGGCGTCAAGCGTCGGCGCCTGATGCACAAAGTCGATGCCCGCGGCATGCGAGACCTCTTCGAGATAAAAGCCGTGGCGCGCCAACGCGGCACGAAGATCGAGCGTCGTATGCGCCGCGAGCGTACTCTGCGCCAGGCGCCAGCGCATGAACGCCGGAGTCGCGAGAAGCCCCACGAAAAAAATGGCGACGGCGATACGAGCCACTGGATTGGGTTTCATTGTGTTGCGTGGCTCCTAAGTGCGTCGTCGAAGATATCCGGCGTGACATAGCGCGTCTGCCACGTCTGCCAGTCATCAGGATGATGGCGATAGACCCACTCTTGCTCGATTTTGCCCGGCGGCGTGTCATAGACCTGTCGCGCGTGGTAGGGATACGGCAAAACCGTCGCCGAGTAGGTGGAGTTGTAGTCGCCATCCTTGATCCAGCCATCGCCGGCAATCACATAGTCACGAACAAAGCCAGGCGGTGGAGGCGCAGGCGCAGCAAACCGCAGAGCAAGTTCGTCGCCAGCATTCATGATCACGTAGCGGTCATCAGGTTTCGCAAGCAGCTCGCGCACATCGCCATAGCGCGTGTAGTAGCCGCTCAGGTCGCGCCAGATCTGCGTCGTCGCGGCGAGATGGTTGTAGTCCGGAATCTCCGGCGACGACGGGTTGGCCTGATGAATCACCGAGTATCCGCGATAGCGAAGATCAGCCATCGCTGGCGTAAGCTGCGTAACCCTAAGATCGGTATTTGGCGCCCCCGCAGCCCACTGAATTGCATCCCAATAAACTTCAAGATCGGTGCGCAGGCGCAACTTATGAGGAACGCCGGACGCGAACAAGCCAGTCAGGTCAATCAGGCAAGTTTTGTTGCGCCCTGCGGGAAAACCAAGATTCGCCTTCGCGGTGCGCCAGCCGCCATGCCCATCTGGAACTTCAAGGCTCAACGGACGCGGCGTCTCATGATGCCCCTGGCCCATCGCAATATTAAGCGAGGAGTCGGATGGATGCAGCCAGCCCGTAGCAATCAACCATAGCGGCCCCGCAGCAGGAATGTCCGGACCGAGATCGATCTCGACGTAGTGATCGCGCGTCACGCCCTGATATTGCCCGCGCCCAAACGTATCGAGATACTTTCCATCGACAGCGCGCAGCGTCTCGGTCTCATCATTTCCGTCATCGTCAGTCGCGCGCGTGATGGCGTGCGGCGCCTCAACGGCTGTGACCGCCAACTTCACGGGAGGCACAACGAAGCGCTCGTCCGTGAAGATCTCTGTTCCGGCGGGATGATCGACCACCATCAGGTGCAGCGCATCATAGTAGTACGTCTCCCACAACTCGCCCGTGATCCGCAGATCGTAGAAGCCATCGCGCGGTGCAAGTTGATCGCGGCCGATCTTGTACCACTCTTCGGTGGCCGCAACGCGCGCCGGCCCAATCGCATTGATGCGCAGGCCAATCGCTGAGCCCCACGGCACAGTGTCCTTAACAAACTGCATTGTCCGGCCGTTCCACGCAAAGAGGAACGGACAGGAGCCCTTGAGACGCTGCTCGGTGAGAATCGATTGGTCCGCCTTGAGCGCAAATTCAGCGCGGACCGAGCCGTTCGGCCACACGATGCGCGCAACGTCCGCGCCAGTCTGTTCTCCAAGACCAAAGTGTAGCTCCGGCGATGTGATCGATTGTTTCTGCGGCAATAGACCCGAACGAATCTCGATCTCGCCGCCAATGCCGAAAGAGTTGACGCGCTGATCCCCGGTAGTCTGACGCGCGCGCGGACGTATGGTTTGCCAGTGGTAGCTCTTCGTTCCCTGATTGACAGCTTCAATCGCGTCTCCCATAGGCGAAACGGCAAGAAGATCGAGGCGTCCATTGCCATGCAGATCGCCAGTCGTAAGGGAGGCCGCCGGAGCGATGGTCTCCATCAACTGTTGAAATTTTCCGGCCTCACCTTGCAGCCAAAGCACTGGCGCCTGCGCCGAGTCAACCACCGAAGCCATCAGATCAAATGCGCCGTTATTGTCGAAATCCCCGATCGTGATGCGCAGATCGGCGTGCAGTAGATTCTCAGGAATCGCAACTCCATTAAGCGCAGTTTCCGCCCAGCCCCCGCTCTCACTCGGCAGATTCATCGCAACGACAGATCCATCCGCACGCGCTACCAGCAGACAAAGCGGGCCAGCATGATCAGCGTCGGCAACCGCAATGGCTTTGGCGCCAGCGACGTCGGACGGAACCGCAATCTGGCGAAATTTTCCGGAGCGCTCGTTCAGAAAAACGTGAAGACGCCCAGCGCCATCGATCAACGCCGCATCAGGATTCCCGTCGCCATTCAAATCGGCCCACGCAAATTGACGAATACCGGAGACGCCCGGGAATGGATGAATCACCGTAAACGTTCCGTCGCCATTGTTGCGTAGAACCGACGGCAAACCGCTAGCCTGTCCCATCACGACATCGAGATCGCCATCAGCTTCGATATCGACGGCCCAAGCGGCGGTATAAGCAGCATTCAGAATCGAGGCCGGCAGCTTCGTGTTCGCCGTAACATCGGTAAACATATCGGGCTTGTCCTCGCGGAAGAAGCGCACCCCGCCCGCGCCCGCAAGAACAAGATCGGACTTGAAGTCATAGTTGAAATCGATGGGAAGAATCGCATTCGGTCCAGGCCTGGCCGCCGCTTTGCCACCTGGAAATGGCAGCTTGGCGCCCGTCGATAACCGGACTTCCTGTCCGTTCGCAGCAGCAATTGCGGGAACGCCCGCGCCATCAAGCGAGATGGCGCCGATCCAGCTCCAGCTTGTGCCCGAGAACTGCGGTAAAGGCCGCGCGTTAAAGTTCAACCCGCTATCCGCTGGGGCTGGAGCAAAGGCCGGCGTTTGCAGTCGCACAAAATGCGTGAACGGCCGCGCCTCGTCGCCCGGCGGCGCTTTGAGCTCGAGCAGGTTCGCGCGAAACTCCGGCACGCGCATGAGCACGTTGCGCAGAAAAATGGATCGCGTCGCCGCCGCATGCGGATCGGATCCGTTCGCCGCCGCCTTCAAAGCATCCAGTTGCTGCTTCACCTCGGCTGGCCACGCGCTCGATTGCGCCTCGATCTTCGCAATAGCATTGTGCAAACCAGCCGCATCTCCGCGCTTGGCGGCGATGCGCGCCAGATCGACAAGCGCAGCCAGGTTGTTCGGCTCAGCGGAAAGAATCTGCTGGATCATTTGCTCGAACTCGACGTCGCTGTGTTCGTCGCTCTGGCGTTCCACCTCTGACGCAAGCAGATACAGCGCGCGCAGATTGCGCGGATTGCGCTTCACTGCGTCTCGCAGATCCGCGATCGCTTGCGCGGAATTGCCCCGGTCGCTCTCCAGAAGCCCCTCCAGGTAGTAGAGACGGTCATCGTCTTTGTCGAGCGAGAGCGCCTGCGCAAATCGCTGCGCCGCGGCGTCGAAATTCCTTTGCCGCAAAGCGAGAATGCCCCAGTTCGCCCATCCGGCCGGCTCGCCAGGCACGAGCTTGGTCGCATCCGCTAAAGTACTTTCGGCGCGCACGTCATCCCCCACCTGCAACGCCGCCAGCCCTACATAAAACGCTGACACAAAGTCGGAGTAAGTCTTCGAAGAAGCGTCCGGCAATCTGCCGCCCGGATGACATCCCGTCAGCGCCAAACACGAAGCCAGAGAGATCGCCTGCAAATGTCTGTCGGATGAGAGGAGCCTGCGAACTTCTCGGTATAGCGAGGGGAAAGTCATGCACAGGTATTTTCACTGCTTGCTCGCACAACCGGCAATGCCGCAGCGGATTCCCCTCCCCAATCACATGCTGCCTGGCGTCGATTGCGGGCCTGAGACCACGATATGGAAGCCCCGGTCCAGATGCCCTCCACCCTTAGATGGAGGCTATCGTTCACCCTGGTTCGATAAAGTGGGTTGAATTTTTGGAGGCCGTACTTTGTTCAAAGCAATGGTAAGCCTGCTGCTACTGACTGCAGGCGCCGCGACTACCGTTTGTGCGCAGGACAACTTCTTTTCGCAATGGGAGAAGCGAGCATCGCAGCAGCAGTCCAGACAGCCATCGTGGCCTCCTCCGGTGGTTGCGCCCTATCCGATGTTGATCCAGGTGTTCCGGTCGGATTTTACGCGGCAGGTGACGCCGGCGCTGACTGACACGTGGAACTACGGCGCAAGTCGCGGCCTCAACCTCATTCCCGGCTTCAACAGCGAGTTTGATTTTTATTACCCGCCCTACATCCAGCACAACGCCAAGGGCGCGAAAGACGGCTTCGGCGACGTTTCCTTCCTCTACAAGTACCGCTTCTTCACGAGGAACGAGAAGAACGGCAACGCCATGCTCAGCGCTCAATTGGTCGCGTCGATTCCAACCGGCAGCTACAGCAACGGCAGCACCGACGCCTCGGTCTCGCCGACGCTCCTTGCCGGCAAGGGCTTCGGCAAGTTCGATGTCATCTCCTCTCTTGGCGGCGCGCTGCCCACAGGCGACACGGTGAAGCTGGGCCGAACAGTGGTGTGGAACACGACGGCGCAATACAGAATCCATAAGTTCTTCTGGCCCGAGATTGAAGACAACGCAACATACTTCTTCGGCGGCAAAAACGACGGCAAGATGCAGAACTTCCTCACGCCAGGCGCCACGTTCAGCAAGTTCAAGTTTCATCCCGAGGATCCGACGAGCCGCCCAGCGATCTCCTTTGGCGGCGGCGAACAGATCGCTACCTCGCAGCTCCACACCTACAACCACAATCTGGTGCTCACCGCGCGGCTCATATTTTAGGATCGGAGCTAGCGGCCCGATCGAACGAACAAAGGCCGGACAACCGCCTCCACCTTTCGATGGAGGCGGCTCTTAAACACTGGTCGCTAGCATCCGTACTGAGCGATAGTCCCCCTCCAATTCCCCGCAGAGGAGAACAAACACGGATGCGATTTTTCGTCTGGCTGCGTCCGGTAGCATTTCTCCTTGTCCTGCTCATCGCCTGGGAGATCGCGGTTCGCATGCATCCGGGGCTGATTCTTCCCGGCCCCATCGCCGCCTTCGCCGGCATCTTCGAATTGATGCATCACGGGCTGTTGCTCAAGTACGCCGTCGCATCGCTCTTCCGCGTCACATGGGGCTTTGTGCTCGCCTGCATCACGGCCATTCCACTCGGCCTCGCGCTCGGCTGGCGCAGGCGCGGAGAGATCGCCCTCAGCCCTTTAATCGAGCTCTTTCGGCCCATCTCCCCTCTCGCATGGATTCCAATCGCCATCCTCTGGTTCGGCGTAGGCGATCTGTCCGCAATCTTTCTCATCTATGTCGCCTGTTTCTTTCCCTTGCTCATCACCGCAATGAGCGCAGTTCACAACATCCCAGCGGTCTACATCAACGCGGGGCGCAACTTCGGGCTGAGCGCTACGGCGTTCGTCGCCAGGGTGCTTTATCCAGCCGTGATGCCCCAGCTTCTGGTCGGCATGCGCATCACGCTCGGCGTCGCCTGGCTCGTCGTCGTAGCTGCCGAGATGATCGCCGTCAACTCAGGTCTCGGCTTCCTCATCGTGGACGCTCGCAACGCCGGCAACCGGTATGATCTGGTTCTGGCCGGAATGATCGCCATCGGAGTCATCGGTCTGCTGCTCGACCTCGCCATGCGCTCTTTGGAGCAGATGAAATCTTTCCGCTGGAGATCGTCGGAGGAATAGTGGCTCTCGCACAGGCAGTTGTAGCGCCCATCAAGAACGGTTACAAGCTGCGCGCCGAACAACTCGGAGTCGTCTACACATCCGACGGCAAAAACCTCGCCGCCATCGAAGACATCAACCTCGAAATCAAAGATGGCGAGTTTATCTGCATCGTCGGACCATCGGGATGCGGCAAATCGACATTGCTCAACGTCATGGGCGGCTTTCTTTCGCCCACAAGCGGGTCTGTCACGATCGACGGAGAGCGCGTCACCGGCCCTGACCGCCGTCGCATCCTCGTCTTTCAGGAGCGCGGCGTTTTCCCATGGTTGACCGTCGAAGGCAACATCGGCTTTGGCCTGTCGAACCTCTCTCGCGAAGAACGCGAGCGGCGCATTGCGCACTACGTCCAGTTGGTCCGGCTGCAGGGCTTTGAAAAAGCCTATCCATCCGACCTCTCTGGAGGCATGCGGCAGCGCCTCCAGGTAGCGCGCGCGCTCGCCGTCGATCCCGATATTCTCTTTCTCGATGAGCCCTTCGGCGCCCTCGACTCCATCACGCGCGTCATCATGCGCGGCGAGCTGCTGCGCATCTGGCAAACGGAAAGAAGGACCGTCGTCTTCGTCACCCACGACATCGACGAAGCCGTTCAACTCGCCGATCGCATCATCGTGCTCAGTTCGCGGCCGGCGCGCATTCAACAGATCGTCCCCATCGATATTCCTCATCCGCGCAACATCAGTTCGCCGCGCTATCTTGAGCTGCGTGACGAACTGCTCAAACAAATCGGGCTGGCTTACGAGATATGAGCGAGTTCAAAGGTCCACGCACGTGGGAAAAATTCGTCTGGCCGATCGTCGCCGCAGCGCTGGCGCTCGCCATCTGGCAATACGCCGTGATTTGGACCGGCACAAAAGTCTTCCCTTCGCCAATGAACGTGGAAAAAGGATTCGCCGAGTTACTGCACAAGCATCTCCTGTGGGCCGACATCGAAGACTCGCTGCGGCGCGTGGCGATCGGCTATGGAGTCGCGGCTCTCGTCGGAATTCCGCTGGGCCTCTGCCTCGGCTGGTTTCCGTCGGCGAATCAAGTCGTGAATCCGCTGCTGCAACTGCTGCGCCCCATCAGCCCCATCGCCTGGATTCCCGTGGCGATCATCTTCTTCGGCATCGGCGACA
>DATHNJ010000226.1:0-21424 GCA_035486155.1 Occallatibacter sp. | reverse complement strand
GCGTCGCGATACATCTTATCCACCGGCGTGTCGCCGAAGATGCCGTACGTGAAGCCGGCGGTGTGCGTCATCAGCTCGCGCATCGTAGGCGGATGAATCGGATCGACGAGGATCACTTTCCCATCGGAGTCTACGCCGCCGTAGACCTTCAGGTGTGCGAACTCGGGAATGTACTTCGCGATCGGATCGCTCGGAAGCCACTTGCCCTGCTCGTAGAGCTCGAGCATCGCTACAGCCGTCACCGGCTTGGTCATCGAGTAGTCGCGAAAGATGGTGTCGGTGGTCATCGCCGTGTGGTCAGCGATGTTGCGCATGCCGTATGCGTGGTAGTCCACCACTTTGCCATGGCGCGCCAGCAAAGTGACCACGCCGGCCACCTGCTGATGATCGACGGCCTCCTGCATGAGCGCGTGCAGCCGTTCCAGCCGCTCGCTCTAAAATCCGACGCTCTCCGGCTTGACCGGCGCGAGATCGACGTCTGCCTTCTTCTGGGCCGTGGCGAACACAGAGCACAACACAACCAGAACGAGCGCAACCGCACCGCCGCCACGCCTCCTGCTGACTTGCTTGTCTTTCATCTCTCCCCCGAACAGCGCCCTGCGTAACAGAAGGAAACCGCAACCTTTATAGCAGAGACAAGAGACGGCATGACTCCGGACCGGCGTGACTCAATAAATCAGCTTCAGGGAGAACTGAATCTGCCGCGAAGTCCCGGCGGTCTTGCTGATCTCGCCGAATCCCGAGCCGTTCAGAATGTTCGCCGGCAACCCCATGTTGACGATGTTGAACAGGTTGAATAACTCGGCGCGAAACTGCAGATCGACGCGCTCTGCGCCGCTGCGCCGCTCTCCGAAGGGCGTGTCTTTGATGACCGCGTAGTCGAAGTCGTAGTACGCCGGCCCGCGAAAACTGTTGCGTCCCACTGTGCCGAAATATCCCGAGTTCGGGCCCGTTCCGCCTGTCATGTGAATCGGAATAGAGAAAAAATCTGTCGCATTGTTTGCGCCTTCTCCAAAGTAGTCCTGACGATTGTTTCGCGCAGTCGACAGATTCGGTTTTGCGATCTGGTCGGGCCGATCGACGCCGTTCGAGCCGTAGCCAGTCTGCTGAATACCCGAATAGACCGTGAATGGCGCGCCCGAACTGATGCTGGATATGCTCAACAACTCCCAGCCATAGGTCGCTTTTCTGCTGATCGCATGCAGAAAAACGGCGCTCTCCAAATGCATGTCTTGCGCTAAGCTCAATCCAAAGTTGTGGGCCACATCGAAGTTCGACGGGCCTTTCTCCGGATGCGTATCATAGGGGTCCTGCGAGAGCCCCGACGCCACTGCGCCCGTTGAGCCCGTGCCTCCGAGCACTTCGCTCGTCGTATCAAGCGACTTACTCCAGGTATAACTTGCCTGGATCCCGGGTCCACCATGTCCGACGGTTCCTGAAAGCGATGTCTGTAGCGCGTTGTAACTCGAATGCGCATCGGCGACAATCACATTCTCCACGCCGAAGCCGCCGATCACATTGCCTGCGCTGTCAAACTGGGTATGCGGCGCAAACTGCGGGCTGGCGCCGGGATATGCATTCGGATAACTATAGCGAGGCAGTTGCTCCGCCGCGGTGCCCACATAATTGACGTCCGCCGTCAGATTGCCGAACTTGCGCTCCAGGCCCGCCGTCCAGGTGAACAGCGTTGCATTACCGAATCCCCGATCGACGCCGCTCAGGTTCAGCGCGCTGATTACGCGCGGGCTTCCCGGATTAATCTGCTGCAGCGCGGTCGCCATGTCCTGCTCGTAGCGATCCACATCGAGCACAGTATTGGCGGGCACGGTTGTCGTCTTGCCCGACGCGAAGATATTTACGCCCGCAGGCGTATACGCTTGCGGCAGTTCCGCGGGAGTAATGCGAAAGCCATAATTGACCGGTGCGCTCGATGCGGAAAGCAATCTGGGATACACCGCGAAGGGAGTCGACCCGGTCAGGAAGTTATCCTGCCAGATATTCGGCGGAATGACCGTGATCGCGCCACCGGCATGCGCTTGTAGCTTGTTTGTAACTTGCCATGCAGCCTGAATGCGCGGCGCGAAGCCGTTCCAATTCGTCTCGTAACCCGGCTGCGGATTGACGACGAACTCCTGCGTTCCATTCGCATTCAAAAAGCCGGAGGTTCTGTGCGCCCGCTCGCTGATCGGCGTGTACAACTCCCACCGCAGTCCGTAATCGAGCGTGAAGCGCGGCGTCACCCTCCACGTGTCCTGCGCCCACACGTTGTAGTTACTGCGATTGATTGCTGCTGGGCCGATGTGTTGTCCGCTCGAAAAGTACGGCGGCGCAATCGCGATCGTATACGCAAAAGAACTGCCGGAGAGAAATCCCGACAGCGTATCCGGCAGCAGATCGCCGGGCGCAATGTTATGCGTCCCGCTGGCCGAAGGGATCGCCTCGTTCGCGTACGCCGCGCCGCCGCCGAAATCGAATTCGCCGTTGGGGCTGATGCCGAAGTAGGTCGTATCGCGATTGAAGCGCGCTTCAAAACCGCCGCGCAGCGCATGATTCCCTCGTGTATACGAAACCGTCTGGCGTCCCTGAAACAGATTGCCATAGGCCTGCATCACCGATCCGGCCGCGGAGTTGAATGCTTCGTATGTGCCATCGTTGAACTTTACCGCTGGGTCTGTCACGTCTGGCGTGGGAAATCCCGGCGTGCTGCGCTCGATGCCGATCAGCGATTCCAAAACCAGATGGGGAGATACAGTGCGCGTATATTTGCCGACCACGTTACGCTGCCGATCGATGTACTGCACGCCAAAAGCGGGATCTACGGCCGTCTGATCGGGATTCGTTGTCGGGCCTGTCAGGTTGTCCATCGTGAAGCGCGCGAAGAACTGATCTTTGGAAGAGATCTTGTGATCGATGCGCAGAGAGAACTGGTCAGCATTCGTCACAACCTTCGACGCAGTCGCATAGGTGCGCGCGCCGAACGCGCCGGCCGTGTAGTTCGGCATCGGATAGCGCGCCAGGATCGCGGCAATGCCAGGATCGACCGGCACAGTCAGCGTGTCCGTTGAGCCATCGGAATAGGTCACCGCATCGATGCCCGCGCGCTCGGCAGCCGTCGGCACCGGCATCACCTGCGTTGTTCCAAGAACCTGCCGGAAGCCCTGATATTCAGCGAAATAAAATGTCCGCTTGCGCCCGTCGTAGACATGCGGCAAGAAAATCGGGCCGCCGTTCGTAAATCCAAACTCATTGCGGCGGAATGGAGGAATCCGGCCCGGATACGCGGGCGTCGCGTAGTCGAAGTAGTTGCGCGCATCGAAGGCTGAGTTGCGCACGAATTCGAAAACAGATCCGTGAAATCCGCTGGCGCCTGAACGCGTGTGGATGTTGGTGAAGCCCGAAGCGCCGCGCCCGATCTCCGCTGGCATCCAGCCGGAGCTTGAGTCGATCCCCTCGACCGCATCCACATTGAAGTTGGAAAAGGTCGAACCGCCCATCTCCGGATCGCTGATGTCGGCGTCGTCCATGGCGAACGTGGCTTCGACGCCGCGTTGTCCGTTGATGGCGAACTGCGCTGTAAAGTTCGTTGCGCCGTTCGTGTCAGTCATCGTGCCCGCAGCCAGCAACAGCAGCGAACTGAAATCGCGCTTGTTGAGCGGCAACTCGCTCACTGCCTGGCTGGAAAGCTGCTCGCCGCCGGTCGATGCCTGCTGCTTGTCTTGCAGCACTGCGACGCTGATCTCTCCACGCGCCGACAGCGTGATCGCAACCTCAGAGCCGTCTCGAGCGACCTCGATCGCCTGTGCGTACTGCGCCTTTCTTTTGGCGGCCTGGATGGTCAAGCGATAAGATCCCGGCGCAACCCCCATCAGCCGGAAGCGACCATCCGACGCTGTCTCTGCCTGTACCTGCCTGCCATCGGCCGACAACGCGATCTTCGCATTGGCAATGGGCGCTCCCGCGGTCGTGCGAAGAACGCCGGACCAAATAACGCTCCCCTGCTGCGCTCGGATAACTCCGCAAACGAGCATCGCGCAAAGCAACAAGATTTCGACTTTCCGAACCGCGCCGTATAGCCGAAGAAGACCGAACCGACTCAGCTGAACCATTCTTTCTGTCACTGAATGAAGACCTTATCTGTAGATAGGCGCGATGAGAGGAGATTTTCGCAACGCAAAGAGAAGCGTTCATCGCGACCGCAAAATTATACCTATGAAATGACTGCTAAAACCCTTTTTAGTGACTGCTAAAACCTTTTTGCAGCGATTATGTAACGAATCAGTCCATAGCGTCTTTCGACCGGATTACGAACAAATTCGATGCTATTCGCTGATCCGGATGTTCACGCCGCTCGGTCCGCTGCCGCTTCTTGACCCGTTTCCTACAATGGATGCAGCGCATGAGTGAGCTTGACCTGAATTCTCCAATTGAGACGACGCCGGCAACCGACACCATCGTCGCCATCTCTACGCCGCCGGGCCGCGGCGGCATTGGCATCGTTCGCCTCAGCGGGCCGCAATCCATTGCGATTGCGGAGCAGCTCGTCAACTTGCATCATCCGCTGGAGCACGCACGCGTGCGCCTCGCCGACGTTCTCGACTCATCCGATCCCGATGCCGCACGCATCGACGAAGCGGTTGTTACTTTCTTCGCTGCGCCCAACTCCTACACATCCGATGATCTGGTCGAGATCGCAGCGCACGGATCCCCGGTGGTTTTGGATCTACTACTACGGCGCGCCCTCGATCTCGACGCCCGTCTCGCCGAGCCCGGCGAATTTACGCAGCGTGCATTTCTCTCCGGCAGGCTAGACCTTACGCAGGCCGAGGCTGTCCGCGACCTCATCGAGGCGCAGACTTTGGCGCAGGTACGTCAGGCCGCGAGCCAGATGGGCGGCGCACTCAGCCGCCGCGTGCAGCCTCTCAAGCAATCCCTCGTCGAGCTTATTGCGCTGCTCGAAGCCGGCATCGATTTCGCCGAAGACGATGTCGAGGTCACCGCACAAACAGAGATCGCACGCCGCATCGACGAGCTTGTTCCGCCTCTTGCCGCGCTCGAGGCATCGTTCGCCCGCGGCCGCGTTGTCCATGACGGTCTGAACCTCGCGATTGTCGGCCGCCCCAACGCCGGCAAAAGCTCCCTCTTCAATCGACTCGTCGAGCGTGATCGCGCCATCGTCACTGCGACTCCCGGCACAACTCGTGATCTCGTCACCGAACGCATCGCCATCGACGGCATCCCCATCGAGCTGGTTGACACCGCAGGCCTACGAGACGCGCATGAAGAGGTCGAGCAGCTCGGCATCGCGCGCAGCCGCGAGGCCCTCGCTGACGCTTCGATCGTTCTCGTCGTGCTCGACGCTACACGGCCGCTTAACGACGATGAGCGCGGCCTGCTTGCCGCTGTGGAAGGCCGTCCCGCTATTGTGGTTGTCAATAAATGCGACCTGGCAGCGTCTGATGGTCCAAGGCTCGATGGCTTTGGCTCGAGCGATGCGCGAGCTGCTCTACAAACCTCGGCCCTCACCGGCGACGGCATCGCAACGCTGCGTGAACGCATCGTTGCGCTTGCTACCGGCGGCGCCGCATCCGAACCGGGCATGCTCACCAGCGTTCGGCATCAGCAGGCAATCGCTACGACGCGCGACGCGCTTGCGGACGCAACCCAGGCCAGCGCAAACAGCATTCCCCACGAGATGATTCTGATCGATCTCTATCGCGCGCTGTGGGCCCTCGACTCACTCACCGGCCAGACCACGTCCGACGACATCCTCAATCTGATCTTCTCCACCTTCTGCATTGGAAAATAATCACGTATTCGGCAACGCTCGCTGACGCTCGGAAGTTCTTCTTAACTTATTGAAAGTAAATATCATGTTATTCGAATTTATTCGAAGATGTCCGCTGAGAGTCTCGACAATTTGAGTCTCCACTAAGTCTCTGCGTCTGCGAACGATTGAGTCCTTACCGGGAGCTAAAGAGTTACTCGACAAACTTCGAAAGCGGGACAGGAGCTCCATACTTGCTGCATGGCAAAACAGAGTGTGGACTGCGCCGTCATAATCGCGCTTCGTGAAGAATTTCTCGGCAACAAGGGGATGAATGGCTTTGAAGAATATTTCGAAATTGCCCCCCAGTCCAGCTCAGAACGTTTTCGGCGGGCATCACATCTACCCTGAGAAGGCGCTCGCGAACAACCTCGGGCATACACAAGCGTGAGCAAGAACAACGCACAGCTAAAATAGATCATGAGTTCAATGGACCGATCTGCGATCGCATCGCCTATAACCACTACCTCCGATCGCCAAATCCTCGGATTCAACTTCCAAAACTCCTATGTGCAATTGCCGGAGCGTTTCTACTGCCGTCTGGACCCTACACCAGTAGCAGCTCCTCGCTTGGTTAAGGTGAATGTGGAACTGGCCCGGGCCTTGGGGCTCGATCCAAACGCGCTGGCGAGCGAGCAAGGCGTAGAGATTCTTTCCGGCAACCGCGTCGCCGAGGGATCCCAGCCTCTGGCTATTGCGTATGCCGGACACCAGTTCGGGCATTTCGTACCTCAACTCGGCGATGGCCGCGCCAACCTGCTGGGCGAGGTGATGGCGCGGGACGGCGTGCGCTACGACATCCAACTCAAAGGCTCCGGGCCTACGCCGTTTTCCCGCGGCGGCGATGGTAGAGCCGCGCTCGGTCCGGTCTTGCGCGAATACATCGTCAGCGAAGCCATGGCGGCGCTCGGCGCGCCAACTACCCGGGCGCTGGCTGCAGTCACCACCGGCGAACAAGTGCTGCGCGAAAGAGTCTTGCCTGGAGCCGTTCTCACCCGGGTGGCAGCAAGCCACCTTCGCGTGGGAACCTTCGAGTACTTCGCCGCACGGCGTGACACGGAAGGCGTTCGCATACTCGCCGACTATGCAATCGCGCGGCACTATCCTGACACAGCAGACGCCAAGAATCCGTACCGCGCTCTGCTCGATGCGGTGATCGCCCGACAGGCAAAGCTGGTGGCGCACTGGATGCTCCTCGGCTTCATCCATGGCGTAATGAACACCGATAACACTTCTATCTCGGGCGAGACAATCGACTATGGCCCCTGCGCTTTCATGGAAGCATACGATCCAGCCACGGTATTCAGCTCGATCGACCACCATGGGCGCTACGCCTACGGCAATCAGCCACGAATCGCACTTTGGAACCTGACGAGACTTGCCGAAGCGTTGCTCCCGGTTTTGGCGCAGGAGGAGGGAAGCGAAGAAGCCGCACTAGCCTCCGCCAACGAGGCGCTCTCCGCTTTTCCCGGCGCGTTTGAAACCTCTCGACTCGTGGGCATGCGCCGCAAGCTAGGCCTCTTCACTGAACGAGAGGGCGATGCTGCTCTGGCTCAAGACCTATTGGAGCGCATGACCGTCAACCGCGCCGACTTTACCCTGACTTTCCGTCGACTCTGCGATGCCGCGGCCGGCCCCGGAAACGACTCGGGAGTGCGCGCACTGTTCACCGATCCCGGCGCCTATGACTCATGGGCTACGAAGTGGCGTGAGCGGTTGAAAGAAGAGCCGACTTCGGCGGAGGAGCGCGCTACAGCGATGCGCAAGGTCAATCCTACGTTCATCCCGCGTAACCACCTGGTCGAGGCCGCGCTCAACGCAGCCGTCGAGCGGCAGGACCTTCAACCATTTGAAGAATTGTTAGATGTCGTGTCACGCCCATACGAGGACCGGCCGGGCTTGGGGCGGTATGCCAGGCCAGCCAGCCCTGAAGAAAGCGTTACCCAAACGTTCTGCGGGACGTAAGCGGCGCGACCATTCAGATTTGGCTTTCTTCTTAGGTTGGCCACCGGGCAGAGAGAGCATTTCGAGTCTCCAGCAGAACGTGAGTTTGGCGAACCCCCAACACTGCGATTCGGATATACTCTCACCTTCTACATTGAAAAATAAGCGAAGCGCCGTGTGGCGCCCATTTACGGCGTCATCGGCAGATCCATGGTCGGATTCTTGGTGAAGAACTGGTAGGGCGCAAGCGTGAAAGAGCGCCACATCACCGGCATCTGAGGCCAGTCCTCGGGCCGCGGCACATGATGGAATCCGACCGTGTACCAGGCGACGATATCCGTGTTCATGATGTTGCGATTCTTCTTGGTCCATGCCGCCAGGCTGTCATCGCCCTTGCTGCCCAGCACGTACACGCCCGACGCATAGCGCTCGTTCGGCTCATAGGGCGTCACCCACAGATTGTGCTCCGAAAATCCCGCCCGCTTCTGCGGCCACTCGCCTGGCGGCAACAGGCTCAGCTCCGTCACGCCCGGCATGATCATGAAACTTGTCGACTGACCGAGCGCGTTCTTTGCGTTCTCATTCGCGATGCGCCACATCGCCGGATGTTCGATCGATACGTTCAGCTTCGCGTCGTTTTCCGTCTTCGCCATCTCCGGCTGCATCGCCCAGATCCAGTGCCGGCCCAGCGCAGAATCGGGCAGCTTGTAGGGAACGAGCCGATCCACCATCAGTGAATTATTCCGCCCATCCACGTCGAGATCGAGCCGGTAGCTGAAGAAGTGATCGTGATCGACGCCGCTGATGTTCGGCGCGACAAGCTGGCCGAACTCTACCTCATGCCCGTCCGGCGCCTTCGCCGATATATCCGGAGATGGCTTTTCATCCGCTCTCGCGTTGGAGACGGCCTTTACTTCCAGCACACCTGTGGCGCCGACGGCGACCTCGATCGATCCGCTCTGCTCAAAGCGCCAATCGAAGATGTAGTCGTAGTTCGCCACCGTAGCCACAGTGCGCAGCACCAGCTCGCGCGACGGACGGCCCGAGATCGCCGCCGTATCCTCATCCCAATGGCGCCATGCCGGATCGCCCGTCACCCGCTCGAATAGGCACGCAAGCTGTGGACGAATATACGGACTTCCATTCTCGTGAAAGAACGCGCCGCTGAAGAACGTAGCATAGGCCGGACAATCGATTCCAGCCTGAAGGGGCTTGATGATGCCGCCCGAACCCGTGCTCGTGAAATACTCGCCTGCGTCGATGAACACATGCGAGTTCCACGTTTCCTCCGGGTCCTGGTAGGGCACGTACATCTCCGAGAGCGACGCCTCGTACAGCACCGAGCGGCGCTTATCGCCGTCCTTCAGCGTCACTAGATTCAAGACGGGTCCGACACGCGGATCGAGACGAAACCGAAATCGCCAGTTCTGCCACGTCACTTCGCCGTCATTGATCGTGAAGCTCGGTCCGTCCGGCTGCGCGATCAGGAATGGCTTCGCGCCCGGCGAAGCAGGTCCGCCGTCCGCGTCATAAATGCTGGTCGCCGCGGGTATGGGCACGAATCCGTAATCGGAGAAGCGCACAATTTTCTTCGCGTTCATATCGACCACAAAGAAGATTCCAGGAATCTCGCGATCCCACGCGTAGATCGCGTTCGCTGTATCCATGCAGCCGCCCCAGCCGATGCGTCTTCCGTCGGTCTGCTCCGGCAGCCCCACATAACCGGCGGACGTCACGTAGCAGGTCACGAAGCGGAGATCGGTAATGCCTCGCTTCTTCAACGCCTCCACAATGCGCGGATCGTGCTTCAGCACGTCGTCGTAGCCGTGCATCTCGCCTTCGCTCAACGGCGCCTGCGCGCCTTTCATCTCTGTGTACGACTCAAGCTTTCCGCTCGATATATCGACGACTGCTTCATAGGTCTTACTGTCGGTTAGCAAAATCACGTCGGCCTTGCGCACGATCGGGTCTCCCGGCTTCCACGCAAGGACGTCGCTCTTCGCAGGCTCATGCAAAAGAATGCTTGAGAAAACTGTCTTCTCCTCGAGCTTGCCCGCATCGCGCAGAGTGTTGTAGACCGCCCAATACTCATCGGGCGTAAGCGCATCGAGCGGATGATGAACTGCGGGGGGAAGAGCCCACAACGAAGAAGAGACAAGAAGAGACACGAATGCAAAGACACGCTTGCGGAAGGACAAGCTGACCTCCATGGACTTGGAACTTGAAGTGTGTACGGCGCTACTGCTCACGCTACAGCAGAGGAACAAAATATCTCATCAAGAAACGGCCGAAAGGACAAAGAATTCCGCCGGACTTCCTGCGCAATTTAATTCGCGTCGACTATCGGAGTAACCCAGGGCGCGCCGTAGTTCGCCGCGTATACGCGGCCCGTCGCTTCATCGACCGCAATGGCATACGGGTTCTTTCCCGCGTCACGCATGCCAATTACTGTGTTGCTCGCTGCGTCGATCACCGTGACGCTGTCGCCGTGAACATTCGCGACATAAATGCGATTGGCTTTTGCATCGACGGCGATTCCCTGCGGATGCTTCCCAACGGGCAACGTAGCGATGACCTTTTTCGACTGCAGATCGATTACGCTCAACGTCTCGTCGCCGTAGTTCACCGCGTAGAGCCTGCGCGTCTTCGGATTAATGGCGACCGCGCAGGGAATTTTTCCTACAGAAATAGCATTGACCGCATGCGTCTTTTCGTCGAACGCCACAATCTCTCCGGCCGCGGTATGCGCCAGAAACAGCGTCGAAGTCGCCTCGTCGAGGGCCATGCCCCACGTGTGCGGACCAATGGCGACGCGCGTAACGGCGCCGGTAGCGCCGTCGAGGATGCGGAGGTTCGGGTCCTCGTAGGTCGTCAGAAAAACCGTATTGGCATGCGCGTCGGCGATCACGCCGTCTGCATCGCCTACCTTGAGTTCTCGGGCCGTATTGGCTGCCCCATCGATTACCGTTACCGCGCCGGCGTAGGTGTGCGTGACGTAGACTTTGTTGGCGACATCATCCACCGCAATCGTGTAAGGCAGCCGCGAAGTGGCGACGGTCGCGATGACCGTATCGCTGGCGCCGTCAATCACGCTCACAGAGGCGCTACCGTCGTTAGCAACATAGATTCGATTGGCGCGGCGATTCACTGCAAGAGAGATCGGCTCGCGGCCCACCTCGACCGTGCGCGTCGCTCCCGTCGCAGCATCGATCACTGTGACCGACCCCGCGCCCTCGTTCACGGCATAGATCTTGTGCGTAAGAGGGTTGCATGCGATTGCGGCGCTGGTGATCAACCGGCCCCACGGCGCTTCGGCTTCTTCCGCGGCGGCGCGCGCCGAAGAAATCTGTGGAGCTGCAAGCAAAAGAACAAGCGCGGATGGAACCGCGATGTGTCGAACAAAAATGGCTACAACCGGCCAGACGCGCGAAATCATGTTGTGATCGGAGCTCCGATGGAACTATATTATTAACCATTAGAAAGTCCGGCGTCGAGGGAAATCCGCAAAACCTCGTTCCGGATGCGAAAGGCCCGGCTAATCCCAATGATCCGCTGCATCCGCTTTCTCTGTTGCGTTCTTGCCTTCGGCACCGCCGCTCTCGGCTTCGGCCAGTCAAAGCCCTTCCATGTTCTCGCTTTTTATTCGACCCATGTCGAGCGGGATCACGTGGATTTCGCGATGCAGGCCATTCCGTTCTTCCAGGCGATGGCTGCACGCGATCATTTTGAGTTTCGCGCCACATCCAACTGGGATGAGATGAACCCAGCCACGCTGAAGGATTGCCAGGTCGTGCTCTGGCTCGATGATTTCCCGGCGACGCCCGCGCAGCGCAAGGCTTTTGAGGATTACATGGAGCACGGCGGCGCTTGGTTCGGCTTTCACATCGCCGGTTGGACCGACGGCCGCAAGATGTGGCCCTGGTTCTCTGACTTTCTCGGAACCGTATTCTCCGGCAATAGCTGGCCGCCGCTGCCCGCCACGTTGTCGATCGATGATCCTACGCATCCGGCCGTCAAAGGCCTGCCGTCGAGCTACGAGTCGCCGGCCAACGAGTGGTATAGCTGGGCGCCCGATCCGCGCGATAACCCTGATATCAAGGTCCTCATGACGCTCGCGCCTTCGAATTATCCAATCGGCTTCAAAGACACGCTCGGCGGCGGCGACGTCCCGGTCACGTGGACCAACACGAAGTACAAGATGATCTACACAAACGTCGGGCACGGCGCGAAGATATTCGACAGCCCTACGCAGAATCTCTTCTTTGAGCGTGCGCTGCTCTGGCTGGGCGGTCGGAGCTGACGCTGCTCAGACTTCAGCGCGATAACAGACCCGCCCGCATGCCTCTCAGCGTCCAGCAAGACGCGTGCGAACTGAGTACAGCGTCGTATGCGTCAGGATGTAGAGCGTCCGGCCGTCTTTTCCGCCGAACAGTAGTTGCAACGGTCTGTCTGGAACCTTGATCGTGTCGATCAGCGCGCCCGCTGGATTGTAGACATAGATCTGCCCTGCGGCGAGATAGACGTTCCCTTCCGCATCGACAGCCACGCCCTCGCCACCTTGTTCGGCAAATACCTCCGGAGCGGCGATCGATCCATCCTCGCCTATCGTTACGCGCCAGGTCTTCTCCTCCGACTCATCGGAGATGTAAAACGGCTTGCCCGGAACTGCGAGGGCAACGCCGAATGCGCGCACCACATCCTGCATGCGAATGCCGTAATACAGACTGTTGTCGATGAAATCCTGCTTCACCGGAATAAAGACGCTGCGATCCGGCGACACGAATTGCCACGCACGCGGCGCCACGATGGCCTGCGCAAAATCGTTCTCGGAGCGCCACGTATCGACCGGCAAAATGGGCGCCATTCCGGGCCGCTGCGTCGACGGCTCGGGCTGCAGCAACGTGACGCTCTCGTCGGGCGACTCCGGCTTGAACGCGTAGACCGTATCTTTCCCCGCATAGGAGACGACGAGCAGATCGCCCGATCGATCGAAGGCGAGATTCACCGGCTGCAATGGGTTCTCGCGGACCTTCGACACATGCTGCGACGCCTCATTCCAGCGATAGATCGTGTTCGAGCGCGCTTCTACAAAGTAGGGATCTCCCGAAGGCCCGATAGCGCCGCCTGAGATGCTGAAGAATCCACCGGCGAGCTTCGTCACGGCTGCTTCGGATTCGAGAACCGTTGAGGGCTTTGCGGTTTCTTCGGACGGCGCGTTGCCGGCGATATTCAGCCAGGCGAACTCTCGGGCGCGAATCTCGATGTGGTGCGTCTCGTCATAGAGCGCGTTGTCGAATGAAGCTTTGCTGTCGCTGTAGCAGTGGAAATTCCTAAAGCGGATGTTCGACGAGTCAGTAACGCGCGCCGCATACGGAAACGGCTGATAGGTGCTAACCACGCGATACGAGTGATAATTTGCGAACGTGACGTTCGATGAATCCTGCACGTCGATCGGCAGCGCCATCGCGCTCTCGCCGCTTTCCTCCTCGGTCTGCAGCGCGTAGATGCTCCAGTTCGACGCGTGATTGAGCATGATCTCGTTGCGCACGTGATGCTCGCTCGAAAGCTCGTAGATCCTTCCCGGAGTAGACGTGTTCGAAATGTAGAGGCCCGCCTGCGCGAAGGTGCTCGGCGTCCAGATATCGACAAACGTTCCTCCACCGCCGTTCGTGATCCACAGGCTAGGATATTGTGCGTTCCACTTGCGCAGGATGTTGGAGTCTGCGGTATGCGTGTTGTTGTAGATGTCCCATCCGCGATGCGGCTCCTGCTGCGTATGCGGCGCCAGGTCCGATGTGCCGTGGCCGCCGAGAAAACGCACGTCGTTCATCATCGAGTGCTCGCCGGCCATCCACTTGGCGGCGACAGCGCGCGGGTTGATGCCGTTGGTGTAGAGACCGATGCCGGTCACGATGTTCGTTCCGCCCTGCGGCGCTTCGAGTAGCGGCTTCGCCTCGCCCACGCCCTGAAACGCCGGCGTCTCATCGGCCAGAAAGATGCGCGTCACGCTCGGATGCAGACCGATGAGCACTGTATCGGGCTTGAGCGTGATGGTGTCAGAGACAAGATATTGCCCAATCGGGAAGTACAGTGTGCGATGCTCCGCGATTGCCTTCTGGATCGCCGCAGTGTCGTCCGCAACGCCATCGCCCTTGGCGCCGAGCGTGCGCACGTTCACCCAACTCGCCATCGGCGGCAGTTCGGCGATATCCGACGCAATGAGCGCCGGCATCGCACGGAGCGGCGACGCATCGTAGACATCGCGAATGGCGGCCGTGGCGCCGATGTCGTCGAAGTGAAGCCCGTGCGAAAATGTCGCTACTTCGTAGAGCGCACCTTTGCCGGCGATCTGCTTTCCGCTCTCGCGAAACGAGGCAAACATGGGAACGCCGCGGCAGATCACATTCTCCATGTTGATCTCGGTCTCCGCATTGTTCTCGTTGCTGATGACGAAGGCCGGACCTGTCACTTCATCGAGACGCGCGTCTTTTACCCACAGCTCATCGCGATATCCCGGATCGATCTCGATCGCGGTGGGGACATGCTTAAATTGCGGGCGCACCAGCGTGAGCCCAGCTTCGTGCTCGCGAATAGCGGCTTCACGCTGTCCTTCGAAGGTCGCATCGATCACCGAAAACTGCCATCCGGGCGATGGCTTGCGCGTCCAGATGCCATATTGCCCGCCGAAGAAGTGAACGTCCTCGGCGACGTTGCCGCCATCGTGAATGCCGGCCAGGCCCGTACCGATGCGGAAGTCCATGTGAGCCAGATAGCAGTGCTGCGCATAACGCGCGCGCACGCCCACAGCGCCCGGATTGCCATCCTGAATTTCGATGTCAATGTTGCTCATCGCCGAATAGAATGTGCCTGGATTGGCGTCGTGCACTTCGGGCTCGACGCCCGCCGCAAGCGGCAGCGCAGGATGATTGCCCGCGAAGAACACCATGTACGCAGGGCCCTTTTGAAAATACGGCGTGTTCGGCGCAACTACCAGCACAGGCCTCGTCGCGCCGTAACCAATCAACCGAATCCCCGGCCAAATATGGATGGTATGCGTGAGCCGGTATCTTCCAGCCGGCAGAAAGACGATGCCCTCATGCTGCGTCTCCGCAACTTTGTCGATCGCCTGCTGCAGCACCGCTGTGTCATCGCCGCTGCCGTCGCCGTGCACAGCAAAGGCCTCGGGCGTGACAGAGACCGCGGCGGCATCCTCCGGCCGCTGGGGATAATACGACGCCGCAAAAACGGATGAAGACGAGAGAACCAGGAACAACAGAACCAGATATTTCAACATTGAGCTCCGATGGTGCGTTTAGTCGCGTAATTTTTTCTCGCTAGCCGCGCATGCTGCTTCCTTATTTCACGGATGGTTGCGCCGCGTCGTTTTCATCGATTGCCAGCTTTTGCGGATCGAGATGTAGCTCCCGGAATGTCTCGCGCAGCTTCTCTTTCAAATCTTTGTATTTGCGATACTGCTCGATCTCGCGCTGCGCATCTGCGTCGCGGCCAAGCCGCCGATACACCGTGCCGAGCCGAAAGTGAATCGTGGCATTGGTCGGATCCATCTGCGCCGCATGCTCCAGCAGCTTCACTGCCTTCTCCGGCTCATTCATCGCCACGAACAAATTTCCGAGGTCGTAGCAGGCCTCGGCGTCGTCCGGCTGCAGCGCAACGGCGCGTGTGTAGAGTTCAAGCGCGGTCTTCTGATCGCCGCTCTGTTCGGCGATCGCAGCCAGCCGCAGATGCGCCTTCTCATCCAGCGGATTTTGCTCCAGCGCCAGCTTGTACTCCGCTTTCGTCTCTGCCTGGTTTTCCGGCGTCGACGGCAGCGTCTTCAGCAGCTCCGCCAGCTCGAAGTGAACGCCCGAAAGCTTCGGCTCCAGATGCAAAGCCTCGCGGTAGTCGCGAATCGCCGCAGCCGTGTCGCCGTGCAACGCAGCCTCATGCGCCATCACCTGATATATCGCTGCCGACTGCGGCGCGACAAGCGCCAGGCTCAGCGCAGCCTCGCGCGACAGATCGGAGTGAACGCGATAAGCCGCGTACAACACCTGCTTGTTCTCCGGATCAAGCGCACGCAGCGCGCCGATCACAGAAGAAGCCTTCTCCAACTCTTCTGCTCCGCTGTACAGATCGGCTAACTCGAGGCCCGCTTCGACGCGAACCTTCTGATCCTGCAACTGCGGAAAGGACGCTTCCAGATCGGTGCGCGCCGACTGCGCATCGCCTGTGCGCCGTTCGGCCATGCCTAACAACGCTTGAATCTTCCAAAGATCGGGCTTGCGCTCGAGCGCTCCACGAAGGTCGGGAATCGCGTCCGCATAGTGGCCGTGAAAAAAGAGAAGAACCCCCAGATTGCCGAGTGCGTCGATGTTCGAGGGATCGAGAGCGAGGATGGCGCGAAACTCGGGGATCGCAGCGTCGGGCTTGTTCTCGCTCAACAAGCGATGCGCTTCGCGAAGATGCGCTTCTACCTGCGCCTGCGTGTCAGAGCTCTGGCCGTAGCCGCGAATCGTCAGGCAGCACAGCAGCCCCATCACGGCATATACGCAGGGACGAATCATGTCGAAATCGTATCGTGACCGGACGGTCCTTTTCGCAAAAGAAAAATCGGAAAGACGGCATGCAATGGCCGTCCTTCCGAAAGGGAGACTACATCAGAACGCCAAGTGCGCGCTGATCTGCATGGTCCGGCCGCCTACAGTCGTCGCGCTGATCGTGCCGGCGCCCTGCGGTCTGTCGGGAGTAGAGAGGTTGACCGGATCGTTGAAGTTTCCATCCGGAACATCGAAGTTGGGATGGTTAAATACGTTGCTGGCGTCTGCGCGGAACTGCAGGACCGCATTCTCGAAGAGATGGAAGTCCTTTCCGAGCGACATATTCTGCGTGTCGATGCCCGGCCCGCGCAGCGAATTCCGGCGCGAATCGCCGAATGTTCCGTTCGCAGCGATGACATACTGCGTCGGGTCATACCACTGGTTGATGCTCTTGTGGCCGCCTTGCGCCGGTCCCAGGACGTTCGGGTACCATTGTCCAGCCTGCGCATACGAGTTGTCTGGTCCGTTGTAGAGCACCGTAAACGGGCTCCCCGTCTGGTTGATAACGATGGCCGACACCTGCCAGCCGCCAATCGCCGTATCGAGCAACCGGTTTTGGTTGAGCCAGGTTCTTCCCTTGCCGAACGGCAGTTGGTAAACGATGCTGCTCTTCAACGACTCGCGGATATCGAAGTTCGAAGGCGCGTAGTTGGACGCGGGATTGTGGAAGTTTTGGTAGTACGCATTGCCAGCCTGGCCGTTGAATGGCGAGACATCCATATCGTCGAGAAACTTCGACCAGGTGTACGCAGCGCTGAACGCAATACCCTTGGCCAGGCGTTTCTTCACCTGCGCCTGCAGCGAGTTGTAGTTCGAAACAGCGTTGAACGTGCTTCCGCCGATGGAATTGTACTGCGGATAAGGCCGGCCGCTGGGGTTGTCATTCGGCCCAAGATTCTGCACCGGCACCTGATTGATATCGCCCTTGTACTGCATGTCGGCGCCATGCTTGCCTACATAAGCGACCTCGGACGTAATGCCCTGGCCGAACTCATGCTGCACGCCAAACGACCATGAATAAATTCGCGTGAGCGGCGTGTGATACGGATCGTAGCCGGGCGCGTTCTGACCGTTGTACGCCGTCGGATCCTGCGAAGCGTTGATGTAAGGCAGCGGAGTCGTTGTGCCGTACAAAACTCCGGGACCTGAAAGCGTAGCGACCGGCGTGATGCCGTTGGTTTGATCCTGAGCATTGCCGGATTGCCCATAGCCGATGCCCTTGGCGTTGCCATACTGATCCACGCTCCAGGGGCTTGTGTAGACGCCCCAGCCACCGCGAATCACGGTGTCCGGCCTGAACGTATAAGCAAAGCCCACGCGCGGCAGAACGCCGGAGTAGACGTTGGCTTGCGCCTGGCTGCGATGGTTGGCCGGATCAAACCACATAGCTCCGTAATTGCCTGAAGCTGTGTTGAAGATCGTCGGATCGAAGTCACCCATGCGGTTATGGACTTCTTTCCAGCCTTCCTGGATCTGATAGCGAACGCCCAGGTTGATGGTAAGGTTGGTGCGCAGCTTGATGTCGTCCTGCGCGAAAACCTGCGGGCTCTTCTGGCGTCCGCCAAAGAGAGACGAATTGTTGGCGTTCCAGCTCTGCATGTCGCCAAGCAGGAAGTCCGCCCAGCCTGCGCCGCTGCCGCTGGCCGCGAGGCTCGCCTGCGTGTATTGGCCGGAGAAACTGAAATCGCCGGCATCCACATTGCCCCATGACGTCGAGTTGTCTTCCAGCATGATCAACTCGCCGCCGAAGTGCAGCACATGCTTGCCGCGGATCAGCGTCACGACATCGGAAGGCTGATAGACGTTCTGCGCGTAGATCGTATTTGTGCCCGCATATGGCGAGTCGCAGCAGATGTTTCCGGTGATGTTGATATTGGGGAACAGATCGGCTTTCGCATACTGCAGCCCGATCTTTGTCGGAATTCCCAGCCCAAGCGAGTAGGGAGTCAGGAAGCTTCCCTGGCGATTGAAGCTGAAGCGAAACTCATTCACGAAGGTCGAGCTAATCGACCACACATCGGAGGTCTGGCTGGAGTAATCCGAGGTGTCATCGTGATAGCAGGCCACCGGACAATTCCACTCTGAAAACACCGGCGAGTTCGCATCGCGAACAGCGATCGAAGAAGTCAGGCGGTTCTTGCTATTGAAGTCGTAATCGATGCGGCCGAAGATGCGCGTCGAGGGATACGGCGTCGGCACCACATAGTAGTAGTCGCCGTTGATACCGTTGGTTGTGGACTGGTTGGGTTGCGGGAAGTACTGGAGGAGATTCTTGGCGACCGGATCGATGCGGTTCGCAGGAATGACGTTATCTTGCGCGAAAGGCATGCGGCACATCTGTCCGTTGACCGTGGTCTGCGTCGACGGATCGAAGATCTCACCCTGATTCACAACGTTGCCCGTGCACGGATTGATGATGTTGTTGCCATTCGAATCCGTCACCGGTATGGGATTGCCGTTCCCATCGAGCGGCATCAACTGCGTCAGATCGAATTGGCCGTTCGACGTGTTGACGCCCTTTAGCTGATTGGTCGGCATCGACGCGAAGCCCGTATAGTTCTGATGGTCAGTCGCCTGATCGTAGTTGAAGTAGAAGAACAGTTTCTTGCGGAGAACCGGACCGCCGATAGAGCCGCCGAACTGATTGAACTTCAGCGGCGGCAGCGGCTGCGTGGGATCCTGAAAATAGCTCCTTGCGTCGAGCGCATCGTTCTGGAAGTGCTCATAGAGCGAGCCATGAAACTGATTTGTGCCACCCTTCGTGATCTGACTGAAGACGGCGCCGCCAATGCCATACTGCGCGGAGAAGTTCGAGTCGTCGATCTCGACCTCGGCGACGGTCTCGAAGGTGTCGGTCTCCACGTCGGAGCTATGTGGGTTCGTCACCGAACCGCCGTCGGAGAGAAAGTTGCCGCTATACGGCTGGCCGCCATTGAGAGAAACCGCCGCGCCGGGATTGGTGACTTGATTGCCGTTGGAAGATGCGCTTGCGCTGCCCGGCAGAAGGATGGTGAAATTCGCCCAGTCCTGCCCGACCTGCGGCAACTGCTGCATCGTCTTCTCGTCGAACGTCGTCGACTGCTCGCCGCTCTCGGTGCGTAGCAACGCGGCCACATCGGCCGAAACCGTGACCTCTTGCTGCGTGCTGCCAACATGCAGCTTTCCATTGAGCGTGATGGTTCCAATATCGAGAGTGATGGGTCCAAGCACCAGCTTCTCAAAGCCCGGCTCGGTGATCGTCACCGTGTATTGGCCATTCGGCGTGGAGACGGTGTCGTAGATGCCGTCCTTATTTGTAATGAAACTCTTCTGTTCTCCAGTCGCAAGGTTCGTTACGTCAACCTGCGCGCCCACCAGCACTGCGCCCGAAGGATCGGATACGGTGCCGCGAATCTCACCAGTTGAGCTGCTTTGCCCGTGCACCTGCAGGGCGCACAGGATGATCAACCAGGAACAAAACAAACCGCGTATACAAAGTCTCTTTTCAATCGACGCCATGCTTGCCTCTCTTCAAATCCGGCATGGGACGGGCAACAACAGCCGACCCTCCGGAAGTTCTTCAGCAAAAGGAACGGGATAGACTTCCTTCGTAATGATTAGTTACTATGTACTCTCGAGCGAAGACTTGGCAAGGAATTTTTTACGAAGTTTAAAAAACTCGTCACTTTTCGCGCATATTGAAGCGCGCGACAGGAACACGCCACACTCAACGCCGCTGTCGCAAATACACTTTCACTGACAGGAATGCCCGGGGGCGCCATCTTGAAGCAAGCATTCGCGCAATTCTCGAAACGCAATTCGTTTCTTTTACTGGCTCTTTTTGCGGCTGCAGCCTGCGCTGCCTTGGGCGAAACCGAGATTCCTGAAGCTGCATGGAAGCGGCCGCTCGGGCAGCCCTTCGAAAACCCCGGCGTGACGCGTACGCCGGGCGACATCGATGATGGCTACTGGCAGGGCGTGCCCGTCGGCGGCCTCGGCGCCGGCACATTTTCGCGCAGCTATCGCGGGGATTTCTCACGCTGGCACATCAAAGCGGCCGTCCACAAATATGAGCCGGTCTATGCCAACCAGTTCGCCATGTTTCAGCAGTCTGAGGGCGATGCACACGGCGTGGCGCAGGCGCTGATGAACGGGCAGCCGAAGAACGGCGAGCTGTCTGCATGGCAGTGGAACTATCCTGTCGGCGCCGGCGACTACTATGCCCTCTACCCCAAAGCCTGGTTCGACTATCGCTGGAAGCAGTTTCCTGCGCATGTCACGCTCGAACAATACTCACCGATCATCCCCGACAACTATCGCGAATCGAGCTATCCCGTCGCGGTCTATCGCTGGCACGCCGAGAATCCCACCAATAAGACGGTCACTGTGTCTGTCCTGCTGTCGTGGACCAACATGGCTGGATGGTTCCGCACCTTCTCGCGCGACTTTGCCGGCACTCCGAACCAGGGGAACCACAACGATTACCGCATTGAGCCGATCGAAGGCGGCGCGATGAAGGGCATCGTCTTCGGCCGCAACCGCGGCGGCGCTGACGTCAACGAGTGGGACGGCCAGTTCGCCATCGCCGCGCTCGAGTCGGCCGGCGTCGAAGTTACCTATCAGACTACATATCTCGCATCGGGCGACGGCAACGCAGTTTGGGCGCCGTTCTCCAAAGACGGCCGCCTCGCCAACGACTCGAAGTCATGGGTCAGCGACAAGGAAAAGCTCGCCGGCGCCATCGCGGTGCGCTTCACTCTGCGTCCAGGCGAGAAAAAAGTTATCCCCATGGTTCTTGCGTGGGACTTTCCCGTGGTTCAGTTCGGCGAAGGCAGAAAGTGGGATCGCCGCTATACGGATTTTTACGGAACATCTGGCGAAAACGCGTGGAAGATCGCGCGCGATGGCCTGTTACACGCCGATGATTGGAGCGCGGCGATCGATCGCTGGCAGGCGCCTTATGTGAACGATGCGAGCAAGCCTCTCTGGTATCGCGGCATGCTCTTCAACGAGCTCTACGCGCTCACCGATGGAGGAACGTTCTGGGGACGCGAGACCGGCGCAGGTCCCAAGACCATTC
>DATHNJ010000225.1:0-2703 GCA_035486155.1 Occallatibacter sp. | reverse complement strand
CTCAAGATGACCCACCGGTTCGCCCGCCTACGTCGATTCCGTTTCAACTTTCCGCAGCGCGTGGCCGCCGTTCTCCTGCTGCTTTTTCTCGGCCAGGGACTTTGGATCACAAGCCGCCAGACGCTCTCCGATCGCGACTATCAGTACGCGCGCTGCGGCCGTGAAACCTGGGAGAAGCCCTCGCCGATCGCCGGCTACTTCACCACCTGCGGTAATATTCGCGATGGCATCCTCGCTTATCGTCTCGCCGGTTTGCCGCTCACGCTCAACCTGCTGGCCGAGCGCGCCCTTGACGTCTTCCGCAAGCCCGAAGATCGCGTTGTTCAAGCCGGCTCTGCGGAGTCGCTCAGTCCCTGGGAGCTCCGCCATCAGCTCACGCATGTTCTGTTGCTGCTCCGCCTGCCGTTCCTCCTTGCAGGAGTCGTGCTGGGCGGCGGCCTCTGGTGGGTCACGCGCCGGCTCTACGGCAACCTCGGCGGCTACACGGCGCTGGCGCTCTACTGTTTTTGCCCCCCAATTCTGAAAGCTTGCGTCACTCCTTCGCCAGAAATCCTCGCGGCGTTGGGCGTCTATGGCGCCATCTACACCTGCATCGGAGTCGCGCACGCCATGCAGGGGCCGCGCCGCAAATGGCGGCCGCGCATCGTTCTCCTGACTGCGGTTTTCGGCGTCGCCGCAGCCTCGCATATCGCCGCATTGCCCATCGCTGCTCTACTTGGCTTGCTCTTGATGCTCTGGGTTGCCGAAGGCCGGCGCAGTCAAGTGCTGCCCATTATTCTGATCGCCTCCGCCGCCGCACTCGGGTTGGTTTTTCTCTGCTACAACTTCTCGCCTGACGCCTTCAGTTATGTTTTTCGCTCTGCGGCAGCATTTCTCTGGATATCGCTCGATCCCGCGAAGCGCTTCTTCTCCACACTCAGCAACGCCGGCGTCACAGTCGCCGCTGCGGCCTCTGTTCTGCTCTATCTCGGCGTGGGGCGCTCGCGCTACTTCGGCAATACAGCTCCGTTGTTTTGCGCCCTGATCCTTTTCGGATTGGTGATGACGGGCGTTCCCGGCATGCCGTGGCTCTGGGCTCTGCCGTTCCTGCTGACCTTCATCGGCGGGGTCTTTGCTGACGCCTATGAGAGCCCGCGGGGCAAGTTTGCTATCGCAGCCGGAGCGGCGATTGTTTTGCTGCAGGCTGTCTTTTGCTTGTTGAGTTTGCCGAGCTTGCTTTAAAGGCAGCAATCCTCGCGGGCTTGGGCGAAAGCGAAGCATGCCGGCCAGCTAAAAAGAGCTCCAAATCCGGCGCCAAATCCAAGGCCCGATCCCGCCGCGCTGCATGAGCTTATCGGCGCCTCGCACAGTCTCCTTGTATGGCCGCATAAATAAAGGCAAAATAAAGACTTATTTCCACTTTACAGCCTTGTCTTCAGCCCCTCAGAACCGTTAAAATAGTCTTTCAGGCTGCGGCGTCCGGCCGCGTCGCTTTTAACCCCACCTCTGACGCTTTTTTGCGGGCGCTTCAGCGGTCCGCATTCGGCAGCACCAGGTAAGAAGACACCTCATATGGCAGACGATCAGAACCCCCAGCTTCCTCTCGATGGCGGCGCCCCGCCCAGCAATCCGAGTCACATTCCCATCAACATCGAAGACGAGATGCGCCGGTCGTATCTCGACTATTCGATGTCGGTCATCATCGGCCGCGCGCTCCCCGACGCCCGTGACGGCCTCAAGCCCGTGCATCGCCGCGTGCTCTACACCATGCAGGAGATGGGCCTGCAGCACAACAAGAAGTACACCAAGTGCGCCAAAGTCGTTGGCCAGGCCATGGGTGTCTACCACCCCCACGGCGACTCGGCCATCTACGACACGCTGGTGCGCATGGCGCAGCCTTTCTCGCTGCGTTATCCCCTCGTTGACGGCCAGGGTAACTTCGGCTCCGTCGATGGCGACCCACCGGCGGCCATGCGTTACACCGAGTGCCGCATGGATCGCATCGCCGGCGAGCTGCTCGCCGACATCGACATGGAGACCGTCGACTTTACTCCGAACTACGACGAGTCCACGCAGGAACCAACCGTCCTGCCCACGCGCATTCCGAACCTGATCGTGAACGGTTCGAATGGAATCGCGGTCGGCATGGCCACCAACATTCCGCCGCACAATCTGACGGAAGTGGTCAACGCGGCCATCGAGATGGTGAAGAATCCCGCCGCCGGCCTGGCCGAAGTCCTCAAGCACGTGCAAGGCCCCGACTTCCCCACCGGCGGCTTCATCTACGGCAAGAGCGGCATCGTCAACGCCTACAAGACCGGCCGCGGCCGCTTTATGATGCGCGCCAAGGTGGCCACCGAGAGCCTCACCAAGGAACGCCAGGCGATCATCGTCACCGAGATCCCCTACCAGGTCAACAAATCCAAGCTCATCGAGCGCATCGCCGAACTGGTCAACGAGAAGATCGTCGACGACATCGGCGACGTGCGCGACGAGAGCGATCGCGACGGCATGCGCATCGTCATCGAGCTCAAGCGCGGCGCCCAGCCGGAGATCATCCTCAACCAGCTCTACAAGCACACCCAGATGCAGGAGAGCTTCTCCATGATCTTCCTGGCTGTGCTCAACGGCCGGCCATTGGAGTTTCCGCTCGACGTAGCCCTCCGCACCTTCATCGATCACCGCATCGACGTGGTGCAGCGCCGCACCGTCTACCTGCTGCGC
>DATHNJ010000224.1:0-17167 GCA_035486155.1 Occallatibacter sp. | reverse complement strand
CGAGATCGCGCGCCACGCCGAGCAGAATGACGGCGTCGACACAGGCGTAACCGAGGCTGTGGATGAAGAGGTAGGGGTGGATGCGGGTCAAGGCCGCTTCGAGCAGGGCGCAGTTGGCGAGAAACATCAGACGCCGGTGCAGTTCCGGCCTTTTACGCCAGTAGATCGCGAGCCCAATGAGGATGGCGAAGGCGCCGATATCGCCCAAGGCCACACTGAGAAATGCGTCGGCTGCGGCGAAGTGGAGTAGATGCTTGTTGTAGCTGCCCATGACAACGGCGGTGCTGAAACCGAGAGGGATCATCGCCGCAGCGAGCCCCACGCCGACCCAACCGAAAGTGCGATGCAGCCGCACATTGCGGGTGCGGACCAGCGCAGACTGAAGGATGTAGAACGCGATCCATCCGGTAAAGACCGCGCTGTGAATCCAGAGCAGGAAAGGCACTGGAACGGGAGGATGGATGAGATGCCGGTCGATGGTGCGGCTGAATCCCCAAACGACCAACACCGCGGCCAGCAGAGACATCGAGAAATAGAAATATCGATCGACGAGGCCGCTCCGTCCCGCGATGCGCGGGACGGAGCGGGGCAGGACGTCTTGAGACAGAGAAGTCACGGTAAAACCTCATTGAACGGTGTATATAGAACGTGGCGTCCCGCGAATTTATTCCGCTGGGGTAATAGCATTCCAGTTGAAGTGGGCTTTTATACGTGCAGTTGGGTGTCCTGCTAACAGAACACACTTTGTGCGGTATAAAGATGTATGCGCGTTGGGTCCGGCGCTGGAGCCTGTCCATGATGTTTCATGTGGTCCTGACGAAAGACGAAGAAGGCTGGATTGTCGCGGAATGCCCCGCTCTTCCCGGCTGCTTTTCGCAGGGAAAAACGGAACAGGAAGCGCTGACGAACATCAAAGAGGCCATAACGGCCTGGCTTTGGGCCGAGGATCAGAAAGCAGCAGAAGCATTGCCCGACGATCAGACGCCTCTTGTTGTAGCCGTCTAATATCGTCCGGGATTCCCACATATCTTCCCCGAATTCCCGAGCACATAAACCAGTGCAAACTGCATACCATGGGGTAGATGAGGCCGCTCTGTGGGTAAGCTGGCGAACATATCGGGAAGGAACGCCGCAAAGGCATTCCAGAAAATCGGCTGGCAGATTCGCGGCCAAGTCGGCAGCCACTTAGTCTTGACGAAGTCCGGTATCCGCCAGAACCTCACTGTTCCCCAACATGCAGAGTTGGCTCCTGGGACACTGAGAGGTCTGATCAAAACCGCTGGGCTCACAGTAGATGAGTTCCTCGCGCTCCTCTAGTTGGATTTGTTGAAGCCCACGTCCTCTGATTGATGATCGCCAGTGTGGCCTCAGAGGCTCGCAGTCGCACTACTGGCGCGAGCTTCTCACGCACGACCGCGACCAGACTGCGTCCCTGCAACTCTTCGGACGTGAGCACGGCTCTGTTGCCTGATTCCATCGCATTCGAAGCCGTCCCTTAGCGCCGTCGGGCGTTGTCGAAATTGCGCCGCATTCTGTTTATTTTGAACAACGAAGGAATCCTCCACAGACTTTTCCGGTCAAATAGGTATATGACCCACCGTTCCCGCTCCCCAAGGGAATCCTGCCCTCGGAAAGACTGGCCACGTTTCCGGAATTTGTTCGGCACGGATGTCCGTACTCCCGTTATTTCTTCCGCGACCATTGCGCGTGTCTTGGGGGTGTGCCTGTTGGCGCTGCCCACACTTGGATTCGCCCAGCAGTTTTCTGATTCAGGCGACAGCCAGGCCGCACTGCCGGACATGCCGCAGGCCGCGCAGCCGAGCACGCCACAATCCAGTTCCCCCCAGGCGAGTTCCTCGCAAACGAGTTCAGGGCAAACCAATCCCGACGAGCGTTTGCCGCAGACCAAGCGCATTCTAGGGATTGTTCCGAACTTCCGCGCGGTCAGCACCGATGAACAACTGCCGCCGCAGACCGTCAAAGAGAAGTTCATGGACGCGACCCAGGACTCGTTCGACTACTCGTCGATCATTATTCCTGCCGTGATTGCCGGCTATGGCATGGCCGCGAACTCTTATCCGGAATTTCACCAGGGAGCAGCCGGTTATGCGCGCTACTTCTGGCATGCCGCGGTCGATCAGACGGACGAGAACTACATGGTCGAATTTATCTTCCCAGTGGTCACACGCGAGGACACGCGCTACTACACGCTGGGACGCGGAGGGTTCGTGAAGCGGACCGGATACGCGCTGAGTCGCGCTGTGATCACGCGGAACGATGCCGGCAATGAGGTCTTCAATATCAGCGAAGTCGTCGGAGCGGGCGCAGCGTCAGGTTTGTCGAGCCTGTATTATCCAACGCGCGAACGGAGTTTCGGCAATACAGCCAGCGAGTGGGGGCTTGACGTTGGGATCGACGCGCTTTCCTTTATGGCGCGCGAGTTTTGGCCCGACATCAATCGCCGCCTCTTCCATGGCAAAGGCTATGTCGATCCCGTGCAGCGATGAGAAGCGGGCCGCTCAACGCGGTCTGCGCTCCAGCCGGCTTTGAGCCTACTTCAAGCTAAACCCGTGCATCCAGAACACCTTCGAGGCATCCAAACGGCATGGAATACAGATTTCTCGGAGGCTCCGGCCTCAAGGTTCCTGTACTGAGTTTCGGCGCCGGCACGTTTGGCGGCGGCAGCGAGTTTTTCAACGCCTGGGGCGCGACCGACAACATCGACGAGGCCAGGCGCATCGTCGATATCTGTCTTGAATCCGGCGTGAACCTCTTCGACACGGCCGATGTGTATTCGGTCGGTAAGTCCGAAGAGGTGCTGGGCAAGGCGCTCGCCGGGCGGCGGCATCAGGCCTTGATCTCAACCAAGACGACGTTTCGCTTTGGCCCTGGGCCGAACGATCTCGGCTCGTCGCGTTCTCACATCCGGCAACAGCTCGAGGGTAGCCTGAAGCGGCTGGGCACGGATTACGTGGACATCTACCACCTGCACGGATTTGACGCGCTGACGCCGATCGAGGAAGTGCAGGACACGCTCAACGCCTTCGTGCGCGAGGGCAAGATTCGCTACATCGCAGCGTCGAATTTTTCCGGCTGGCACATGATGAAGTCGCTTGCCGTGGCCGATCGCTATGGCTGGACGCGCTTCGTTGCACACCAGGTGTACTACTCGCTGATCGGCCGGGAGTACGAGTGGGAGTTGATGCCGTTCGGCCTCGACCAGAAGGTTGGCGCACTCGTGTGGAGTCCGCTGGGATGGGGACGGCTCACTGGCAAGATTCGCCGCGGGCAGCCGATTCCCGAAGTCAGCCGCCTGCACAAGACGTCGGAGATGGGACCGCCGGTCGAGAACGAATATCTGTATAAGGTTGTCGATGCGTTGGATGAAGTGGCCAAGGAGACGAATAAGACGGTTGCGCAGATTGCGTTGAACTGGTTGCTCGACCGGCCTACGGTGTCGTCCATCATCATCGGCGCGCGCAATGAGGAGCAGCTACGGCAGAACCTGGGCGCGATCGGCTGGCGCCTGACGCCCGAGCAAATCGGCAAGCTCGACGCGGCCAGCGCGGTCACGCCGGTCTATCCTTACTGGCATCAGCGGCAGTTTGCCGAGCGCAATCCCATACCGGTCTAAGAGTTCTTAGTTCACAGTTCTCAGTTGGTCTTCACGGCGATCAGCGGGAGGGCTACTTCGCCGGATCGACCAAGGCTCCATAGACCGCCGCATGCGTCCGATACAACAGCGGATGATTATCCGGGCTTGTCATCCGCTGAATCATCCCTACGAACACAACATCGTTGGTCGGATCGACCCAGAACCACGTGCCCGCGGCGCCATCCCAGAAGAATGTACCCTTCCCATCCGAAAGATTCGCCCCCGGCGGATCGAAGACTACGGCGCAGTTGAAACCGTAGCCAAACCCCGGCCGCATGATGTGCTGCCCGATGCCGAACTGTCCCGTCAAAATCTCCTGCGGCAGATGATTGGACGTCATCAGCTTCACCGTCGCCGGCGCAAGCACGCGAACCCCATCCAAGGCGCCGCCGTCGCCCAGCATCTGCGCAAAGCGATAGTAGTCCTCGATCGTTGAAACCAGCCCTCCTCCGCCTGAGGGCATGGGCGGCTCAGTCGCATAGTCGGCCGGCGGACCCGGCGCAGCCGCCGTCGGCACAAGTTCGCCCTGCGGATTGTCCCGATAGCCAGTCGCAAAACGCGCACGTTTGTCTTGCGGCACAAAGAAGCCCGCGTCCTTCATATTCAGCGGCGCGAAGATGTGGTCATGCATGAAAGCCGGCAGCGTCTGTCCTGAAAGTTTTTCGACCAGATAACCCTCGATATCCATCGAGAGCGAATACGTCCATCCCTTGCCCGGCTGATAGTTCAGCGGAATCTTCGCCAGCTTATCGATCATCTCCTGCAGGTTCGCCGAGTGCTGCGGATCGAGTTGCTTGTACATGGCGTCCACAGCCGTATGGCCGTTGCCGTACGAGAAACCAGCCGAATGCGACATCAGCTCGCGCATCGTCGGAGGATGATCCGGATCGACCAGAATCATCTTGCCGTCTGAATCGAGTCCGCTGAAGACTTTCAGATGCGCGAACTCCGGAATGTATTTTGCGATTGGATCGTTCGGCAGCCACTTGCCTTGCTCGAACAGGATCATCATCGCCACGCCCGTCACCGGCTTGGTCATCGAGTAGTCGCGAAAGATTGTGTCGTTGGTCATCGGCGTCGACATCGCCAGGTCTTTCATCCCATACGTCCGATAGTCGATGATCTTGCCGTGCCGCGCCAGCAGCGTAATCGCGCCGGCCAGTTGCTTATCGTCCACTTCATGCTGGATTAGCGCGTGCAGGTTCTCCAGCCTCTCGCTGGAAAAGCCGACGGCCTCCGGCTTGGCTACGGGGAACGAGCCGATGGGATGAACTGAAGTTTGAGCAAAGGAAGGTAGGGCAGACAAAATCAAAAGGGAAGCGACGACCGGCATCAGACGCATGTTGTTGAGCAGTCCTCCTGAGGACTAAATCCTGGACGACCAAATCTTACACGCCGGCTTGGAGACGCTTTTCGCCCGATATGATGGAAGCTCATGCAGACGTATAGAAAGATCGCAGTGTTTGCTGCTTTTACTTCGGCCGCAGCGCTAGGTCTTGTTGCGTGCAAGCCTCTGCCGCCCTCTAAACCCGCATCCGAATGGACGCCCGAAGAAGCGCGCGGCGCAAGAGTGTTTCAGAACAACTGCGCGCGCTGCCACTACCCCACAACGACGGCTGGATTGCACGGCCCCGGACTTCAGGCGATCACCAAGATCAAGGCCATGCCCTCCGGCGCGCCGCCCACCGATGAGCGCCTGACCAACGTCATCGTCCACGGACACGGCATGATGCCCGCCACACGGCTCAGCGACGATCAGATGAGCGATCTGCTCGCTTACCTTCACTCCTTATGAGCGAGAACGAAAAGGAATCTCCGAACCTCACGCCGACGGCCGCGATCCAGCGCGAGCGCATGCCACTGCCCGGCCTGCTTGCCATCAGTCTCTATTTGATGGTGCTCGCCGGCGTCCTCATTCTTGGCGTGGTCGGAGGGCACTATCCCCCGTTGTTTCTGCTCCTCGCCGCCGCATTTTTGACCGCGAGCGGAGGCCTGATTCTTCTGCTGCGCTGGGCATGGGCGGGCGCTCTCTCGGCCGTCTTTTTGCTCGCCTGCTACAACCTCTGGATATTTGGCTCGCAACATGCGGCGCCGCCCCTGGTGCAGGGTGGCCTCAATCTTGTCTTCTTCCTCTATCTGGTCCGCGCCGAAGTGCGCTCCAAGCTGCGCTGATTGCGGCTACCAGAGGAGCTTGCAGGCATTGGCCTGATGAATTCTCTCGTCTGCGGTGAGCAACACAAGATCGTTCGCAAGGGCGGTTCCTACAATTAGCCGATCCATTGGATCTTTGGGAAACGGATCCCCGAGTTCCGCCGCCTTCACAACGACGGCGCGATAGACGGGAAGAACAATGAAGTCCTTTTCCATCTCCGCCAGGAACTTGTTGACTGGTGCATAGAGCTCCAATTGCTTGCGCGCGTGCTTGTGCGCGATCTCCCAGAGGGTCATGCACGAGATCGCCAGCTCTTCGTGGGATGTTTCGGCCTGCAGCACACGCGCTCGCGCTTGAGCGGACAGATTCTCCGGGGCCATTTCGATCCACAGCGCGCAATGCGTATCGAGAAGGATCACTCCGACCGCTCTTTACGAAGGTCCGGCCAAGGTTCATCCGCCATCCGATCCCATTCCTCATCGGAGAGATCGGACGCCACGATGTCGCCATGGATTTTGCCCAAGGATTTGAGGCGACCCAGGATGGAGCCTTTTTCGCGGGGAGTTTCTATCAATGAGGTCACCCGCGCCACTGGCATTCCGCGCTTGGTCAGAAGAACGGTTTCTCCTGTCGTCTTGACCTCTTCGATGACGGCAAGACATTTGGCCTTGAATTCGCCGACAGCCATGCTGCGCATCTTCCACCTCGCTCATAAGATGATATTACGACCATAGTCATTTGTCTATGGTCATATCATTTGATGCAATATCAGATATCTCTTTCCCATTTAGTTCTTAGTCCCCGAATGCTAAGCTCGCCCCATGCTGCGCAACCTGCTCAAGTCCTTCTTTTGCCTCGGTGTTGCTTGTTCCTTCATCCCAGCCCGCGCCGCTGACGCCCCTAAAAAGCGCGATATCACCCTCGACGACCTGGCCAAGCTGCAACGGGTCAGCGGTCCAATTGTCTCCCCCGACGGCGAATGGATCCTCTACACGACCAGCCAGGTCGACGCCAAAGACGACAAGAGCCAGAGCCATCTCTGGATGGTCAAATGGAACGGCTCGGCCGATCTGCAGCTCACCTACGACAAAGAGGGCGCTTCATCGCCGAAGTTCAGTCCCGACGGCCGGTACATCAGCTTCTCGTCCTCGCGGCCGGGTCCGGCAAAAGGCGATCAGATCTGGGTGATGGACCGGCGCGGTGGCGAAGCCGAACAGTTCACCGCCATCACCGATCACGAGATCGAGGATTATAGCTGGTCGCCCGATTCGAAAAAGCTGCTCCTCACTTTGCGGCCAAAGAACGAACCCGACGCCGAAGAGGGCAAACCGCCTGCGCCGCCCAAGCCGATCGTCATCGACCGCTACCACTTCAAGCAGGACATTCAAGGCTACATCCGCGACGACCAGTGGAATTCGCTCTATCTCTATGACATCGCCACTAAGAAGCTCGACAAGCTGACCACGGGCAAGAACGTCAATGAGAACAACCCCGAGTGGTCGCCCGACGGAAAATGGATCGGCTTCGTCAGCAATCAGGATTCGGACCCTGATCGCACCGACAATACGGACGTCTTCGTCGTCGAAGCCAAAGCAGGCTCTGCGCCCAAGAAACTCACCACATGGGAAGGTCCCGACGGCGGCCCGCTCGCCTGGTCACCCGACTCGAAGGCCATCGCCTACACACAGGGCGCGCCGCTCAAGTTCTTCGAGTACTCGCAATCGCGTCCCGCTGTCGTCACTCTCGATGGCAAGGTCAGCTATCCCGCTTCTAAGTTGGATCGCGCGGTACGCTCGCCGATCTACTCGCCCGATGGCAAGCTGAGTTATCTCGTCAACGACGATCGCAACCAATATCCCGCTGAAGTTGAGTTATCCGGCAGCGGCGATAAGAAGCTGCTCGCGCAGCAAGGCTCGGTGATGACGTGGGCTGCCGAGGCTGGACATACCGCCGTTCTCTTCACCGACGATGCCCATCCCGCCGAGATCTATGCTCTCGAAAACGGCTCGTTGCGTCAGCTCACCAAACACAACGACGCGTTGATCGCTGAATTGAACCTAGCGTCTACCGAAGGCATTGAGTTTAAGAGCAAGGACGGCACGGAAGTTCACGGCCTGCTCACCAAACCCGCCGGCTTCAAGGATGGCTCGCCTGTCCCCACGATTCTCTTTATCCATGGCGGCCCGAACGCGCAGGACGAGCATGATTTCGACTTCATGCGCCAGTGGCTCGCCACCAAAGGCTATGCAGAGCTCAATGTGAACTATCGCGGCAGCTCTGGCCGTGGCCAGGACTATGCCAAAGCCATCGCTGCCGACTGGGGGCACTACGAAGTCGAAGACCTGCTGGCTGGCGTCGACAAAGTCGTATCCATGGGCGTCACCGATCCCAATCGTTTGTGCGTCACCGGCTGGAGCTACGGCGGCATCCTCACGGACTACACCGTAGCCAGCACCGACCGCTTCAAGTGCGGTATTAGCGGCGCCGGCGTCGCGGCGCCAATGTCGTTCTATGGCGCCGATCAGTACATTCTGCAATACGACAACGAGCTCGGGCCGCCGTGGAAGAATCTGCCGCTCTATATCAAGATGAGTTATCCGTTCCTCGAGGTCGACAAGCGCGTGCACACGCCGATGCTCTTTATGGGCGGAACTTCCGATATGAACGTGCCGCTGCTCGGCGGCGAACAGATGTACCAGGCGCTCAAGTCTCTCGGCCGGCCCACGGAGTTAGTCGTCTATCCAGGGCAGTTTCATGGCTTCACCAAGCCAAGTTATATTCGTGATCGCTATGAGCGTTGGCTCGGCTGGTGGGATAAGTATCTGAAGCCGGCACAAACGCCTGCGGCTCCGGCAGCTACCGACAACAAGAAACAGGCTGAGTAACTCAATCGGTGGGTGGATGGCTCATTGCTGTCTACCCGCGCAACCACTTACCATTTTTTGCGGATCACTGAACAGTTCCCGTCCACGACTGCTCCACAATCAGCCATTCGCCGTTCGGCTCGCGACGATAAATCGTCAGATAGCTGCCGGTCGAACTCTGATGTTTGTCGGAGGCTCGCACAACCAGCATTTCGTGATAAGTCCCGGAATCATAGGCGAGGCTGCCGGACGTCTCCACGCGCTGTGAATCGAAGACCAAGTTGCTGTCGAATGTCGTCGTGATGGTCTCAAACAACTTGCGCAACGCATCGCTTCCACGCACGCGCGTTCCATCCGGCTGAATGAACTCGGCATCGATAGCATATTCGCCCACGGACATATCGATCCGCTTATCGTGCAGATTGCGCGCCCATTGCTGACGCAGCTCCGCAAAGACCGCATCCGAAGAAGCCGCGTGGGGGCTCCGTTTACCGCCCTGCGGCGTCTGGGCGGCCAATGCGGCCGCAAACATCAACGCTGCACACGCCATGACAGGCTTTTGCATCGGCGTCCGCCTCCATTGGCGAGCAGTGTAGCAAGAGCCGTCCACGTAGGCGCCGCTAAAATAGAAGTGTGATCGACCTTGTCCAGATCGAGCCCGCGCGCAAAGTCCCTGCCCCCAAACCGGAGTGGCTGAAAACGCGCGCCCCTATGGGCGAGAACTACCACGACCTAAAGCGCCTCGCGCGTTCCCTCGGCCTGCATACCGTCTGCGAAAGCGCGCAATGCCCCAACATCGGCGAGTGCTGGCAGCACAAGACGGCCACCTTCATGATGCTCGGCAATCTCTGCACGCGGCGTTGCGGCTTCTGCGCCGTGCCCAAGGGCCGCCCCGAACCCATCGACTTCGATGAGCCGCGCCGCGTTGCCGAAGCCGTTGCAGCGCTTAGCCTGCAGCATGCCGTCATTACAAGCGTTAATCGGGACGACGATCTCGTTGGTGGCGCGCGCTCCTTCGCCATGGTTATCGAAGAGATTCGCCGGCAGGCGCCCGGTTGCCGCGTCGAAGTGTTGATCCCGGACTTTCAAGGCAATCAAGAAGCGATTCGCATCGTCGTTGAGGCGCAGCCCGAAGTCCTGAATCACAATACTGAATCGGTGCCGCGCCTCTATCGCGTCGTGCGCGCTGGCGCCCGCTACGAGCGCACGCTCGAGCTGCTGCGCTATTCGAAAGAACTGCGCCCCGAAGGCCTGACAAAATCCGGCGTCATGGTGGGCCTCGGCGAAGAGACGCATGAACTGCTTGCCGTCTTCCGCGATCTCGCCGCGGTCGGCTGCGACATCCTCACCATCGGCCAGTATCTGCGCCCTTCGCGCAATCATCTGCCCATGGCGCGGTTGTACACGCCGCGCGAATTCGCCGAACTCAAGACGGAAGCGCTCAGGATGGGATTCCGGCATGTGGAATCGGGCCCTCTCGTGCGCTCGAGTTATCACGCGCATGAACAATCGGCAGCCGCAACGATGCCGGCTCAATGACCGGTCAATAATGATTTGCTCAACGCGTTGAGTTCCGGCGCAAACAGAATCCATGCCACGGCTGCAACTATCAGGCAGCCGCCAATCGCCAGCCACGACCATTTCGTCCAATGCATAAGGGCCTCACCGCACAAGCCCGATGCGCGGGCAACTAGGAAACCCGCAATTGAAAGGACGTTGCGGCGGGCAAAATGACAGCGGCCCCGCTCGAACGCGCTCGTAAGCCGGGCAAACGCCGTACTATAAATGTGGCTCAAAGCGAGCGTTATTTCTTAGAATGTTCTAGAAGCAAACGAGGAGAACGATGGCAGTCTCAACGATGGCCGGCATTCCGGCGCTCAAAGACATTTCGGCCGACTTAAAGCGGCGTATGGACCAGGCGGTCAGCGGATTCCAGCAAAACCTCGCGGCGATACGCACAGGCCGCGCCAGCGTTCACATGCTCGACCAGATCAAAGTCGACTATTACGGCACGCCGACGCCAATCAGCCAGATGGCGCAGGTCTCAGCGCCCGAGCCACAGATGATTTTGGTTTCGCCCTGGGACCCAACGGTTCTCAAAGAAATCGAAAAGGCGATCCAAACCTCCGACCTCGGCTTTAACCCCATGTCCGATGGCAAGGTGATTCGCGTGCCCGTTCCGCCCATGACCGAGGAGCGCCGCCGCGACGTCGTCAAGCATCTCAATCGTGTGCTTGAAGAGCACCGCACCGCCGTGCGCAACGTGCGCCGCGACGGCAACGACGCCCTCAAGAAGCTCGCCAAAGAAAAGAAGATCAGCGAAGACGAAGAAAAGCGCGCGCTCGAAGAAATACAGAAGATGACTGATGAAGAGATCCGTCGCATGGAAGATCTCTCGCGCAGAAAAGAAGCCGATGTCATGCAAGTGTGAGGCGCTCTCGCGAGCGCTTCACCGCTTCGTTTGATCTCATGAATTCGATCTAGTCCGCTCTATATCTTTACGAAACATTGATGTCTTTCTCAGCCAGCCTACGGCTCGGCGCCAGCATCTCACCCACAATTGAAAGCCGTCCGAGAATCCCTCTCCCCAGGACTATGCATGACGGGCCAGGCGTCCCAGGAAATTCAGGAAACCAGGGCCACCGTTCTGCTTCGATGTGAAGAATTGCAAACGCATCTAGACACAACGAAGCAGCGGCTGGACCAGGCTGCCAATCAACTCGAAGAACTTACGAAGATTCTGCTCTTGCAAAAGCTTTCGTCGCAGCAACTTGTCTCGCGTCCGTGGCTCGAGGAGTTAGCGATCGGTCAGCTTGTCGCCGACGTGACGGAGGCGGAGCAGAAGCTAGCCGAAGTGCGGTTGATCGCGGCCGAGATCGGCATCCCTCTGCCGCCAGACTCGAAGTAGCGGACTCGAAGCGATGGCTCGAAGCGAGGGCTCGAAACAAGAGTCTTGAACTAACTCAAATATCGGGCCGGATCTTTTACTTCTTCGGGCGCTTATAAAAAGGAAGCGGCGTTTGTTTGGCGCGTACGCGGTTGCCGCGCACGTCCACCAGCACGTCTGCTCCCGATGCCACCACGCTCGCCGGCACAAGCGCCATCGCAATGTTTGTCTTCAAAAACGGCGCGGGTGATCCTGATGTCACCGTGCCAATCGAATTTCCATCCAGGTCGAAGACCTCGTACCCGTCGCGCGCAATCCCGCGCTCCTGCATTTCCAATCCAACGATCTTGCGTTTCGGACCACCCGACGCTTGTACGGCGAGCAACGCGTCGCGTCCAAGAAAAGAACCTTTGTCCAACTTGAGCCAACGATCAAGTCCCGCTTCCAGCACATTGATCTCTTCTGAGATCTCATGTTCGTAGAGGCTCATTCCAGCCTCAAGCCGCAGCGTGTTGCGCGCGCCCAAGCCACACGGCCGAATCGCGAACTCCGCGCCCGCCTCGAGAATCGCATTCCACACTTTCACCGTCGTTGCTTCGTCCGACGGGATGTAGACCTCGAAGCCGTCTTCGCCGCTGTAACCCGTGCGCGCGATTAGCACATTGTGCACGCCCGCAACCTGGCCCCACGTAAACCAGTAGTTCCTGATCCCAGCCAGATCGACCTTGGTCAGCTTCTGCAGCGTCTCCAGCGCCCGTGGCCCCTGCACCGCAAGCTGTGAATAGTAGCTCGAATAATCATTGAGGTGAATCCCCGGCATCGAGCCCACCTGTTGGCGAATCCACGCATTGTCTTTCGGCGTCGTGCCCGCATTCACCACCAGCAGAAAATCGTTGTCGCCCAGCCGGTGCACGAGGATGTCGTCGACGAACGTCCCTTGCGGCGTCAGCAGAGCGGAGTAATGCGCCTGCCCGTCTTTCAGCTTCGAAGCGTCGTTCATCGTGATCTGCTGCACCGCAGCCAGGGATCCCGGCCCGCGGAACTGAATCTCGCCCATGTGGCTCACGTCGAACAGTCCCACGCCCGTGCGCACCGCCAGATGCTCGGCAATCAACCCCCCGCCGGGGCATGGATATTCAACCGGCATATCCCATCCGCCGAAGTCGACCATCTTGGCCTTCAGCGCGCGATGCGTAGCGTTGAGGGCGGTTTTTTTCAGTGCGGGCGCCGTAGTGTACGAAGTAGCCATAACGGTAGGGTATCTTAATTGCGCAAGGCCCTGTGCTACGTTACAGGCCTCAACGCCAGGCGAAGAAACGTCCTTCCATATCCATAATGGAACAAGGATCATGAATCAGGTTCGTGGAATCGTCATGGTGATCGCCGCAGGCATCGCGTTCTATCGCGGCTGGATGCTGCACGGCCAGCGCGCGTGGCTCGCATTCGGCCTCGGCGCGCTGGCTCTGGCCTTGGCTGTATGGCATTTCGCGGCCCGCATAGCGCCTGCACGCCACACGGGCAAATTCACCGGGCATTGAACACGATAGCCGATGGAATGCGGAGGATCTCAACAAAGTTGCCGCCTACACTCTACAACCGCATTCAAGGCCGGAATCTCGAGCGCCTCGCGGCTCTCAGTGACGGAATCTTCGCCGTCGCCATGACGCTGCTCGTTCTCGACCTGCACATTCCGACGGCATCCCAGGTTCACGGCGAGCGCGAACTGCTTGCCGCTCTCTGCGCCATGGGCCCGCAGTGGCTCACGTACGGCATGAGCTTTCTTACGCTCGGCATCTTCTGGGCAGGCCAGCAAACCCAGCTCAATCACATTGGCGAGGGCACACGAGACCTAGCGTGGATTCATCTCGGCTTCCTGTTCTCCATTACACTCATGCCGCTCTCCACGCGCCTGCTCGGCGAGTTCATCGCGTTGCGCCTGGCGCTCGGCATCTACTGGCTCAATATCGCAATCCCAGGCGCCATGCTCTATTGGAGTTGGGCCCATGCGACTCGCGCCGGCCTCATCAAGCCGGACACGCCCGAAGAAGTCCACAGCAGCATCTGCCGTCGCATCGCGACCGCGCAATCGCTTTACGCTGCCGGAGCGTTGCTCTGCTTCGTCAACAACTGGCTCAGCATCGCCGCCATTGTGCTCGTCCAGTTGAACTACGCCATCGCTCCAGGCATGCGTCGCGAGTAGAGCGGTTTCCGCAACAACTTCTATGGCATCTCCGTGTCCGATCCGATGTAGCCATCTCCATCAATGGCTGCCATGCGAGGACAACGATGACGCCGCTTGTGAATTCCCCCGCCGAAATGCTGGTTCGCTTTGGTTTCTCTCACGGCCGGAGCGAAGGCTTCGGCGCCTTTCTTGTAGGAATGGTGCTGTTCGCCGTAGTGATCTGGGTGCTGACGCGGAGCAGCAGCCGCAATGTCATGTAGCAGGGTTGCGGCCGCTACTTCTTCCGCGCCCGCCAGAACGAGCTCACGCTCAGATAAAAGAACAGCGCCACCATAATCGCCGACACCACAAACGTGCGGTGATCCGGCCCATGCGCATAGCTGAAGCGCGTTCGCCACACCGTCGGCGCAAAGACCAGCACCGGCAGGAGAAAGAAGACGCCCGTCACCTCGAGCCACAGAATGCCGCCAACACGCGTAAACGGCTTGATGAATCCGCCCAGCCCGCGCGTGAGGCTGCCCCCCTCTGTGCGAGCGCGTGGCGCGCCACCGACCGGCCGTGAAGTCGAAGCGCTTCGAGCAGGGTCCTGGGGCATAGAAGAAGGAGCCGACTGCGACGCCGCGCTGATGCGTTGCCCAGCCACGCGGCCCGCCACTCGTAATCCGATTCCAACCACGCGGCCGAAGGTTTCCGGTCTCATTTCGATATGATGGTAGCAGCGCGGCCGACACTTTGCTTTGCACAACATTCAGTGCAACCTCAGTTGCTCCAGGCTCGCTCTGGCAGTAAGGTAGAACAATCCACGCCGTCCCCTTGCGCGCGCCGCGCCGGCCGACGTACTGGAGGCTAGAAATACCGGGAGGCTCAGGTGACATCAAGGCTGCGCGAACTGATCCAACAATTGGGAGAGGCCATCCACGAGTCGGTCATTGAGAGCGAGCAAATCGCCGGCGTCGTTCAGGATATTCGCCGCCACGGATTCGACGTGCTTCTTATGCTTGAAGCCACCATTGGCCTCAATGAAGTCTCCAAGGAATCCGAGGAGTCCGAGCCAAACGCCGAGACAGGCAGCGATGGCGCGCCCTTCACCAAGAATGACGTCAACTTCCTGCGCTCCCTGCGCATCTCCGTCGAAGGCGAAGAAGAGGAAGAAGACAAGAACGAGAGCGAGTCACAGGAATAGATTTCGATTAGCTTAGAGAAGAACTAACTCCGCCAGTGCAATTCCACCGGCCCATCCATCGGATGCTTCGCCGTCACTCCCGTAGCCGCCGCATCCAGCCGCGCCTGTTTCAACGCGAAATACCACTTCGCCGGTTTGTCCGCATCGTCAATCAGCATCAGGCTCGGATTGTGCTTCAATCCCTCCGCCTGCTGAATCATCGTGACCTGATCCTGGCGCACGAACTTCGCGCCGAAAAACTTCGCGATCGGCGTCAGAAACGGCGCGTAATAAAACACATTCCACGCAGCGATCACATCGATGCGACAGGTAGACGCGGTCACCGGCGTTATTGTCGTGAGGCTTGAGAACCACTTCTCACCGCAGCGAATGACCTCTGTCCGCCGGTTCGGCAGCACAAAATCAATCGTCGTCTCCACCGGCTGCCCATAGACGCCCAGCAGCTTGTAGGGCGCGGAGTTCGCGCTCGGCGCATGCGCACTCATGCGGAACCCTTCGGGGATCGGTTCAAACTTCTTCGTCTTCTCGCGAATGCTGGCTCGGCTACGCCACCACCAGGCCTGATGGACAAAGGGACCATGGGCGGGATCCATCAATCCGATAATGCCGTGATCCACGTTGCACGGTAGATCGGCGGTCAGAAACGCCGTGCGAAAGCGCGGCCCGAACTTCGCCAGGTCGGGGACAGCGGGCTTCGCGCCCTGCGAACGCTTTCCGCTTCCCGGGCTGGGAACAAAAACCCACGCATGTCCGTCGCGCTCCTCGCACGGAAACGCCGTCGCATAAATCTTCGTCGCATCCAGGTGATCGTGACTCGAGAGCGAAGGAATCAGCTCACATCGGCCGCTGCAGGGCTCGAACTCCCACCCGTGATAGCGGCAGGTCACGCGTTCGCCATTGAACCAGCCATCGCTGAGAGGAATGCCGCGATGCGGACAGCTATCGCGCATCGCAAAGAGGTTTCCGCTTTTCAATCTTCCCAGGACAAGCGGAATGCCAAGAAGCATCGCCTTGGCGAGCTTGCGCCCGCGCAGCGCATCCGTCCGCAGCGCCGGATACCAGTCGTCATAAATCAGCGTTGCGCTCGGCCCTTGAATGGGAACGCCGGCCTCAGTTGTCGTGGTAAGCGGCATTTCGCTCACCATAGCATCCTGCCCGCTGCAGACGCCAACCCGCCTCCATTCACATCAAATCGCGCAAGCTTACAATCGTGAGGCCGAAACCTTGGTCCACAAAGGAGCGCAAATGAAAGTCGCGATTCGTTACGCCGTGTTGTTTATCGTTGTTTTCGCCGTGCGCCAGGTTCTCGCTGCGCGCAACGTCCTCGTCCCCACCCGTTGTACGCCGCAGGTGAATCAACGCATCGCCGATCTGATTGCCTCCGGCACGCGACGCGACGTCGACAACATCATGGCCTGTGGCGTTGCCATTGAAAAGACGCGCGTGCGCCGCGGCGGGCCGCACGGCAGCCACCACATCACGACCATCGCCGCCCAGCTCCCCAACGGTCAGACCGTCAACGTGCAGATCGTCGCCAACGACGATCTCGACGGCGTAGTCACGGCGCAGGCCAACGATCCCGTCTTCGCTTACGGACAGGGCTATGTCTCGCACGGTTTCTGGGCCGCAGGAATTCATGACATCCACTGCTCCACGCATCCCGGCGCCGACAACGGATGGGTCGTCATCGCAGGGGTGAAGACGCCGCCGGGATGTCCCAACCGCTGAATCGGTTCGTCACAAAACAAAACCCTTCTCCTTGACAGCTTAGGAGAGCCGGGCTAATCTCCTAATCAACTTAGGAGAACCCAAGGACCAAGTATGACCGATCAGGCCCAACTACTTCCTGGAACCCTCGACCTTCTCATCCTTAAAGCCGTCTCGCTTGGGCCGCTGCACGGCTATGGCGTTCTCCTGCGCATCGGACAAATCTCCGACAGCGCGCTGCTCATCGAACAAGGCGCGCTTTATCCTGCGCTGTTTCGTCTCGTCCGCCAGGGCTTGCTCAAAGCCAGTTGGGGCGTCTCCGAAAACAATCGCCGCGCCAAGTTTTACGAACTCACCGCTGCTGGCCGCAAACGCCTGCGCGAAGAGGCCGATGGCTGGAATCGACTCGCCTCAGCCATGGCCGCTGCTCTCGCCGCACGTCCGGAGGAAGTATGAGTCTTCTTTCGTCTTTTCGCTCTCTCGCCGTCCGCCTGTTTCGCAGCTCTGAGATCGCCGAGGATCTCGACGCCGAACTTG
>DATHNJ010000223.1:0-13812 GCA_035486155.1 Occallatibacter sp. | reverse complement strand
GCCACTTTACTCATGGATTGCTCCACTTTCTCGTTCGACTTGCATGTGTTAGGCACGCCGCCAGCGTTGATTCTGAGCCAGGATCAAACTCTCGTTTGAAACCTGTTGTCAATCCTTCACCGACGGAGGTCGGTTCCGGATCGACGGCATCCGCGCATCTCTTATTCGAATTGCTCCGAAGAAGAGGGTGCACGCAGATGCTCTTACCTTGTGAGAATGATCAAGTCAAACCTGATCGTTTCTCACGACTGGCATGTTCAACCTAGTTGTCAAAGATCCTTAAGGGCGTTTCGCCTAAGCGAGACCCTTTGGATCGAGGCCTGTTCTGTGACGAACAGGTGTCCCCGAACTTAATGCGCTTGCTGGTTTTTTGCTTGATTACGTTCGCCAGCATTTTTGCGCGAACTTTTTGAGAGTATCGAACTCTCTCTACCCTGTCAAGCTCGTACCGTATTTACTTAATCGGTACCCGTTCAGGGCGTCGCGCTGCGCAAAATATCAAAGATCGACCAGCACAATTGGCTTGCACCACTAAGGTGCGCGAAAGGATTTCGCCTTTCGGGTCTTGCAATGGCTTGTTCTCTGCGGGATTCCCTACAGGGATCAGGGCTACGATACTCGCCGCCTCAATCTGACCCTACGAACCAGCTTCCCACTTCCCTCATCGGGCAGGCCATCAGGCCACCGGGAGGCTCCACTGCTCACTTACTGCAACTTTTCGAGAGTAGCACAGACTACCCTGCTTTGCAACTCGCAACCTTCAGAATTTCTTGTCAGTTGCGACTTGCTGAGAATATCAACGGACCATGAAAAACACAACCCCGCTGGCCCTGTGAAAAACAGCGAACTTCTGTGGGAAAGGGCATTGCATAGACGGAAGAACTGGCGGGGTAGGCCCTAATAGGCCTTAAGGAGAGGTATCCCCCCCGCCGCGAATCGATCCTTGCCTGCTAAGCGCTTTTGGATGGATCGAGCGGATTCACGCGCGGCACGATCAGCCCATCGGACGCTCTAAGAGAAAAATCCGGAACCGCGCCCATATCCAGGCCAAATGCCGCCGCGATCACCCCACGCGAGTACGCGCCGATCGCCGTCGACATGCCAATATCTCCGGGCGTCCTCTGATTGAAAAAGACCAGCAGCTTCAGTTCGCCATCGCCAATGTCTTCGATGTGGTGCGGATACGAACGGGGTATGAAATATGTGTCGCCTGCGCTCATTTCGTAGGTATCCAGCGACCCGCCGGGGCTGACGATCGTCATGCGTCCCCGCCCCTCGGTAACGTAGCCCATCTCCGCCGTGTCGGGATGCCAGTGAACCTCGCGCATTCCCTGGGTGCTGATGTGAACTGAGAACATCGCGATGTTGCTCAGAATCGGCCATACGCTGGCCTTGGCTGTGTGCGCGCTTCCCGCCTTGGAATTGATCTGCGGAAGCGCTCCCTCCAAGTCATACTTGTAGGCGTTCTCTTCGCGCTCCTGCAACTCCACAACCGCGTCGCTCGCGAGCTTGCCCAGCAACGTATCCTGGGGCGTTCTCTTCAATCGGCGAAAGCTGGACGCCGGCAAACCGGTCGTATTGCCCAACACAGCGTCCGTAAAGCTGCCGAACGTGCCGGAGAGTCCGAAGTCCTCCGGATACTCGTGCGAGAATCCCAGGATCATCTCGCCCTGTTCGTCGCCAATGTTCTCCACATGATGGAGAGCCCCAAGGGGGACAAAGAACATTTGTCCGGGAGAGATCGTAAAGCTATTGCGCTGGTTTTCATTGCCAAAGATGGTCACCAGATGCTCTCCGCGCAGGCAGTAGGCGAGTTCGCCGGCGTTGGCGTGCCAATGCGGCTCGCGCACACCGCGCGGCGCCAGCGTTAACCTGCGGATCGACAGGCCGCTCATGACGTTCAGGTCGGACTTGTCTATGCTCATCAGGCTTCCGGCATCGTTGGTCAAGCGCGGCTGCTTGCCTCTGAGCGATATAAGGTGGCGGACATCTGTTTGTTTGGAATCCGTCCTCCCCGCTGGTGCGGTCCCTCGGCCTTGACCGGCGCTTCCCATCGCTTCACCGCTAGCGCCCGATTCCTGCGCAACCAGCGCCGGCGCCATCACGGCCCCCGCTCCGACGGTGACTGCTACCGCGCCGAAGAACGCTCGGCGGCTGATGTCTTTGTCCATCACTGGGTTTGATTCCTGACTCAAGGTAGTTCCCCCTACCCCGATCGACACAACGATTCCGCACTTTATTCCGGCCATCTTGCGGATCGGCGCAGAGACGCACGTCTCGAATTGCGTCCCTAAACGGCATCAATGCAACTACTTTCATGAAAAATCTCCGTCTCCGGTACCAATGTGCTATTTCCGCGCCTTGGGTCGGGCGTAGAGTGAGTGCATGGATCCGGATGCAACTGCTCTTCAAGGGGCATTGGACCGTGATGAGTTTTTCCCTGTCTTTCAGCCGATCGTTGAGTTGAGGACGGGGCGTCTCACCGGCTTTGAGCTCCTGGCGCGCTGGCGCCACGCCACTCCCGACGAGTTCATCCCGTGGATCGAAGCCGGCGGGCTCAGCAGCCGCCTGACCCAGACGTTGCTGGGCAAGGCATTCTCTTCAATTCCCTTGCTGCAGAGCTCCTTGCATCTGTCCTGCAATCTCTCGCCGATTCAGTTGCAGAACTGCGAGATTCCCGCTCTGATCGCCTCGTGCGCTGAACAGGGAAAGTTCCCGCTGGATCGCCTCACGCTCGAAGTCACCGAGAGCGCGCTACTCAAAGACCTGCCCCGCGCCAACGCCATCGCTCATGAGCTGAAACAACTGGGATGCCGTTTGGCGCTCGACGATTTCGGCACCGGCTACTCGAGCTTGCTCCACCTGCAGTCCCTTCCCTTCGACAAGCTGAAGGTCGATAGAAGCTTCGTCAGTTCGATGACAGAGGTGCGCGAGAGCAGGAAGATTGTGGCTGCCGTGGTCGGCCTGGGTCAGAGCCTGGGATTGACCACCGTGGCCGAAGGCATCGAAACGCCTGCCGAGGCCAGCATGCTGCTATGGCTCGGCTGCGATCTTGGTCAAGGCTGGCTGTACGGCAAGCCGGCGCCAATCGAAGAAATCCCCCGCCTCATCGCAGCACAGCCGCAAATCTTCCGATCGGCAATGCCCCCTTCGGCCGATGGGGATTCCCTTGTGGGTCTGGAGTCTTTGCCGGCTCAACGGCTGGCGCAGATTCAGGCCATCTACGACGGCGCTCCCGTAGGCCTCTGTTTCTTAGACCGCAAGATGCGTTATGTCAGCATCAACCGACGGTTGGCCGATATGAATGGCGCTTCGGTCAATGACCACCTCGGCAAAACAGTTGCGGAGCTCATCCCTCAAATTTTCCCTGTGATCGAGCCGTACATCCGCCGCGCGCTGCAGGGCGAGCCGATCACGGGCGCCGAGGTGCAGACGATGCCGAACGGCAGCGCTGAACCGCAAACGGTGCTGTTGGCCTCGTATCATCCGGCGCGCGACGAGGCCGGCGAGATTCTCGGCGTCTCGGTCGCCGTCATGGACATCACCGAGCCAAAACGCACTGAAGAAGCTTTGCGCGAGAGTATAGGCCATTTTCATCATCTGCTCGAACTCGGGCCGCATGTTCTGTGGGTGCTGAACGATAAAGGCGAAGTGATCGAAGCTAGCTCGCGCTGGGAAGAGTTCACCGGCCAGCCTCTCGCCAACGCGATGGGCCACGGGTGGCTCAAGATGCTGCACCCGGACGATGTGGCGATGGCGGATGAGTCGCTTCGGATCTGCCTCACGGCGGGCGTGCCCATTGATGTCTATTACCGGATACAGAAGCCGAACGGCGGATGGCGCGGCATGCGCGCCCGCGGGGCGCCGCGCTTTGGCGCCACAGGCCAGATTGTTGGCGTCTATGGCGTGCTTGAAGAAACGGCAGACCAACCGGTGAACCGGGCCGAGTTGCAGTCCTACTCGACCGATTGATTAGGCGATGAAATCCGCTGCCTGACGCGACAAGCGTCGCTTTGTGATCTGGCTGCGCGCGTTGTCGATTTCTATTTCGAGATGATCCCGAGATCCGTCAGCCCGTTCACGAAAAACTGCATCGCCAATGCCACCAGCAGCAGCCCCATGATGCGCACCAGGATGCGAATGCCGGTTTCGCCCAACACCAGGCGGATGCGGCCGGCGCCGGCCAACACCCAATAGCTCACGATGCATGTGACCGCGATTGATCCCAGAATGGCGCCCATCTGCCAGTGAAAAACCGACGGCACGGGCCCTACCAGCACCATGACGGACGAGATCGCGCCGGGCCCGGCCAGCATGGGAATTCCCAGTGGCACGATGCCTGCGTCTTCCTTCGCAGCGCCCTCTTCCGTATCGCCCGAAGCCTCCTGTGTTGCCGAGCGCTTGGCTTCGAGCATATCGAGCCCGATCAAAAGTAAGATCAGTCCCCCGGCGATTTCAAACGCAGGCAGCGTAATCCCGAACATCCGGAAGATGAACTGTCCTGCAAGAGCAAAGCTGGTGAGCACGATAAAGCATGTCAACGTTGCCTTGCGGGCCATGCGCCTACGCCGCTTGGCGTCCACGCTTTCGGTGATGGCGATGAAGGATGGAATCGCCGCGAACGGGTCAACCAGAAAAAAGATGGAGCTCAGCGCCAGCACCGAGAAGCGCACAATAGGCGCGCGGCTCAGTTCATTGAACGCGACTGCGGCTGGGTTGGTCCAAAGCACGATCGAAGACACTCTAGATTAGAGCTTAGACCAGGTCGAATCGATTCATCTCACGGAAAGCTACGCCGCCCTCTCCACCCAGAAACTGCACGGCCACACATTGTTTCCATCCAATGTTGGCGCAAACATGCGCAGCGGCGCCGGCATCCGCTTGAAACTGCCTTCCCACTTGGGGAACGCCTCGCGCAGCAGATCTCCACGCCACTGCTGCATCGCGCTGCCGGCCCACACAACCTTAAACGCCGTGTTGAACGACAGAAACGCTTCCAGCATGTACTGCTCGCCCCAGAAGCAGAGGTTGCGCTTCACAAACTTCTCCGGATAGTCGAGCGGCGCAAAGATGTCGTGAAAGTGCACTAGCACGCCGGGCGCAAGCGAAGGCAGAATCCGAAGCAGTTCATAGAGCACATCGCTGTCCATCGCCACTACATGGCTCGAATCGATGAACAACACATCACCCGATTCCAGTTGCCGAAACGCCTCGATCGGCACATCCTGCACGCGCGCTTCGATCAGATGCGTCAAGCCGGGAAGCCCGTCTTTCAGAAACGGACGCGGATGCGGTTCGATGGACGTGAACTCGCCTCCATCACCTTCGGCTGCATTTCTCTGCATGGCGCCGGCCAACACCAGAGTGGAGTGGCCGCTTCCGATTTCGATCATGCGTCGGGGTTTGCGTTGTCGCACAAATGCGTGCGCCACCTCGGCGTCTACACGCTCAAAAAAGCCGTTATTGACGTGGAATTGATGTTGATCAGCGGCGCCTTCTTCCGCAAACGCACATTCATCGACAAAGGGCAGAATCTCGTTATAGAGCCTGTCGGACTGCTCTTCCAGCCGATAATCAAATGCGCCGCAACGCCGCGGAGCGCTCCAGTCTTTACGCTCCAGCGACTTAATATTGGGAACGGGAAAGTAAAAGTGAGAGGGCGTCACGCTGACGCCCAACCCGCCCTGCACAGCCTGAAACAGGCTCGACAGGGTCATGCGTACAGCGGCGCTGCGAAAAATAGCGCTCATGCAATACCTCGCAATCCGGAAAATCAAACAAAATACACTCGCAGCGGTATGAATCGCCGCGTCCGCGCACCACGGGAGTAGTTATCGGCAACGGAGTTTCGCCCGATTTCGACGAATGAAGGTCTTGCCCAGCGGAACGGCCTGACTGCGGCCCAGCTTATGCCAACTTATGAAGGATGGCTCAATTACTTGTCGACGGCGCCCCGGTCTGCTGGAGCACACGAATACGTCCACGGCGACTTTTCATCGTCTCGTCTGGGTTTGGATGCACCCTTCTTTGGCTGTGTAGGTTGTAATCCAGTAAATCTTCGCTTCCGGTCTCCACAATGGGGGACGATCTCTACGCGAGAGATGTAATCGCCTGATGGCCTTCTGGGTCGTCAACAGGAGCGTTGCCCTCACGCAAAACGAGACGCGTCCGACATCCCGCCTCGCGCGCGGCATTTAGTTCGCGAACGATATCAGAAAAGAAAATAACTTCGAGCGGCTCAACGCCTAACTCGATTGCAATCGATCGATAACTCGCGCTCTCGGACTTAGGCCCCGTGCGTGTGTCAAAGTAACTCGCGATAAGCGGAGATAGATCGCCATCGGTGGTGTGCCTGAATAAAAGCTGCTGCGCCTCGACTGATCCCGACGAGTAGATGGCGACTTTCGCTTCCTTCGCCCAGCGCGCTAACGCCTCTGGCACATCGGGAAACAACTCGCCCTTCAGCTCTCCGTTCTCAAAACCCGCCTTCCATATCTTGCCCTGCAGAGACTTAAGCGCGGTTGATTTACGATCCCGATCCATCAGCCAATAAACATACTTGGCGATGCGGGGGATGCCATAGGCCGGGCTCATGGAAACAACTCCAGGCGGCAGGATTCTCGGCGCGTCAGGATCCGATTCCAACCTGTTTTCCATCTGCAGCATTAAGAGATCCTGGAGTACGTCGTCCTCTTCATGCGCCTTCCCGATGTCGTCGCCGCTTCGCACCCTGGCCGCGAGCTCTTCTGACCTCTGCTTCAGAAACGGCTCGAAGTGCGTGCGCGCATAAGGGAACAACTGCTCGGTCACCAGCGAAACCGGCGCGACCGTTCCTTCAATGTCGAGCAGATAGACGCGCGGTTTGCCGGCCGTCATGCGGAGATCGTCGTCTCCACCCGCGGCCCAAGATACGCTGGACCAAAGCAGAGCGGCTGATAACCTTTGTCGACGCCGGAGTCGGTATAGTGCGGCGTCCACCCCGTCGTGTCCTGGAACCAGCGAATCGCGCGGATGCGCCGGTCTTCGCAGAGAGTGAACCAGTGCGTTGTTCCCTGCGGCACGCGCAGAAGGTCGCCTGGACCTACTTCAACCGATGCGACGCGCCCCTGGATATGGAAGAAGAAAATCCCGCGGCCGGAGAGGATGAAACGCACCTCGTCTTCGGAGTGCGTGAGCTCTTTGTCGAATCGCGCCAGCATCGCTTCAAGATTCGGCGTCGCCGAATTCACGTCGATCACGTCGGCGGTCACGTATCCGCCGCGCCGCTTCATCTCTTCGATCTCTTTGCCGTAGGCCGCGAGCACCTGATCTGCGCTCGCATCGGCTGATACGCGGTCCAGACTCCATCGCTCATAGTCGATGCCTAACTCTGCCAGCGACGCGCGAATCTCATCTTCGGCGTCGATCTGCCGGTTTTCTTCGGGAAAACGGAGAACAGCCATGAATGCTCCTCGTCGAGCGGTTACTCAACCAATCGCGCTGGTGAGGCGTCGGCCTTCCACCTCGAACAGAAACTCCAGAGCCTCCACATGGCGGCGCACTTCGGCCACCGATTCTCCCCAAGTATAAAGCCCATGGCGACTCAGCAAAACGCCGTGAGCGTACGGATTCTGCCGCAGCGCGAAAGACAAGTGATTGGAGAGCGCCTTGTAATCCTGCGAATTTTCAATGATCGGAATGCGTTCTTCGTGCACGTGCGACGACACGCCCGACAAGCCCTTCAGCAGCTCATATCCCTCGATCCGTACGAACCCGACCTGCGCAAAGCGGCCGGACAGCAGCGTATTCCAAATCGAGTGCACGTGCAGAATCGCGCGCGCTGTGGCGAATTCGCGATAGATGACCGTATGCAGTCCGGTCTCCGCGGAGGGCTTGCCGCGCCCCGCAACCACGCGCCCTTCAAGATCGATTTCAAGCAAGTCCGCCGGCGCGAGTTGGCCCTTGTCGAGACCCGTCGGAGTAATGAGGATATGGCTTCCAGAGCGCACGCTGAAGTTTCCGCTGGTCGCCGGCGCCCAGCCTCTGGCAAAGCACCATCGCGCGGTAGCGCAGAGCGCATCGACCTCCGATAAGGTGGGGTCCGAGGCCGGGTTGGGTGCTGAAGCCATCGCATCCGCAGTGTACCAATCGGAGTGAGTGCGGATGAGAGAATGAATGGCGCTCTACAATGTACGTTTGCTGACCAACGCTCAACGCGCGCGCATCGATGTCGTTCTCGTCTCCCCGCGTAACCCGCTGAACATCGGCGCCACGGCGCGCGCCATGGTGAACTTCGGCTTTGCGCAACTGAGTGTAGTGGCGCCGTTTGAAGCGCATTGGCGCGAAGCCAAATCGGCTGTCGGAGCGCCGGAACTGCTCGCTTCGGCCAGGGAATTCCCATCCCTCGCCGAAGCGGTGGCGGAGTGCACGTATGTCATGGGCACTGGAACCCTGACGCATCGCAAGGCCCAGCAGCCGGTCATCCTGCTTCCCGATCTGGCGCCGACGCTTGACTCTGCGCTTGACAGCGGCGGCCGCGTAGCGCTGGTCTTCGGGCCGGAAAAGCACGGCCTGACGCGCGACGATCTGGCGTTTTGCCATGCACTCGTCACCATTCCAACGGAACCCACGCAGCCCTCGATGAATCTTGGGCAGGCGGTTGCGGTGTGCCTTTATGAGTTGACGCGAGCCCACGCGGAGAGGCTGGATGAAAGATCGGATCGGACAAAGTTAGCGAATACTCCGGAAAGCCCGACCTCGGGTGCGCTCGATCGGATGGCGGACCTTATCGAGCAGACGATGGAGAGGTCGGGCTACTCGCCGCGCATCATGGAGGCGGCGAATCGGCACGACCTGCGACTGCTGTTGCGGCGTCTTCAATGGTCAGAGGCTGACGCCAGGCGAGCCCTCGGCCTGTTTCGCCGTGTTCTTTGGCGTATCCAGCGTTCGGGCCGCAAACGTCAGTAACGCGGGTTCATCGAATTCCAATGCGGGAAGGCGCTCGAGTCCTGATAGAGTGCTGGACAAAGGTCCTTGCAATGAAGCGCTTCTCTATCGCCTCCGTCGGCGTGTCTTACATGTCTTACGTCGGCGCTCTGCTGCTGGGCTCGCTGCCTGCGATCAGCGTTGCTTCGGCGCAGACACCGGAGCCAGGTCAGCAGCCGACGGCGCCTGCTGCGAGCCCGCTGGGTGACTCGCAACTGCCTGCCGCCCCCAATGCGGCGCCTGTCCAGACCACGCCCGCCGGGGCAGCTCAGCCCGAAGCACCCGGAACGGCCAGTGCAAACGATGTGGGCCCGACAGAGCCGGCTGAAAAAGCAGGCGCAATCACGGAAGATGAGATCAAGCAACTGGTAGTCGGCAAGACGCTCTATCTGCGCGATGGCTATCTCGATAACTCGCTCAGCTTCGACGAGCACGGCAAGCTGAGCGGACACTCGCCCCAAGGCTCCTACACCTTGAGCCTGATTCAGATCGACAAAGTGCATCTCTCCAAACACAAGGTCGAATTGACCGGCGTTCGCTATGGCTTGCATTTTCTGGGGGCGCGCGCCGATGAAGATCCCACCAAGGCAGTGGACCGGGTGCGCATGACCCCGAAGAAAAAGTTCGTGAAGATCACCATCGATCGCGAACTGGTGGTGACGCCGAAGAAGAAAAAAGGCAAGAAGAACGACGCCGCCCCGGCGCCGAAAAGCGATCCGGGGACGCCAGCCGGCGAACCAACCGATGCGGAGCAGGCCAAAGCAGAGATGAACGCAGCTCCGGCTGAAGAGCGCCCGGCAAATCCATCGGCTGTCACGACCACGACCTCGCCGGCGCACGCCGCGCGCCTGTTGCGCGGGGCCATCGACCAGATCTTCGCGCCGGGCCTTGACGCGCAGATGATCGCCGCGATGCCTGACCTCTGGAAGCTCTACTATCAGGCGGTTGTTCAGCAGACCGACTACAAGCCGGCCGATCCTGCGATCTATCGGCAAAGCAGCGTGGATCAGAAAGCAAAGCTGCTCTCCACGCTCGAGCCGCCATCCAACGAGTACGCCCAGGCAAACGGCGTTGCCGGTATGGCCCTTTATCATGTGGTGATCGGCGCGGACGGGAAACCGCAGAACATCGTGGTGGGACGGCCGATCGGCTTCGGGCTGGATGAGAGCGCGGCGGAGACGATTCGCAAAGCCAGCTTTCAGCCGGCGATCAAAGAAGGCAAGCCGGTTCCGGTCGCTTTGGACCTGGTGGTGCAATTCCGCATCTACTCCAAGCGCACCGACCGGGCAGCGAAACCGGAGGAAGCGGCGGACACAACGCCGAAGCTCCCCGGCCCCTACAGCGTCATCCACCAATGAGCCAACATTTCTTGAAGTTGATACAGAATGGGGCGGAGGCCGAGGTTGCCGAAGCCATCGAGAACGACCCATCCCTGGCCGAGAGCCGCGACCCGCAGGGCGTCTCGGCGCTGTTGTGGGCTGTCTACACTGGGCAAACCGTGATCCGCGATTTTCTGCTCAAAAAGCGGGTACAGTTGGAATCGCCACTGGATGTATTTGAAGCTGCGGCCACGGGCAACGAAGCACAGCTTCAGGCGCTTCTGAGCAAAGAGCCATCGGCTGCACAGGCCTACGCCGGAGATGGGTGGACGGCCTTGCACCTGGCTGCCGCTTTCGGAACCCCCATGTCGGCCGCAGCCCTGATCTTCTGCGGGGCCAAAGTGGACGCCGTGTCCAACAACCCGCAGCGCAACCAGCCATTGCATGCCGCGCTGGCCATCGGCCGAAGCTCTTCGACCATCGAGTTGCTGATCGCCCACGGTGCCGATGTGAACGCGGTGCAGACCGGGGGCTTCACGCCAATTTTTTCGGCGGCGACGGCCAATCGCCGAGATCTCGCCGAGCTGCTGATCAATCACGGCGCCAACCCGCAGCACAAGACCGAAGAGGGCAAGACTCCAGCCGACTTTGCCCGCGAGCGAGGCTATGAAGAGCTGGCCGCATGGCTCGATGCGGAGCACGCATAAATCCTTCAACAGCAATCGATCTGCAGGGACCACCTGATACTGATCCACAGTCCGGACAGAAAATTCTGCCCGGCCACTTTTCGATTTGAAGGATCCGGGGGCTCGACGGCGAGACTTTTGCTACCCGACTGAACCGACAGACTGTCAGACTTTGCACGACTTTGTCTTACACACGTAAGACATCTGTAAGACAGTGGTTAGACAATGTCTTACAGCGCGTAAGACACACAATTTTGCCCCCTCCGGTCAGGGCAGAAGGCTGCGGCAGAAACGGGATTAACGCCGTAAACTATAGATTCTGAGGCGTCTTACGGCCGCCTCGAGACGAACCTTCGCACAAAAGGACCAAGCATCCAAGTGGAAGTGCTCGTGTGGATCATCTCCCTGGCCAGCATCGTTTGCATGCTTGTGCGTCCGCGCGGCATCGCCGAGGCGTGGTGGATCGGCGGCGGGGCGCTGGCGCTGGTGGTCACGCGCCTTCTGTCGTTGCGACAGGCGGCGCATGCGGTCTACGAAGGGCTCGACGTTTATCTTTTTTTGGCTGGGATGATGATACTGGCCGAGATGGCCCGCGAAGAGGGCGTTTTTGACTGGGCGGCAGGCATAGCGGCCAGTCACGCCCGCCACTCGGCCGATCGGCTTTTCCTGCTGGTTTATCTGGTCGGCGTCGCCGTCACAGCGCTGCTGTCGAACGACGCGACCGCGGTCGTCCTCACGCCCGCCGTACTAGCCGCAGTGCGAAGAGCGCGCGTGAACCCTAAGCCTTACCTCTTGGCGTGCGCGATGATCGCCAACGCCGCCAGCTTCGTCTTTCCCATCTCGAACCCCGCGAATCTGGTTGTCTTTGGGAACAAGATCCCGGCGCTGGCCCGGTGGTTCGGGATCTTTCTTTTGCCTTCGATCGGCGCGATCGCCGTGACCTTTCTTTGCCTCCGCTGGCTCGCCCGCAAGGACCTCAGCCAGCGCATCGAGGCCGATCTCGAGCCTGCGCCTCTGGGCACGGAAGGCAAACTCGCGCTGGCCGGCTTGCTCTTGGCCGCCGCTGCCTTGATCGGCGCATCAGCCTTCGGCCTTCCCCTGGGCGCGCCCACCTGCGCCGCCGCCATCGTCGCCCTCACGGTGGTTGCCTCACGCAATCGCAGGATTATCGCAGCCGTGGCCAAGGGAATCTCCTGGTCAGTGCTCCCATTGGTTGCGGGACTCTTCATCATCGTGGAAGCCATGGAGAACGCGGGGTTGCTGCGCGCAGGATTGGCGGGACTGCAGGCTCTCGGGGGCGCGCCTGGATGGCTTGCGCGGGATGCAGCAGCCTTCACGGTCGCTCTGGCGTCGAACGGGATGAACAATTTGCCTGTCGGCTTGATGAGCGGCGCCGCCCTTCGCCACGCGCAACCGGCGGCCGGAATGGCGCACGCGGTTCTGATTGGCGTCGATCTCGGCCCGAATCTATCCGTGACAGGATCGCTGGCGACGATTCTCTGGCTCATCGCGCTGCGCCGCGAGGGAATCGCCATCAGCGCCTGGGAGTTTCTGAAAGTCGGCTTCGTTGTTATGCCGTTGGCGCTAATCGCGAGTCTTCTGCTGCTGTGCGGCTAGGCCGCCGGCGACTTCCGCAGTACACGCGCCATGGCTACTCCTCCCGCCGGATCATGTCTTCGAGCTTCGGTTTATGCTTGCTCTCGCGGCCGGTGCGGGGCTGATCCTCGACAATGCGCGAAGGCTTGGGCTGGCCGACGCGTTCGCGCGCGTTGGCTTTTACCGCTTTGGATACAGAGAACTTGGCCGGCTTGCGTTTCGTCATGGCAAAGAAGAGTATGGAGTAGTTTGAGTCCGGACGAAAGATCCGAACAAAAATCTGGGCAAGAACTGCGCCAAGCCGGCTTACCGGCGCGGAAATCTTTTGAGTGGAGAATAACCGAAGGCGATGGATGAGCGGGATTTTTTTAACGAGACCACAGAGTCGCGTAGCCACACATTGACTTGCCCCAAGTGCGGACAGGCCGCAGAGTACAAAGTGAGTTGGGTGGTGCGGCGCAAGAAGCCGCAACTGCCGCGCAACGCAGATGAGCGCGACCGCGCGAAGTTCGCCAAGGCGCAGTCTTACATGGTGCGCCGCGACGACAAGCTGTCCTGCGCCAATGTTCGCTGCCGCAAGCCGTTTGAAATTACATCTCTCCAATCGCTCGCGTTCCTGATGGATTGAATCGTGCCGGCGCGGGAAACCTCCGCGCGAAACCTCGCGTCCCCGCTGGCAAAACGGCGGGCGGCTGTGATTGAATCATTGGGTAGCGATTCAGCGCATTCCCAGGAGATCGTGCATGGCTAATTCCCTGCTTCCCCTCGAAGAGCAAAACCTGACGCCCGACCAGGTGGCGGCGCTGGACAAGCGGCGCGAGCTGGGGCATACGTTTCTTGTGATCGCGGGACAGTTCACGGTCATCGCCACGGTCCTGCTGTTGTGGGTAGGGCAGGATTTGACCTATTCGCCAGGTTGGGCGCATCCGATGGCGTACTACTTTGCGCTCGCTCTGTGCCTGATCGCGGGCTTTGGCCTCACCGGTCTGGTCTTGCGCAAGGGCACGCCTCGCATCGATTAAGCCGGCTCGCGCATCCCAGATAACGGCAGATTAGGAAAAAAGCGTAGCCGGAGCGATTGGCCTCAAGCCGTCGCGGCCAGCAGCGGGCGGCGACCTTGGATGATCCCGAAGTCGCACGGAATTTCCTAATCTGCCCTAGAGCTATGCGGCCCGGCTTACTCCGGCGGAGCGGTATGGCCGGAGCGGAGTCGATGGCAGCAGCTTTTCCAATTTCCTCTCCCGTGG
>DATHNJ010000222.1:0-6046 GCA_035486155.1 Occallatibacter sp. | reverse complement strand
TACGCCAAGCTGGGATGGCGGCTGGACGCGGACTACGCTCATGAGAATGATTTCCGCGTGATTCAATTCACGCCTCCGGGCTCGGGATGCTCGGTCATCTTCGGTAAGAACGTGACCGCGGCGGCGCCTGGATCGGCGCAGGGGCTGTATTTGATCGTGCCCGACCTCGAGGCGGCCCGCAAGGAACTGCTCGGCTTCGGCGTTGCGGTCAGCGAGGCGTTTCATGGCGCGAATGGCGCCTATGTCGGCTCCGACGAGCCTTACCTGTTCGGGAGCGTGCGTGTAAATGGCCCTGATCCTGAGCATCGCAGTTACCGCTCGTTTGCATCATTCCGTGATCCGGACGGGAACGGATGGGTGCTGCAGGAGATTACGACGCGGCTTCCTGGACGTATCGCCGGTGAGACCACATTTGGGTCGGCGGGCGATCTGTCGCAGGCGCTGCGCCGCGCCGCGGCCGCGCATGGCCAGCACGAGGCGCGCATCGGGCAGGCGGATGCGAATTGGCCGGACTGGTACGCGGAGTACATGGTGCGCGAGCAGGCCGGCGAACAGGCGCCGCAGTAACAGAACGATTTGATCGATCTCTGCGCATGGTGATGGCGCCGTGCGATCTGCAGCGGCGGGTTTGTCTGGTGAGATGGGGACGATCGATCAAGATTCGTCGGAACAAAACTAGGGTCCTGGCGCGGGAGCGACAGGACCCTAGTGATGCGATGCGGAAGATAAATTAGAGGGCGGATTCGCCGCGTTCGTCATTACGGATGCGGACCGCTTCGTCGATCTTGCTGACGAAGATTTTGCCGTCCCCGATGCGGCCGGTGCGGGCGGCGCTCATGATGGCCTGGATGGCGGCTTCCTTGCGGTCGTCGAGGACAACCAGTTCAATTTTGACTTTGGGGAGAAGATCGACCGTATACTCGCGTCCACGGTAGAACTCGGTGTGGCCTTTCTGGCGGCCGTGGCCGCGGGCCTCGAGAATCGTCATTCCTTCGATACCTGCCTCCAGCAAAGCGTCTTTGACAGCGTCGAGCTTGGATGGCTGGAGAATCGCTTCGATCTTAAGCATATCTAGTAAAACCTCGGTTGACAGCGTATCAGCCCGGGGGCGTGTCTTGGGTGAGGCGGCGGGGAAATCTTTGCGGAGAATCTTGGGATTAACGTGGGTGTACGGGCTGAAGCCCGTACACTTCACGATCCAGCTTTGCTAGGAGTTCAGGTCGTAGCCTTCTTCGCCATGCTGGGAGAGATCGAGGCCTTCGTGTTCGTCTTCGGTCGTGACGCGCAGGCCGATGACCTTGTCGACGACAAAGAGCAGGATCAGCGTGCCCACGATGGAGATGCCCCAGGCGAGACCCACGCCTGCGGCCTGGTTGAGGATCTGGCGCCAGTGGCCGTCGATAGCCCCGGTGGGAACGCCTTTGCCGAAGGCTGGATTGATCACTTGCGTGGCGAAGATGCCTGTGAGGATTGCGCCGAGAGTTCCGCCGGAGCCGTGGACGCCGAAGGCGTCGAGAGAGTCGTCGTAGCCGAGCCACTTTTTGACTTCGAAGACCATGAACGAGCAGAAGAAACCGGCGAGCAGACCGATCAAAAGAGCCGGGAAGGGCTGCACGAAGCCGGAGGCGGGCGTAATCGCGACCAGTCCAGCGACAGCGCCGGAGATGGCGCCGAGCGCGGTGGGTTTGCCGTTGTGAAACCACTCGAAGATGGTCCAGCCCAGGGCTGCCGAGGCCGCTGCAAAGTGGGTGTTGATGAAGGCGCTGGTGGCCAGCGGTCCAGAGCCCAGGGCGCTGCCGGCGTTGAAGCCGAACCAGCCCACCCAGAGCAGACAGGCGCCGATGAAGCTGAGCACGAGCGAGTGGGGCGGCATGGCCGTATGCGGATAACCGAGGCGCTTGCCGAGATAGAGCGCGGTGATCAACGCGGAGACGCCAGAGGTGATATGCACGACGGTGCCGCCGGCGAAATCCAAGCTAGGGACCGCGCCGCCGCTGGCGTTGAGCAGTCCGCCGACGCCCCAGACCATGTGCGCCATGGGGCTGTAGACGAGCAGCGACCAGAGAGACAGAAAGACGGCCATGGCGCTGAACTTCATGCGCTCGGCGAAGGCGCCGGTGATGAGCGCCGGTGTGATGATGGCGAACATGAGCTGATAGACCATGTAGGTCTGCTCAGGGATGGTGGCGGCGTAATCGGGGTTGGGCGCAAGGCCCACGCCGTGCAGGAACGCGTGCTCGAAGCCGCCGATGAAGGCGTTGCCATGGCCGAAGGCGAGCGAGTAGCCCACGACAGCCCAGAGGATGGTGATGAGGCCCATCATGGCGAAGCTCTGCATCATCGTGCCGAGGATGTTTTTGCGACGGACAAGGCCGCCGTAAAAAAGCGCCAGGCCGGGACCTGTCATCAGCAGCACAAGTGCGGCGGAGACCAGCATCCAGGCGTTGTCGGCGTTCATCTGCGCGTTTTGCACCGACTGCTGGAGAGCTGCGATTTGGGCTTGCGTTACGGGGACGGATGCGGCTTGCTGGGCTGAGGCGACAACTGGAAAGGCGACCAATAAAGCTGGAAACAGCAATGTACTGCGACAACGCATGTTGACCTTTACTCCGTGTGCGAGGTCGGGCGGACTCGTTCCTCTCGAGAGCGCCGTGCTTCTTTTGTTCGTGCAAAATCCGCAGTGATGGAACCGCGCGTTAAACCGCGCATCTTCTCTTTTACATAGGTTTCGCGAACCTTGAAGGATAGCGCACGAGGCGGCTTTCCCCATGAAGATTTCGTATAGAGCGGAAGGCGTTTCGACCGGTAAAAGGGATCTTGCATTGGAGCCGAAGCAGATGGGTAAAGGCTTGGAATCGCGCTATAGTAAAGACATGGCGGCTACGCAGGAGCGCGATCGATACGTCTTTGGAGCTCTGGAGAGCAGCGCGCTCAATCGCGCCAAGCTCAAAGAGGTTAGCTACGGCTTTGAACAGCCGGAAGGCGTGTTGCTGACATCGCTTGATTTCGCGGTGAACTGGGTTCGCAAGAGCTCGGTATGGCCGGTCACGTTCGGCCTCGCGTGCTGCGCCATCGAGATGATGTCGATGGGCGCATCGCGTTTCGACATTGCCCGGTTCGGCGCCGAAGTGTTTCGGCCCTCGCCGCGGCAGGCCGACCTGATGATCATCGCCGGACGCGTTTCGCAGAAGATGGCGCCGGTGATCCGCCGGCTCTGGGAGCAGATGCCTGAGCCGAAATGGGTCATCTCCATGGGCGCCTGCGCCACCTCCGGCGGCGTGTTTAACAACTATGCGATCGTGCAGGGTGTGAACCAGGTGATTCCGGTCGACGTGTATGTACCAGGGTGTCCACCTCGTCCGGAGCAACTTATGTACGCCATCACACTCTTACAAGAGAAGATTCAGCGCGAGCCTCGGAGCTTGCTGAAGACGCTGAACGCCGGCTAGAAAATCGCTTTTACAACTGTTTGCGGTAGTTACTCTGGTAACAACGGGCTCCCTACGGACCGGTTCAGCACAGGGTGATTCTGTAGGCAACTTGTTCAAAAAGCATCTTTTCGAGCTCGGCGCGGAATGGTACGTTTAGTAGTGCCGTTTTAATCGTTCCCTAACCCTTTCAAGAGCCAATCGGACCAACCAGCAACTCGGAGCAAGTAGCAGTTTCCGAAAGCGAACACCAGTTTTGATTTGCGGAGGACAACAGATGTTTTTGCAGAGAGTCAAATCTCTACCTCGAGCGCTTGCGTGTGCATGCCTTGCGTTCACCCCCCTCGCGTTGACGGCGCAGGATGCGCCGAAACCCGCGCCTCAGGCCAATTCCGGCGACTATGCATCGCGCTGGGATATCTTTGCCGGCTATAGCTATCTGGCGCCGAAGGGAACCGTGGATGTTCCCCAGCCGAATGGAACGACGCTTCCGTTCAACTACAACGCCGTGAATCTGGGCGGACTTTTCAGCGGCGCCTACTACTTCAACAAGTATGTCGGCGGACAGGTTGAGTTCGGGTTGCACGAGTGGGGCGATGCGAACCCGAACGGCAGCAACAACGGCACCGAGGGAAATGACGATGGATTCTTCACCGGCTCAGCCGGCATCATCTTCCGTTATCCCACCTCGGACATCACGCCTTTCGTCCACGCCCTTGTGGGTGGCGCGCGGATCAGCGGCCCGGATAAGAACCCTGCAATGTGGGGTCCTGACCTTACGGTCGGCGGCGGTATGGATTATGCCACTCCGCTATTCAATCACCGGCTCGCCATTCGCGTCTTCCAGGCCGACTATTCGTATATGCACGCCGACTTCGGTCCGGGCGTATACGGCGGCCGCGCCAACATCAACGCAGCTCGTTTGAGCGGCGGTCTGGTGTTCCACGTTGGCTCGATTGCGCCCCCGCCTCCGCCGACGATTGCTTGCTCGGCCACTCCGACGACGGTGTTCCCGGGTGACCCGGTCACTGTGACGGCGACGGCCAACGGGCTGAATCCGAAGGAAAATGCGATCTACACCTGGAGCGGCGACGGCGTGAGCGGCAGCGGCTCCACGGCGAAGGTTGACACCGGAGCGCTGGCGCCTGGCTCCTACACCGTGAAGTGCGGCGTGAAGGAAGGCAAGCCCGGCAAGGAAGGCCTGAAGCCTTGGCAGGTAGCCGATGCTTCGACCACCTTCACCGTGAAGGATTTCGAGCCGCCTACAGTGAGCTGCTCGGCGAACCCGACCACCATCAATCCTGGCGACTCAGCGACGGTTACCGCCAACGGCGTGAGCCCGCAGAATCGTCCTTTGACCTACAGCTTCTCGGCAACCGCCGGTACAGTGAACGGCTCCGGTTCGACCGGAACGTATAACTCGGCAGGCGCTCCGTCGGGCAATGTCGACGTGACTTGCAACGTTGCGGACGACAAGGGCCACTCGGCCACGGCTACCGCGTCGCTGACCATCGCGCCGCCTCCGCCTCCTCCGGGACCGTCGCCTGAACAGCTCCGCCTCGAAGCTCGTCTCGCTCTTCACAGCGTCTTCTTCCCGACCGCGCAGCCTCGGGCTACGCATCCGGAAGGCGGCCTGGTGCCGAGCCAGCAGCAGACTCTAAACACGCTGGCGACGGACTTCAAGAGCTACCTGGCGATCAAGTCGGATGGCCGCATCACCCTCACTGGCCATGCGGACGTTCGCGGATCGGACAAGTACAACCAGGAGCTGACCGAACGCCGCGTCAACCGCGTCAAGTCGTTCCTCGTGGAGCAGGGCATTCCTGAGTCCGCGATCGACACGCGCGCCGTCGGCAAGGAACAGCAGCTTTCGCGGCAAGAGGTGAAGGCGCTGGTCGACGAGAACACGGAACTGACCGATGCGGAAAAGAAGAAGATGGATCGCAGCATGCTGGTGATCTATCTGGCTCAAAACCGCCGCGTCGACATTACCCTCAACAACACCGGACAGCAGTCTGTGAAGCTGTACCCGTTCAACGCGGCCGACTCGAAGACGCTTCTGAGCGAAAAAGCTCCGACGCCTCGGAAGAAGGCTGAGAAGAAGTAGCAACAAGCAACAGAAGTTGGACAGAAGAGGGGGCGCAAATGCGCTCCCTCTTCTTTTTTGGGGAACATGGACTTTGGGCGGCCCAACGTCGGCCTCATCGCCGAGCTTGGTCAAATTTCGGTATGATCGAACTATGCAGGAGCATTCCGATCTGCGCACCGAGGCCGCTTTCCGGACTTACGATCCGCGACTTGAACCCATCGCCGAAAAAGTCATGGCGGAGGCGCGTCTCGATTTTGAAGATGGCCTGACGCTGTATGGATCTTCGGACGTGCTTGCCGTCGGCTGGCTCGCGAATCACGTGCGGGAGCGGATGCATGGCGACGTGACGTATTTCAATGTCAATCGCCATATCAACCCGACCAACGTTTGCGTGGCGGCGTGCAAGTTGTGCGCCTTCGGCCGCAAAAAGGGCGATCCTGCGGGATACACGATGGCCCTGGACGAGGCGTGGCAGACCGCCGCCTCAGGATACTCGGAGGCGGTGACGGAGTTTCACATCGTCGGTGGA
>DATHNJ010000221.1:0-2947 GCA_035486155.1 Occallatibacter sp. | reverse complement strand
GCTCACTTCCGACTCGGTAGGTTGTGGGATCGAGACCAACTCCTCCTGGAAGTGGACGGATTGGAGAAGTTTGTGGCTCTCGTCGGGGATGGCGTCGCCGCTGACGAGAATCACCAACGGTCCGCTGCGGCGTACCTCGAGCGATGCCTGGTCGGAGTCGGCAAGCGGCTTGGGAAAAGCAGGCTGCGCATGCGAACCGGCCCCGGTTCCTGCCTTAATGTAGTCGCGGACCTTCGTCTCCTGCGCCATGGCCATCTGCGGCGTGGGGTAATCGATGATGGTCAACGTAGCTACGCCTGAAGAAAGCGAGTAGTTGGCGGTGACAGCCTCGGCGCCGCGATCGAAGCCGACCATGTCAGGGGGTAGAGCTCCGCCTGCGCCGGCATAACTCACCGGTCCCAACGCGTAGTGCGTCGTCTGCTTGTCGAGAGAAGCTTGCGGGAGATTGGCGAGGATCGGCGGCGCGACGGCCTTGTTGCCGGCGGTCAAAGGAAGCTGCTTGGCCAGCTCGCGCAACTCCGCGGCGGACATCGGACCGACGTGCGAGAAGGTCGCATCGACGACTGTGTCGCCTTGCCAGAACAGCACGCGATTCTTGTTCGATGTAGCGCCCGCGCCGATGTCCTCTTTGGGCCATCCGTTCTGGCGGTAAAACGTGTAGGCGCCGTAAGAGCCGCTGGTGTCGTTGAATTGGATGGCGCGAAGGCTGAGTGTCTCGTCGTCGCGTTTGTAGTTGGCGGATACGGAACGCAGGAAGCCGTACTCTTTGAGCGCGGCGGCGTTTGCGTTGTCCGCCTGTGCGGCGTCGATGACGACCTTAGGTTTTTCATCCGAGACCCAACCGGCAAAGGCGTCCGGCAGCAGCGGCTTGGGCGGCGGAGGCAGCTCGATCTTTGTAGAAGAGGGCTTCGCCGATGGCGCCTGCGCCACGCCGAGTTGCGCCAACAGCGCCGAACCGATCAGAAGAACAACCCACCGCTGCACGATCATGACTCCAGTCTCAAGACTACTCCAATGCGTGCGCGCTCGCTCCACGAGAGCAGCCGCCCATCTTGTTTTGACACTGGCGAAGAATGAAAGGTTCCCGTGCGCCACGCCGCGGGCGCGTCTATTGCATCTGGCTCTTCGCCTTCAGGTGCCCGCCTTCATATTCTTGTCGACAGCATCGATGCGTTTGACGGCTTCGGTGAGCCCAATACGCCCGCGCGAGCGCAGTAGCTCGATGGCGTCGATCTTGCGGCGCTGGTTGAGCAGCGAACGAATAGAAGAATCGAGATCGGCAGGGATGCCGTCTGCATTGACGCCCGTGTCGGGTGGGGCGCCTGCGAGTCCAGGCCTGATGAAGCCAAGGATCTGGCTGCGCAGCTCCGCGTAGCCGTCTTTGCTGCTGGTGTACGCGTAAGCCATCGGCACATTGCCCTGGGATGTAATCAGCGAGAGTCGATAGGTCGTGGCGTCGCTGCCGCCGGACGTGGCTTCGACGACAATATCGCTGACGTCATCGAACGGGATCGTTCCGGATGCTCTCTTGAACGGTTTGTAGCCGCTCCAGTTGACCACGCGCCGCACGCTGTCGAAGGTGAAGGTTGTGTTGCGCGCCCCAATGATTCCGAAGAGAAGAAACAGCGCCGCGCCAAGGAAGGTGTTCGGTTGAGCCTTGGCGATGCCGAAGAGAATGAGCCCCAGAGCCACGCCCGCGCAGAGAACACTGATCCATACGCTGCTGTCCCGGACGACTAACTCGGTCGGCGATTGACTTGCGATGCGCATGGCTCTTGGCGAGACTATCGCACGAAGAGCAGCAGTTATGCGCCGATTTTTTCACTCGCGGCGTAACCGGAGTTTGCCCACCACGCATCGAAGGCCGCCAGCGCCCGCTCGCACTGGATGCGATGCCGCTCTTTCTTGTCGCGAATCTTCTTGCGCGTCTCTTCTTCCAGAGGCTCCAGCAGGTCGAAGGTGATGTTGGCGGGCTGGAAGTTCTTCACGTCGGCATGCGTGATGTAGTTGACCAATGATCCCAGCGCAGTCGAGCGCGGAACGGGCGTAGGTTGTTGGCCGCGCGTGATCGATGCAGCATACAAGCCCGCGAGCATGCCGGAGGCGATGGATTCGGTGTAGCCTTCCACGCCCGAGATCTGTCCCGCAAGCACTAGCCGTGCGGCGGAATTTTTTAGAGACAATGACTCGTCCAGCAGCGCAGGCGCGCAGATATACGTATTGCGATGAATCTGGCCGTAGCGCAGGAACCGCGCATTCTCAAGCCCAGGGATCAGACGCAGCACTCGCGCCTGCTCGCCCCATTTGAGGTGATTCTGAAAGCCGACAAGGTTATAGCTATCGGCGCGCAGATTTTCTTTGCGCAATTGCACCACGGCCCATGGCGTTTTGCCGGTGCGCGGATCGCGCAGGCCGACGGGCTTCATCGGCCCGAAGCGGAGCGTGTCGCGGCCGCGACGCGCCAGAATCTCGATGGGCAGACAGCTTTCGAAATAATCGAGCTTCTCCCACTCCTTCTCCTCCGCGGCCTCAGCGGCCAGCAGCGCGTCGAGAAAGCGGTCGTACTCTTCGCGAGTAAACGGGCAGTTGATGTAGTCGGCCGTTCCCTTGTCCCAGCGCGCAGCGAAGTAGACGCGGTTCATATCGATCGAATCGGCGTCGACGATCGGCGAGATGGAGTCGTAAAACGCCAGATGATTCGAACCGGTGATGCGTTGAATCTCTGCGCTCAGCGCGTCGGAGGTCAACGGTCCAGTCGCGATGATCGTGAGCGGATCGGACGCATCAAGCCGCGTAACCTCTTCGCGAATCACGTGAATGTTGGGCTCGGCGGCGATAGCCTCGGCGATGCGCCGCGAAAACTCGACGCGATCGACGGCGAGCGCGTGGCCTGCCGGTACAGCCGATGCATCTGCAAGGGATAAAAGCACAGAGCCTGCGCGGCGCA
>DATHNJ010000220.1:0-2940 GCA_035486155.1 Occallatibacter sp. | reverse complement strand
TCTGCCACTCGCCGGGCTTGCGCGAAGGCGTCGCCAGCGGAATCGCCTGCTTGTAGATCGAGCCGGCCTGCCCGTTCACATAGGTCTTGTTGTTGTAGTTGTCCAGCACCTGCAGCTCGTAGCCCGCATCGCCGGGCCCGGTTGAAGCCAGAAAGACGCCGCTGTTGCCACGCGCCTGGTCCGATCCTGTGATCGTCGTCGGGATCTTCCACTCGATATGCAGCTGGTAGTCCTTGAAGGCCTTCTTCGTCTCGATATTGCCAACGCCATGCTCCTTGCTCACCATCAGCGTGCCGTCAGTCACAATCCACCGCGCAGGCGTGTGGTCCTGCGCGCTTACCCACTCGTCCTGGTTTTTTCCGTCGAAGAGAATGATGGCATCAGACGGCGGGTCGGTGTCGGTCTTGCCCGGTGTCACGGTCGGAGGCACCGGCGCGTACACCTCCGTATCCTGATGTTTCATCTGAGGCTCGGTCTGTTGCGCTAAAGCAGGTAGGACAAAGGCCATTACAGCGGCGACGATCAGAGACTTCCTAGTAAGGGTTCGCATAGTTACAGATGAAGATACCATCCAGCGGCGCCCCGACAAACCTTCCGGAACCTTGTCAATGAGCGGTTCGTCCTGAAGTAACTCACGCACAGAGCATCCGCGCGCTCTGGTCAGTTAGGACACGCTTTTATTCACAGCGGAGAGCTTCGGCGGGTGGGACGGCGACAGCTTGGCGAGCGGGCAACAGGCATGCGATGAGTGCACTGACGGCGAGGAGCGCGGCAGCTGCAAACAGACTGCCTGCGGCAAAGGCGTTTTGCATCCAGTGAGCGAGGACGGCGCCGAGAAAGCTGTCAAAGGAGAGACCGATGACAATGCCCGCGGCCGCGCTGACGAGCGCGATGCGCGCGGCGATCCACAGAACGTGCGCGCGCGGCGCGCCGAGCGCCAGGCGGACGCCGAACTCCGTAGTGCGCTGCGCGACATTGTAAGCGACGACGCTGAAGATGCCGACCAGTGCGAGCGCGAGCGCCATGGCAGAGAAAACGCCAAACAATATGGAGAAGAGCCGCTGGCGGCTGTACTGTGCGTCGCGCTCGATGGCCTCGCTGAGGGTGAAGGTGCCGTTGAAGGCGGAGGCGCTGTTGGAGATCTGCTGGTCAGACGCGACCGACGCAATAGCGGCGCGGATGGAGTGCAGGCAGGTGAGCGGATCGCCCTCGGTGCGGACGAGGAACTGCGCGTAGGCCGGTATCAGAGCGGTGTACGGAATGTAAATCGCGGGGACCACGAGCTGATCGACGCCGTTGTTACGCGCATCGCCGACGACACCGATGATCTGACGCCAGGTGGTGCTTTGCGCCGAGACGGCCTGGTAGCGATTATGAGGCGTGAGACCGGGAATGCGCAGTTGCCGGCCCACGGCGTGGGACGAGGAGAGATAGCGTTTCGCGAAAGCGCGATTGACGACGGCGATGAAGTCTCCGCGGCTGTTTTCATCCGCATTCCAGATGCGCCCCTGAAGAACAGGAATGCGGAGCGCGGCGAAATATCGCTGGTCGACCAGCACCGCACGAGCCTGCGGCTGTTCGCCATCGCCAGTTCCGTCGATGATGAACGAGCTCTGAACGTCAGCATCGGGCGGCGTGGCGCCGATGCCGACGGCGACCGTGGAGACTCGGGGAACGGATGCGATCTTCTGCCGGATCTGCTCGATGTACGCGGCGCGCGCTTCACGCGACTGAATACGGCTCCACTCGGCCGGGTTTTGGACGTGCAGCGAGATGCCGATCTGCATGACGTTGGCGGGATCATAGCCGAGGGGCATCTGCGTGAGCCGCAAAAAGCCGCGGATGGCAGTGCCCGCCGTGGCCATAAGAAGAAGCGTGAGCGCAACCTGCGCCGTGATGAGAACGCTCCAGCGATGCCTGGCGGGAGCAGCGGCAACTCCCGCCTGCCGGCCGGGGAGCGCACGCGCGGGATCGTTACGCGAGAGACGCAATGCAGGAGCAAGACCGAAGAGGATGCCGCAGAGCAGCGCGAGCGCGACCGAGAAGGCAAGGATGGAAGCGTTGATGCGGATGACGGATTCGGCTGGAAAGGAGTCCGGCGAAAGCAACAGAGGAAGCCGGGCAAGCCAGTACGACGCAGCCACGCCCAGGACGGTGCCCGTGCAGGAGATGACCAGAGCTTCGACGAGCAACTGGCGCACGATGCGCCAGCGACTGGCGCCGATCGCCGTGCGGATGGCGAGCTCATGCTGGCGCGTGCGTCCCCGGGCCAGCATAAGGATGGAGCAGTTGGCGCAGCCGATGATGAGCAGAAGGACGACGCTCGCCAGCAGAAGCGTGAGGGTGCGGCCCAGGTCCTGCTGGTAAGGCACGATGATCGGCTGCAGCGCGAGATGCCGGTGATCGGGAGAGCTCTCGGGATACTGTTTCTTGCCCTCCAGCACGATCGGCTCGAGCGCCGCGTTTGCGGCGGCCAGTGAGACGTGGGGCCGCAGCTTGATCCACGGCAGGTAGGCAATGGAGGGACCGTTGGCAACAGGCCGCATGAGACTAAACGGCAGGTAAATATCGCCGACGCCGGCGATGTCATTGAATGCGAAACTTCGCGGCATGACCCCGACGATGGTGTACGGGGTATGATTCATTTCCAGCGTTTGCCCGATGACGTGGGGATCGCCGCCGAAGTGGCGCTGCCAGAAGCGGTAGTTGAGAACAACCACGGAGTGGCCGCCGTTCTCGGCATCGGACGACTCGAAGTTTCGACCGAGAAGCGGACGCACACCAAAGAAGGTTCCGGCATTCTCTGTGAGGTAGATGCCCTGGACGTCTTCCGGCAGTGCTCCGCCGGTGATCTCCAGGCCCGAGTTGTTGAAGCCAAGCGCCGATTCAACCGGAGCCGCAAGGCGCAGATCATCAAACTGTGCCTTGCTAAGTGGAAAC
>DATHNJ010000219.1:0-15818 GCA_035486155.1 Occallatibacter sp. | reverse complement strand
CGTTGTTATTCCAGCGCAATCAACACGCGTCCCCTTAATCGCTCACCTGTGAGTCGAGACACACTTGCCTGCGGGCGCCGGAGTTTATTCTGAATAGGAAGATTCTTCAAGACGGGAAGAATTAGGTCCGCTGCGGCGCTACCCGCTGACCAGCTGACTCGCCAACTCCGCTATCTTGCTAACCCCGCTAGCCCGCTCTCCAAGGAATCCGCCCGTGTCCAAACGTCCTCTCGTCCTCACCATCCTCGACGGATGGGGCTACCGCGCCGAAACCGCCAACAACGCCATCGCTCTGGCCCGCAAGCCTGCCTATGACAAGCTGCTCCGCGAATTTCCTAACACGCTGATTCGCGCCTCCGAGCACTTCGTCGGCTTGCCCGACGGCCAGATGGGCAACAGCGAAGTCGGGCACCTCAACATCGGCGCCGGTCGCATCGTGCAGATGGACATCACACGCATCGATGCGCAGATCGCCTCCGGTGAGTTCCGCAAGAACCCCGCCATCGTGCAGGCATTGCAGCGCGCCCGCGAAGCCGGCCGCCAACTTCATCTCTTCGGCCTGGTCTCCGACGGCGGCGTGCACTCGCACCAGGAGCATCTCTACGCGCTGCTCCGCACCGCCAAAGAGTGCGGCCTCGAGCGCGTCTTCGTCCATGCCTTCATGGACGGTCGCGATACGCTGCCGACTTCGGGAGCAGGCTACATCGCCGCCCTCGAGCAGAAGATGCGCGAGTACGGCGTGGGCAAAATCGCCAGCGTCAGCGGCCGCTACTATGCCATGGACCGCGATAAACGCTGGGAGCGCGAGAAGAAGGCCTTTGACGCCATGGTTCATGGAAAGGCCGAAGGCGGCGCCCATCCCGATCCCGTCGCGCGCATCAAGGAGAGCTACAACAACGGCGTCACCGACGAGTTCCTTATTCCTTTTGTCGTGGTTGACGCCGCCGGCAAGCCCGTCGCGCAGATTCGCGATGAAGACGTCTGCATCAACTTCAACTATCGCGCCGACCGCGCTCGCCAGATCACCCGCGTCCTCGCCCGCGAAAGCAGCCTGAACAAAAAAGGAGGTCGCGACCTCGAAGGATGGGAGTCTCTCGATGAAACCATCCCTCGCGCCGAAATCCCGAAAAACCTGCACTACGTCTGCATGACGCAGTACGACAAGCTCTACGAGTTGCCCCTGGTCATCCTGCCCGAGTCGATGGATAACATCCTCGCCAACATCCTCTCCGCGCATCAACTGCGCAACCTGCGCGTCGCGGAGACGGAAAAGTTCGCACACGTCACTTACTTCTTCAACGGCGGCATCGAGACGCCATTCCCTGGCGAAGACCGCGCGCTTGTTCCGTCGCTTAAGGTCGCTACTTACGATCTCGCGCCCGAGATGAAAGCCGAAGCCATTGGCGACATCATCGTGAAAGCCGTCAACGACACGGCCTTTGACTTAGTCGTCGCTAACTTCGCCAACGCTGATATGGTCGGCCACTCCGGCAAACTGGAACCCACCATCAAGGCCGTCGAAGCCGTCGACGCGCAGCTCGATCGCATCTACAAAGCGATCAAAGAGAACAACGGAAGCTGGCTCATCACCGCCGACCATGGCAACGCGGAGCTTATGGTCGATCCCGTAAGCGGCGGTCCGCATACCGCGCACACCACGAATCCTGTGCCGATGATCTACGTCAGCGAAGATGCCAGCCGCTACCATCTCCGCAACGACGGTTCGTTGCGCGATATCTCTCCGACGCTGCTCAACCTGCTCAACCTCGGTCTGCCCAAAGAAATGACGGGCGGCGATCTACGCGCGCCAGTCCGCTAGCGTCCACCGCAGCCAATAACGTCAAGGCGAAGCCCACACGGCTTCGCCTTTCTTCACTTCCAGATAGCAGCCACGGAAAGCCAAAGCCTGATTAGGCAAAGCTAAAATGGATCACGAGGTAGCGCTGATTGAATCGGATCATTAGGGCAGCGTACAAGCGCCTTGGAATTCTCCACGTCGGAAGACGAAGGGTTCGAGATCTCATCGATTTCATTGAGAATCGCCAAATCGACACGGTTATCGACGTTGGCGCCAACGTCGGCCAATTTGGCGAGTCCCTGCGAAGCGGAGGCTACAAGGGCAAAATCGTATCTTTCGAACCTACTAAGTCGGCCTATCAGGTCCTTTCGAAAAAGGCGGAGCTGGATGGCGCCTGGGAGACCCATCATTGCGGTCTGGGCGCGGCTCCTGGAACCGCTATTCTGCACGCTTCTCAACTCTCAGTGTTCAATTCGATCCTGGAACTAAGTAACGTCGCGAAACTCCACGACAATCGCATGACCGTGGAGCACACGGAAGAAATAGCGATTCACACGCTTGATCAGGCCGTCGGGTCGCTGGCGGGGAAGATGCTTCTCAAGATTGATACTCAGGGTTATGAAAAACAGGTAATGGAAGGCGCCAGGCAGACCATGTCGCGGGCGGCTGGAATTCTTCTGGAACTACCTGTGGTTCGCACCTATGAAGGTGAATGGCAGTTTCACGATGCGCTAAAGTACATGGCGGAAGCTGGTTTTGTTCCTGCGCAGATTCAGGCGGTGGGTTATCACGGATCGGACAATGTGTCTGCCGTCGATTTCGACTGCCTGTTTCGTCCGCAAAGCCAAATTGACGCGCAAGAAACATTCAGCTAATTCTCACGATCCCAAACCGATGTGGACCGCGTACCTTCTGCATCGCGCCGAATCTGTCCTCTTCTGCATACAGACATTCGATTCAAGTTACAGACTGCTTCTTAGTGCTCGAACTACGCTCGAAGATGTTGATCGCGCCCACTACGATTCATCACTGGGCGCGAACTTTTGTTGCATCTCGCCCCACGCAGAATCATCTGAGGACTGGAGAACAAAATGACTGAAGCGACTCAGAGTCTGAAGACATTTCGCGTCGGCAAGGATATGGAAGTCAATCGGCTTGGTTTCGGCGCGATGCGCATCACCGGCGAAGGTATCTGGGGAGAGCCAAGAGACCGCGAAGCAGCCAAAGCGCTGGTGCGGCGCGCAGTTGACTTAGGCGTCAATTTCATTGATACCGCGGATGCGTATGGACCGGCAGTCAGCGAGCCCATCATCGGAGAGGCGTTGGCGCCTTATGCGCAAGGCGTTGTCGTGGCCACTAAAGGGGGCCTTGTTCGGACTGGCCCGAACCAGTGGCGTCCTCTCGGACGCCCCGAATACCTGACGCAGCAAGTGGAGTTGAGTCTGCGGTGGCTGAAGGTAGACCGCATCGATCTGTGGCAGCTGCACCGTATCGACCCCAACGTTCCAGTGGAGGAGTCGCTCGGCGCCATCAAGCGCCTGCAAGAAGCCGGCAAGATCCGCCACATTGGATTGAGCGAAGTTTCTGTCGCAGAGATCGAGCGCGCCCGTAAGGTGGTTGACGTTGTGTCAGTGCAGAACGAGTACAACGTGATCACGCGCAAGAGCGAAGATGTTGTCAATTACTGCGAAGCACACAATCTAGGCTTTATTCCATGGTTTCCGGTTGCTGCAGGGCGCCTGACTCAGCCAGGGAGTAAGCTCGATTCGATTGCCAAAAAGCACAACGCAACCGTAGCCCAGGTTTCGATTGCCTGGCTTCTCCATCGTTCTCCGGTGATGCTGCCCATCCCGGGCACTTCGTCGATCGAGCACCTTATCGAGAACATGAAGTCGCAGAATCTGACCCTGTCCGATGACGAATTCACGGCGCTCAACGCCATCGCATGACGGCGCGCCAGTGTTACGCTTTTCGTCTGGCGAGTTCCGTTAATTTCAGCGCGCGGCGAGAAGCGCTTCGGCAGCCTCGGCCAGCGAGTCGAACCGTGCGTCCGCCAGATCGGCTGCCTTCTCGGCGCCGGCCTTTTGCCGCTCCGCGTCGCCCTCAATAAACACGGTCCGCATGCCCAGCCTGCGGCCGAATTCGATGTCCGACAGCGAATCACCCACCATCACGCTGCTCGGGGCTGCAATGTCGGGAAAGTCGCGCCGCGCCTGCTCGAACATGCCGGGAAGCGGCTTGCGGCAGTCGCATTGCCTCTTGTCGTGCGGGCAGAAATAGAATGCGTCAACGCGCGCTCCGTACGCCTGGAGCGTCTTCTGAAGCTCGGCGTGAATGGCCTCGACATCGGCGGCTGCGTAGAGTCCCAGCGCAACCCCGCGCTGGTTCGATACGACGATGACGCGCACCCCGGCGCGGTTCAGCCGTGCGAGGGCCTCGGGAACGCCAGCAAGCAGACGAAACTCCGACCAGGACGTGACGTACCGTCCTTCCGGCATCTTCTCGTTCACTACTCCATCGCGATCCAGGAAGACCGTGCGGAGGGCGCCTTTCCGTGCACTGTCTTGGGAGTCCGCCACGCGGCTATCATAGCAACAACCCTCCGTGCGCCTGCTGGACCTGAATGCGCCCCGCAGGCCCGAAAAAGGACGTTATATGATTGCGCAACTGCACCGCGTCATTCAAGAGATCGAAGACGAGTGGGCTCGCAAGCGTCTGCTCATCGTTGGCGACGTGATGCTCGATAAATACATCTGGGGCGACGTGGCGCGCATCTCGCCCGAGGCGCCGGTGCCGGTAGTGCGCGGCCTGCGCCATGACGAGAAGCCGGGCGGCGCAGCCAACGTGGCGATGAACCTGGCCTGTCTCGGCGCGCAAGCGACGGTTATCGGCGTCACGGGCAAGGATGAGAGCGAACGTCTTCTCTCCCAAGGCCTGCGCTCGAACGGGGTACAGCCGGAGTTCATCGTCTCGGATGGATACGAGACCGTTACCAAGATGCGCATCCTGGGCGGCCGCCAGCAAATGCTGCGTCTGGACTTCGAGCGTCCCGGCGCGATCGATCCGGCAATCCACGAGCGGCTGATCGAGAAGGTGCTGGAGTTGTTGCCGGGATCGCAGGCGCTGGTGTTGTCTGACTATGCGAAGGGCGTTTTGACGCCCGAGGTCTGCCGTGCGTTGATTCCCGCGGCGCGCGAACTCGGCGTACCGGTGCTTGTGGATCCGAAAGGCAGCGACTACGCGCATTACAGGGGAGCGACGACAGTTTGTCCCAATCTCAACGAGCTTGCGCGGGCGGTGCGGCAGGAGCCGGACGATTTTGAGGCGCTTTTCGCCGCCGCCGAAGCGATGGTCTCCGATCTCGATCTCGAGTTTTTGACCGCGACGCTGAGCGAGAAGGGAATTGCGCTGGTGCGTCCCGGTAATCGCTTCATTGCGCCGGCGCAGGCGCGCCAGGTCTTCGACGTCTCCGGCGCCGGCGACACAGTGATCGCCGTGATGGCGCTTTGCCTGACTTCTGGCCTGCAGCCGGAGACCGCGGTGCAGTTGGCAAACGTTGCCGCCGGAATCGTTGTCGGCAAAGTGGGCACCGTGCCGGTGCAGAAGCATGAACTGCTTGCGGCGCTCAGTCCGGAGATCGCGCTGCATGCCGAGGATCGGGTGCTGACACGCGAAGCCCTTACCAGGCGCGTGGAGCTCTGGCGGGCCAATCGCGAGCGCGTGGTCTTTACGAACGGTTGTTTCGACCTGCTGCATATCGGGCACATCACGTTACTTGAGAAGGCGCGGCGCCTGGGCGACCGGCTAATTGTCGCGATCAACAGCGACGCCTCGGTGAGCGCTTTGAAGGGGCCGACGCGCCCCATCGTCAGCGAGAACGATCGCGGGCGGGTTCTTGCTGCTCTTGCCGCAGTGGACGCGGTTGTCGTCTTCGACGAGCCCACGCCGCTTGAACTGATTCTGGCCGTCCATCCGGATGTGCTGGTGAAGGGCGGCGACTACAAATCCGAGACCGTCGTTGGCGCCGCCGAGATGAAGTCATGGGGCGGGGAAGTGAAGATTGTTCCGCTGGTCGAGGGCTTCTCCACCACGCGCCTGATCGAGAAGGGCGCTGGCCGCTGATGGCCTGCCGAGCAAATGCGGGGCCCAATGCGATCCCTCAATGCGGTCCTCGATACAATAGAAAGATGCCATCGAGCGCCCGCTTTGTCCCTGTTCCGCAGCCACGAAATCCGCAGGCAGGCCGCCAGGCATGAAGCGTTTCTTCCGCTTACTGCGCTATGGGCTGCCGTACAGTCTGCAGTGGATTCCCGGCGTTGTTCTGCTTGCCGGAGTGGGCCTGCTCGATAACTTCAGGCTCCTATTATTTGTTCCGATCTTCGACGATGTTCTCCATCCGGGCGCGAGCGGTCCCGGAACGCCCCTGCCCGGCAAGGCCGTCTGGTATATCCACCTCAGAGACGTCGTCTACTCTTACTTCCACTTACACAACGACTGGGCTGTCGTCGCCTTTGCACTGATCGCGTCGACTGTGCTCAAAGGGCTTTGCGATTATGGGGGGACGTATCTGGTGAACTATGCCGGATTCGGCATGATCACCGATCTGCGCAACGATCTCTACGAAACCACAATGCGCCGGTCGTCGAGCTTCTTTCAGCGACATGCCACTGGGACCATTCTCTCGACGCTGATCAATGATGTCGAGCGCGTGCAAAATGCGGTCAGCTCCGTCATCGGCGAGTTTCTGCAGCAGTTCTTCACGTTCCTGGGCGGACTGGCTGTGGTCATCTACTACGGCGGCCGCCTGAGCCTGGCATTGTTTCTATTTATCCCCGTGGTGATTATCTCGGCGCGCAAGATCGGCCGCGAGGTGCGCACCCGCACGCGCACCGGCCAGGACAAACTGGCCGAAATTCAGAACATCCTGCATGAAACAGTGACGGGCAATCGCATCGTCAAGGCCTTCAATACAGAGCTGTGGGAGATTCTCCGATTCAAAACAGCGGCGCGCCGCCTGTTCCGCGCCAATCTGCGCAGCGTGCGCATTCAATCCATTAGTTCGCCGCTGATGGATACGATCGGGGCCATCGCCATTGCGGTGCTCCTGTGGATTGGCCGCAACGAGATCAAAACCGGCCGCATGACGATCGGGATCTTCGCGGCCTTTATTCTCGCGCTGTTCAAGCTGTACGATCCGGTGCGCAAATTCGCAATGTTCTATAACAGCTTCCAACAGGCGATGGGGGCTTCGGCGTCAATCTTCGCGTTCTTCGATGAGAAGGACGATGTGAAGGAGCGTCCGCGCGCCGCGACGCTGAAAGGCTTCGCGCGTTCGGTCCGCCTCGAGAATGTGGGCTTCTCCTATTCGAGCGCCGAGGGCGAGCAGCAGATTCTGCATAATGTCGATCTCGATGTGCGCGCAGGCGAGATGCTGGCGGTCGTGGGACCGAGCGGCGCGGGAAAATCGACGCTCGTCAATTTGATCCCTCGTTTCTTCGATGTCACTTCCGGGCGCATCCTGATTGACGATCGTGACATTCGCGATCTGACCCTGGCGTCGTTGCGGAAGCAGGTCGCCCAGGTGACGCAGGAGACGATCCTCTTTAACGACACGGTGCGCAACAACATTGCCTATGGCCAGCCGGAGGTCAAGCAGGACCTTGTCGAACAGGCCGCGCGCAATGCGCTGGCGCACGATTTTATTTTGCGGATGCCGCAGGGTTATGACACGGTGATTGGCGAAAAAGGCTTCCGTCTCTCCGGCGGCGAGCGGCAGCGGATCGCCATTGCGCGCGCGTTGTTGAAGGACGCGCCGATTTTGATCCTTGACGAAGCAACCTCTGCCCTCGACGCGGAGAGCGAATCGCTCGTGCAGGCTGCGCTGACGAACCTGATGCAGGGACGCACCGTGGTTGTGATTGCCCATCGGCTCGGCACAGTACGGCGTGCGAATCGAATCGCCGTTCTAGAAGACGGGCGCATTACGGCGGTCGCGCCGCATGACGAATTGCTGTCTTCTTCGCCCACCTATCAACGTCTCTACCAACTTCAGTTCATGGATATTTCCGAATCGCAGGCGGCGGAGATCGGCGAGTTAGATCTTTCCGCGCAGTATCCTTTGTTCGAGCAATCGATGATGACCAAGACCGGGGAATAGCATGCCCATCTATTCAATGACGGGGTTCGCACGCACGCAGGTTCGCGTTCACGATCAACTGACCTACACGCTTAGTTTGAAAAGCGTGAATCATCGCTTTCTCGACATTCAACTGCGTTTGCCGTCCGGATTGGATGCGTTGGAGATTGAAGTTCGCCGCGCGATCAAGGAGAGCTTGGTGCGCGGACATGTGGAGCTATCGCTCTCCGTGGACCGTTCAACGCAGCAGAAGTCGGGATTCAATCGGGAGTTTGTGGCTGCGTACCTTGAAGCATTTCGCGCCGCGCAGAGCGACTTCTCGCTCGACGGGCAACCGGATCTAAATGCAATTCTCCGCATGCCGGGAGCGCTTCAGAACGATAGTCGCGGCAATGGCGAGGAAGATCAGACTGCGTTGACCGAGAGCGTGGTTCAAAGGATTGGGCCGCTGCTCGAAGAATTGAAGACGATGCGCGGGCGCGAGGGTGAGGCGCTTCGAGCCATTCTGCAGGCGTCGCTCGATCGTCTTGCCGAGGCGACGGAAAGCGTGGCGCAGTTGAGGCCGGAGGTCGAGCAGCGCTATCAGGAGCGCTTGACGCAGCGGTTGACAGCCGCGGTCGGCAATGAGTTCAATCGCCAGCGCCTGCTCGAAGAGGTTGCGGTCCTTGTCGATCGCAGCGACATTGCTGAAGAGCTGGCGCGCATGACCACGCACATTCTGCACTTCCGCGAGCTGCTTGCGGCGAACGGCGAAGTGGGCAAGAAACTTGATTTCCTGTTGCAGGAGATGAACCGCGAGGCGAACACGCTGTTGTCCAAGACCGGCGGAGTCGGCGGCAAAGGAACGCGCATCACCGAGCTGGGACTGGCGATGAAGGCGGAGATCGAGAAGGCGCGCGAGCAGATTCAAAATTTGGAGTAGCAGTTCGGAGTCAAGAAACGTACGAGGGGACGACAGCAAAGTGGCGGGAATTCTTTTTATCATTTCGGCGCCTTCGGGCTCGGGCAAGAGCACGCTGGTGAGCGAGCTGCGCAAACAGCTCAGCGGAGTCGACTTCTCGGTCTCGTGGACGACGCGGCCTCCGCGCGGCTCGGAGGAGAATGGGCGCGAATACTATTTCGCTTCGCGTGAAGAATTTGAACGCATGCGCGATCAGGGCGCGTTCCTGGAGCACGCCGAGGTGTTCGGCAACTACTATGGCACTGCTCGGCAGTCACTCGATGAAGCTCGACGTGCCGGACACGATCTGCTGCTCGACATCGACGTGCAGGGCGCAGCACAGGTGCGCAAGACGATGCCGGAGGCAGTAAGTATCTTTGTTCTGCCGCCGTCGCCGAAAGCTCTCCGCACGCGCCTGCGCAACCGCAGCCGCGCCGAAGGCGTTGTGAACGAGGCGGAGCTCTATCGGCGCCTGAGCGAGGCGAGCAAAGAAATTGAGAATTATCGGGAATACGGTTATATTTTGGTCAACGACATCCTGGACAGGGCGGTGGCGCAACTGGAGGCCATTGTCCTGGCCGAACGCTTCTATCGTAACGGCGAGCCGATCGCCTATCGATCGAGCAGGGTGTTGGAGGTTGCTGCAGCCTGCCGCATTTCGAATTCGCGAGAACGGCTGAAACCTGTGCTGGAGGCCTTTGGAATTGATGGCGGCAATAGCCAGCAACAACTTCCCTTTGGAGATGATTCCGATGACGATTGAGACCACCTTCGATTCGAACTATCGCAAGGTCCTCGTGGCGGCCCGCCGCGCTCGCCAGCTGCAGAACGGCTCTTCTGCGCTTGTGCCGAGCCAGTCGACCAAGGCCTGCCGTATCGCACAGGATGAGGTCAACGCAGGCAAGATTGCCTACGTGAAAAAGGATGTGCCTGTCACAAAACCCATTATTGAAGATCGTGGGATTCCGATCCTGTCGAGCTAATGAATCGCGCAATTGGCGTGGGTGTAGCGGCACAATGGGTAATCCCTGCCAGTAACTCCATGGCGCCTTATATCCTGAGTGGCCCAGTTTTCATCGCCATCGCACAATCGCGGTGATATGATCGTGCACGACTATGTCGATTGGGATGACCAATCTCGATGGCGCGTTGCGACTGAAGGTCGGAACCTTCTTGGGCCGTGAGCTGATCTACATCACGGGATCGAACATGGAGATTCAGACTTGGTTCATGGGCTTCATGGTCGGCAAGCGCAAGTTCGATGCGGAGCAGATTCATCAAGTGCGGTACGAAGAGTGGAAGGAAAAGGGCGTTCGCACCTGCGGCATCCGCTTCAAACATGACGGCAAGACGCATGTGTTGATCAAGTCCACCTCTGAAAGCGACACGCTTCGGGCCGTTGTCAAAATCATCAATGTCTACAAGTTCTCGCATAATCTTGCCGCCAGCCAGACGGAGTTGAGCAATACCGCCTAGCGTCTCCCGTTCTATTGAGACATATGCGCGCTGCGACTTAGCGCCCTGTTTTCCTATGACTTTAGGCTTGGCGTAGCTCGGTCTCAATCCAGCCTCTCGGACTACAATTTGAAGTATGCGAGTGACGGTGGGCGTCTCCGGCGGCATTGCTGCGTACAAAGCGGCGGAACTGGTGCGCGCATTGCAGCGGCAGACCGCGGAAGTTCATGTGGTGATGACCGAAGCGGCCACGCGATTCGTTCAGCCGCTGACCTTCGCCGCGCTCTCCGGACATAAGGTCATTACGAGTTTGTGGGACGAGACTGAATCGGGAGAAGGGAATGACGATTCGTCGATCGAGCATATCGGCGAGGCGCAGTGGACTGAGGCTCTCGTAGTAGCGCCCGCCACGGCGAATACGCTGGCGAAGTTTGCCCACGGCATTGCAGACGATTTCCTATCGACGATGTATCTGGCTACGCAGGCGCCGGTGCTGGTGGCGCCGGCGATGAACGTGAATATGTGGGACCATCCGGCGACGCAGGCGAATCTGGATATTCTGCGCGAGCGCGGCGTGCGCGTGATCGAGCCGGGCACGGGCGATCTGGCCTGCGGCATGGTGGGCGCGGGAAGAATGGCCGAGCCGGAAGCGATCGCGGACGCGGTTGTCGGGATACTTGGGCGCAGACGTGATCTTGCCGGCGAGGTTGTGCTGGTGACAGCGGGTGGAACGCGCGAGGCGCTCGACCCGGTGCGTTTTCTCGGCAATCGCTCGAGCGGCAAGATGGGCTACGCGCTGGCCGATGCGGCGCAGAGCCGCGGCGCCAAAGTCATTCTCGTAAGTGGGCCGACAGCGCTTCATCCTCCGGCGCGGTGCGAAACGGTCCGTGTAATGACCGCAGATGAGATGCGAAATGCGGTGCTCGACCGGATAGAGCAGGCGACGATGGTGATCAAAGCCGCGGCCGTTGCGGATTACCGGCCCGTGAATGTATCGGGGCAGAAGCTGAAGCGCACCGGACCGATCACGCTCGAGCTCGCGCCGACCGAGGATATTCTCGCCGAAGTGGTGCGCCGGCGCCGGCCCGGACAATTGATTGTGGGTTTTGCGGCCGAGACCGAGAACCGCATGGAGAACGGCCGCGCGAAGCTGCTGCGCAAGGGCGCGGACGCCATTGTGGTGAACGATGTGTCGGGCGAAAGCGTCGGCATCGATGCGGATAACAACGCCGCGACATTTCTGACGAACTCCACCGCGATCGAACTGCACGAGATGCCCAAGCGTCGGCTTGCGGACCGGATTCTGGATGAGATTCTGGCGCTGCGCCGGCCGCGGCCTCTGATGGTCGAGATCGATGACGGATCGAACAAAGGGACTGCGCAAGATCGAGTTTTGAACCAATCGGAAGCAGCAGTGGCCGGTTCGCGTCGGCAATTGGTTGTGGAGTAAGCGTTGACTCTCGATCAGGCTACGCAACAGGCTTTGGCAGCGCGCATTCGTTTCTATCGCGATCTTGGGTTGACGGATTTTTATCGCCGTCCGATTGACCCTTCACAGCTTCACAGTCCTGTCTCGCCTGAGGAGAGTGCGCGCGAGGGGGAACCTGAGCCAGTAGCTACTCCAACTCGTCCGGCGATTCCATCCGAGGAGATCACTCCCATTCCAGCACGCAAGATCGTTCAAGCTCCGAGCCCAGCGCCGGCTTCCAATGTTCTGGTCGGCGATCGTACAACTGCGCTGCAGATGATCCGCGAAGACATCGGCGACTGCACGCGCTGCGCGCTGCACAAGGGTCGCAACAAGATCGTTTTCGCCGACGGCGATCCCAACGCGCGGCTGATGTTTGTGGGCGAGGGACCAGGCGCCGATGAGGACGCCCAAGGCCTGCCGTTCGTGGGCCGCGCGGGACAACTGCTCAACAACATGATTACGGCGATGGGACTCAAACGCGAAGAGGTGTACATCGCCAATGTGGTGAAGTGCCGGCCGCCGGGCAACCGCACGCCGGAGCCGGAAGAGGCCAACACCTGCATGCAGTTTTTATGGCGGCAGATTGAGGTGGTCCGGCCGGAGGTGCTTGTCGCGCTCGGATCGACCGCGGCCACATATCTCTTAGGCCAGCGACAGCCGCTGGCCGGATTGCGCGGACGCCTTCACTCGGTGCGCGGATCGCGGCTCATCGTAACGTACCATCCGGCGTACCTTTTGCGCGATCCACGGCAGAAGAAAGAGGCGTGGGCCGATCTGCAGATCGCGATGAAAGAACTGGGGCTGAAGGCCCCGAGCCGCGGCTAGCTCCGGGCGGAATTTCCGCGTGACAGGTAAGTCACCTCTCGGTGGTAAACTTTCGAGAGTTACGAAGAGTTTTCTGTTGACGAGGGACTGCTTCCCGATTAGATTCAGGTTCACCCCCCTACGAAAACCTAGTTCAGACAGGACGACGTGAATACGAGAGTTCTGCACGCCCAGCCCAAGAACCTGCGACGCGTCTATCTTCTTGTGGGAAGCCTGACGGCGTTGCTTGTGGGACTAGCACTTTTTTTTATATCTGCCGCTTCAGCGCCTTCTGTACAGCAAACCATGTGGCGCTGAATATCCCGCATCGTTTTTGACAGAATCGAACACTTTCTAGTCGTAGTTCCTCCCCTGGACAAGTCAGGAAGAGACGATATGAGAGTTGGCAGTCTGCATATTGACGCACGGACGGCAAAGGGGCTTTACTATGCCGCCGTCATGTTTCCTTTTCTGGTTTGTTGCGTTGGCGTTTGTATTCTTGTTGGCATCGTTATGTCGCCAGGCGCACAAGAGACGCCTATGAGTCTTTGGCGCGCCAAGTGATGCGATGAGGTAAGACGCCTCAGCCGACGTTCCCCGGTTCTGCCGCCAGGCGGCGAGGACGGCTCTATAGGATATGCGGCGATGAGTCATTGCAAAAGTAGTTAGCCAGGCCTTGGATATCCCTAAACTAGAAACCCCTGCGTTTGATTCTCTGAAAAGATGAGATGGCTCGGTGCATGCTTCGGCGCGCCGTGGACGACATCCCATGGCGTGTGGGGCGTCCGGCTGGACTCCGCTGATATGTATCGCAGCCTGAGGAGGCGCCGGTTCGGCATCGAGCATCTGCAGCTTCCGCGCAGCCTGAAACTCTCCAGAGAATCGGGCCGGCTGTTGTAGGGCGACCTGGTTCGCTTGTTTTCGAGATGCGTGTGATTAGATGGAGGAAGCTTCTTCACCTCTCTTCCTAACGGAGAAAGGAACTCTGTGAATCTGAGATTCCCCATCGTTTTGAGTGCTGTTCTTGTTTGCTGTACGGGCCCGGCCTTGACGGCGCAAAGCAGCGACATGGTCCAGACGGGCAGCGACATCCCCGCCAAATGGCAGAAGCCTGAGACCGACTACGACTATGTGAAGCGCGACGAGATGATCCCGATGCGCGACGGCGTAAAGCTGCACACCGTGATCTATGTTCCCAAGGGCGCGCATGATCTGCCGATGCTGTTGGAGCGCACTCCATATAACGCGAACTTTTTCGGTTCACACGACAGCCCGCATCTGCGCGACACGTTGTGGTCGGCGAACCGCGAGTGGGTCGATGACGGCTACATCTTCGTATTTCAGGATATTCGCGGAAAGTACGGCTCGGAGGGCGCGTATGTAATGACGCGGCCGCCGGTGGGCCCGCTCAATCCAACCAAGACCGACGACACGACCGACGCCTGGGACACGATCGATTGGCTGACCAAGAATGTGGCGGAGTCGAACAAGCGTGTGGGCATGATCGGCTCCTCGTATGACGGCTGGACAGTGACGATGGCGCTGCTCAACCCGCACCCCGCGCTGAAGGTGGCCGCGCCCGAGAGCCCAATGATCGACGGGTGGATGGGCGACGACTGGTTTCACTACGGCGCGTTTCGCCAGATCAACCTCGACTACTTCACCGAGCAGTCGAGCAAGACTGGCGAAGGCAAAACTGTGCCGCGCTGGGGCGCCGACGACTACCAGAATTTTCTCGACGCCGGCTCGGCAGGGAACTGGGCCAATAAGAACGGCTTTCAACAACTACCATTCTGGAGCCGGCTCTCGGCGCATCCCGGGTATGACGAGTTCTGGCAGGACCAGGCTCTGGACAAACTCGTAGTGGAACATCCGGCGACAGTGCCCACGATGTGGCTGCAGGGCCTGTGGGATCAGGAAGACATGTACGGCGCGGTTCACACCTGGGAGGCGCTCAAAACCAAGGGCATGGCCGCCAACAATCATCTGGTGATGGGGCCATGGTGTCATAGCCAGGTCAATCGCTCGGCCGATGATCTTGGACCGCTGAAGTGGAAGGGCGACACTGCTGCGGATTTCAGAAAAGGCGTGCTGATTCCTTTCTTCAATACGTATCTGAAGGATGAAAAGCCCGCGCATCCGACGCCGCCGGTGCTGATCTACAACCCCGCTGAGAATCATTGGGACGAATTCGCCGATTGGCCTGGAAAGAGCGAGCGGCAGCTCACCCCGCTTTACCTCCAGGCCGACAATGGTCTCGCGTTCCAGACGGCAGGCGCGGGCGAGGACAGCTACGTATCCGATCCGGCCAAGCCCGTTCCTTATGTCGCGCCGCCGGTGTCGTTCGCCGATCATGCTCGCTGGACGACGTGGCTGGTGCAGGATCAGCGGTTCGCTGCGACGAGGCAGGACGTGCTTTCGTACGAGACGCCTGTGTTGACGCAGTCGGTGCGCGTCGAAGGAGCCCCGTTCGCGGACATCTTCGCCAAGACGACGGGAACCGACGGCGATTTTGTGGTGAAGATCATCGACGTCTATCCGCCGACTTTTGCCGAGCAGCCGGAGATGGGCGGCTACGAGCTTCCTATCAGCCTGGACATCTTCCGCGGTCGATACCGCACCAGCTTCGCAATCCCGACCGCGATTCCAGCCGGCGAGGTCGAGGAGTACAAGTTCCGATTGCCGACGGTGAACTATGTCTTCAAGCCTGGCCATAGGATCATGGTGCAGATCCAATCCACGCTGTTCCCGCTGTACGATCGCAACCCGCAAACGTACGTGCAGAACATCTTCTTCGCGCAACCTTCGGACTACAAGAAGGCGACGGTGTCGATCGAGCACGGACCGTCGGGCGCGAGCGCTGTGCTGTTGCCCGTTGTGGATGCGAGCACCGCAATGAAGTAGTTGACGAAAGCCGGCGGGTCATTGCCTCAGTTCGGAGCGAAAGCTCTCGCTAAATCTTGATCCGCCGGGGCTCACCGCTTGTCAAATACGACCATGACGCGTGCGAATTTCCACTCGCCGTTGCTCTGACGGCTAAAAGCACGCGCATGGGCTCGACAGGTTTTCCAGCTTCTGGACGATAGTCGGCCGCGAAGAGACCCCACTCAAAAAACCAGTCGTGAACAATCTGAACATCGCAGATGTTGGCGTGATAGCGAACGATGGCCGAGCCTGGCGCCTGCGCGATCGAGCGTACATCGGAGGCGTAGAT
>DATHNJ010000218.1:0-11736 GCA_035486155.1 Occallatibacter sp. | reverse complement strand
CCAGGCCACGCGGCTGGCCGGCTACCAGAAGCTCTGTCTTTAGGGCCGGCGAGAAACGCACGTCCTTGCCGCTTTCTGGGCCAATTCTGGAGATGCGGATCTGAGGAATCACTCAGCAGCGAAAACCGCTCAGCCGAAGATGTGCTCTGGGAACTCTTCTAGCTCAAGGCTAGCACGGTTGGGATGTTGCGCGACGCGCTCAAGTAACGTCGCGAACCACCCCGCACAAGATCGGGAAATCCGCGCCGGCGGCTATCCGTTCTTGGCTTTCAAAAGCTCCAGCGCTTTGTTCAGCGGCGCATCTTCCTTGGGCTGATTCCCGCTGTCATCGAGATCGTCATCGGCAGGCTGGCCTGCCTGCACCGTCGGCGTCACGGCTTCGTCCTGGATCTTCTTGCCGTCGGGGCCTTCGTACTTGGCCACTGTCAACAGCAACGCCGCGCCATCGGGCAGCTCGATCGTCTTCTGCACCGAGCCTTCGCCAAAGGTGCGCTCTCCCACCACGTCGCCACGCTTCGCGCCTTCGATTGCATCGGCCGTCAGTTCAGCCGCACCGTAGCTGCCACGATTTACCAGCACCACAAGCGGTGCGCTGGTCAAGAACTTCGAGGAGTCGGCGGCAAACGTCTGAGTGCTGAACTTCTGGCCTTCGAGCGTCGCCAGGGTTCCCTGATTGATGAAGAAGTTGGCCAGACGGATTCCCTCTGCCGGGTCGCCCGCCGAGCAATCTCTCAAGTCCAGAATTACCTTGCGGTTCTTGCCGGAGGACTTGATTTTGGCGGCAATCTCATCGACGCGCGCGGCGCTTAGAACGCCGGGTTTGAGATAGAGAATGGTCGAGTTCTCGTACTGCTGCTCACTGAGCGCGGGGGCCACGACGAGGGTCCGCGTCAGCGTCAGTTTGTCCGGATCGGGCTTCCGCGGCTTTACTACCGACAGAGCAACGGTCGTTCCTGGCTTACCTTCGAGCAACAGGCGGATCACAGCCAGCGAAAGCTCACGGGTGGACTGATCTCCGATGGATTCCATCACGTCGCCGTCGGCCAGATGGGCCTTTTCAGCCGGCGAGCCGGGCTCGACGCTCACCACCGTGGCGTAACCGAAGCGCTTGGAGACCGTAACCCCGATCTGGGCCACTCCAGAGGCAGGTCTATCCTTGTAAATCTTATATTCAGCAGGAGTTAGATAGCTAGAGTCAGCGTCGAGCGATTCCAGCAGGCCGTGCAGGGCTCCTGTGGTCACGTTGCCGATGTTCGGGTCGGTCACGTAGTCGCTTTGAATCCGTTTCAACACCTCTGCGTAGACGTGCATCTGGTGGTACGCGCCGTCTTCTTCACCGCCGGCGTGAACGCCGAAAAAGCCGAACTGGCCGAGGCCGAATCCGAGCGCGAGAACCGCGAAGACTCCGACTGCAAGGATGAACGCAAGCCGCTGAAAAGATCGAGACACCGACACCGCCATGACGGCCCCATAGGGAAGGGAAACCGCCCTCATTCTATAGACGTAATGATACTCCAAGGGTGGGTGCCTGGGAGCGATTTGGGCCTTTGTCGGAGGGCTGCGCTGGCGCCGAAGTTTCCTGTTTGAAGCCTGGATGCGGCGCGCATCATCCGCCATAACATTTTCTCGGCCGCCGCAAATGATTGATTCAAAGTATGCATCCAAGTCGTGAGTGTGGTTTGCAAGGAGGAAAGATCCATGCGCAAATTGTCCGACCAGGTTACGCCGTTGCTTTGGAAAGCGGCGCTTGCTCTCTCTGTATTTACATCCGGCTGTACAGTTCACGCCGGCTACTACGACGATCCCTATTACCATGACCGTCACGCCGTGAGCGGCGAGGTGGTCTACTACAATCAGTGGGAACACGACACCCATCGCGACCATGTGGATTTCAAAAAGCGCAATAAGGATGATCAAAAGGCGTACTGGGACTGGCGGCACAGCCACGACGACCATCACTAGAATCTGATCGAGCCCGATGGTACGCTCGCAAATCGCTAATAATGTTCGGCCGGGAAACTAGCGAAAAACCAGTGCGAGCGAAAAGCGAGCGTCTGCTCCATGCAATGGTGGTGGCGGAGGGCAGGATCGAACTGCCGACCTTGGGGTTATGAATCCCACGCTCTAACCATCTGAGCTACTCCGCCGGAGGGGGCGCAGCCGAACGGTTGCGCCACTTTCGATGATACGGGCCCTTAGATTTACGGTCAAACCCATTGCAGGGCCATTGCATGGAGCGGACGCGCTTCGCGCCGGGATGCCGTATAGCCTTCCATAACGTCCCAGACTCCGCCCAGGTCAATGCTAGACTCGCCTTCATGCCTCCTACCCGAATTGCAGGGGTAATTCCAGCCCGGCTGGGTTCGACCCGATTGCCCCGCAAGGTTCTACGCGAGATCGCTGGCCGTCCCATGGTCGAGTGGGTGTGGCGCGCCGCGGCTGACTCGGGCCTCATGGATCCGGTTGTGGTCGCGACCGACTCCGAAGAAGTAGCAATCGTCTGTCGGGAGCGCAACATCCCTGCGGTGATGACTTCGCCCCATTGCGCCAGCGGTTCCGATCGAGTGCGTGAAGTCGCCCGCCGGATCGATGCTGATATCTACGTCAACATTCAGGGCGACGAACCGATGTTGACGGCCGAGTTTTTTCGCCCTTTGCTTGCATTGTTCGATCGGCCTGAGATTGATGTGGCGACGCTCGCCGTTCCCTGCCCACCGCACGAAATCGCCAATCCCAACGCCGTCAAAGTCGTCGCCGCTATCGACGGCCGCGCCCTCTATTTTTCGCGCGCAACGATTCCCTTCGACCGCGATGCGATTGGATTCACCGGCTACCGCAAGCACCTTGGCATCTACGCGTATCGCAAGGCCGCGCTGGAACGGTTTGCGGCTCTGCCGCCTTCGCCGCTGGAAAAACTTGAGCGGCTGGAGCAGCTTCGACTGCTCGAAAACGGCATCGGCATCTACGTGGCCGAAGCGCCAGGCGACACGATCGGTGTGGACACAGAGGAGGATCTGTCGCGCGCCGAAGAGATCCTTCGAGCAAGTCCCCTCGAGAGCCGTTGAAAATCCGAATTGCGCGCAAGAATCGGAGTGCGTCCAAACGCGATCGAGCCCAATCTAGGTTCATGAGCGCTACTACCCAAATCGCCATGCCCGCACCGCCGCCCCAAGTCATCGACACCGAAGCTGCCTGGGGACAGCTCACGCGCCGCGACCCGGCCGCGACGTTCTTCTACGCCGTCGCGACAACGGGAGTCTTTTGCCGGCCCAACTGCAAGAGCCGCCTTCCGCTGCGCGGCAACGTTCGCTTCTTCGCAACCACGGCCGACGCGCAGGCGGCAGGCTTCCGGCCATGCAAACGGTGCGCTCCGACCGTCGAATCGAGCAACCCTCTGGACAAGATTCGCACCTATCTCGAACGCAACGTCGATCGCCCGGTCCGCCTCGAACTACTTGGCCGCATCGCCGGCTTGAGCCCCTTCACAGTGCAGCGTCTGTTCAAGCGTGAGATGGGCGTGAGTCCGCTGCAGTATCAGCGAGCACTGCGCGCCAGCAGCCTGCGGGCGTCGCTACGCCAAGGCGCCAACGTTACCGACGCGATCTACGAAGCCGGTTTTGGCTCCTCCAGCCGGGCGTATGAAGGCTCGCAGCTTGGAATGACGCCAGAGCGCTTCGCCCAGGGCGGCAAAGGCGAAAAAATCGGCTGGTGCACAGCGCGCACGCCGTTTGGCTGGATGATCGTAGGCGCGACCGAACGCGGCCTGTGCTGGCTCTCGCTAGCGTCGACGCGCGCGGAGGCTGAAGACGGCCTGCGGAATGAGTTTCCCGCTGCCGAGTTGCGCCGCGATCCCTCGCTCACGCGTCTCGTCGATGCGGCGCTGTCCAGCGTGCGCGAGGGCTCGGATTTATCCGAAAACCGTTCTCGGGTTGACTCGCTCGATCTGAGAGGAACCGTATTTCAGCTTCGGGTCTGGCAGGCGCTGCGGCAGATTCCACGTGGCGAAACGCGCAGTTACAGCGAACTTGCGCGCGAGATTGGCGATCCTAAAGCGACGCGCGCCGTGGCCCGCGCCTGCGCCGTCAATCGCGTTGCATTGCTGGTGCCATGCCACCGGGTCGTCGGCGCCAGCGGTTCGCTCACCGGCTATCGCTGGGGCGTGGAGCGTAAGCGCCAGATCCTCGAAGCCGAGCGCCGTTGACGTTCAACGTTGCATCGACATAGATCGACGCAGGCTGTTGCCGAGCGAGCATCAGCTCTGAACACAAAAGCGATCATGTTTGAAGGTTAGACAGTTCGGGGGCCATCATTTCGATGGCCCCCGAGTATGAATAGTCAATGATTGCGAGAAAGTTGCACAACCTCTTACAGACGATTGCCGCCGGCCACTTCGATGGTCTCCCCGTTGACCCAGGTCGAATCGTCCGACGCTAAGAAGGCCGCCACGCTGGCGATGTCCTGCGGCTGCCCGATGCGGCCAAGCGGGGTCTCCGCTTCAACCTTCTTCTGGAAGTCGCTGCCGATGATGCCGGCTGCGTGCACTCCTTCAGTTTCCACCATGCCCGGGTTCAGTGAGTTAACACGAATCTTCTTCGGCCCCAGCTCTTGCGCCAACGCCTTGGAGATCGTGTCCACCGCGCCCTTCGTGGCCGAATAGACCGAGGCTGTAGGAACGCCGCCGGCCGCCACAGAACCGATGTTGATTACGCTGCCGCCCTTGGCGTTGAACTTCGCCACCGCTTCTTTGGTGGTCAGCAGCAAGCCAAGCACGTTGAGGTTGAACTGCTTGTGGAAGTGCTCCGGGGTGACGGCCTCGAGCGGAGCGAACTCGTACACGCCGGCGTTGTTCACCAGGACATCGATCGGGCCAAGCTCTTTGGCTACCGAAGCAATCAGGGGAGCGATGGAATCGGGATTGGATAGATTGGCCTGCAACGCAATCGCCTTGCCGCCGGCCTTCTTGATTTCAGCGACGACCTTGTCGGCGCCTTCTTTGCTTCCTGAATAGTTAACTGCAACCGCGGCGCCACGCGCCGCCAGTTCACGAGCAATGGCTGCGCCGATGCCTTTGGATGCGCCGGTCACCAATGCGACTTTGCCTTCAAGGTTCTTCATCTCTCTGCTCCTTATCGAATGCCCAACGTTTCGACATTTCGATAACTATCGAATTGATTGTCGTACTCGTGAGATGGATTCAGAAGGTCACAGTTTTATTCCTTGGCTCTCGCTATGGGACTCAGGCGGGAGGCCGAAGCAGCGCAACATTCAGCCGCTAGTTGACGTCTTCACGAGTAGAACCACGAGGATGTCCCGTGAAAAACTGCATGAAATCAAGCCTTTCCCTGGCCGCCTTGGCTCTTTTCACAACCGCTGCCGCTGCCCAGCAACCTGTCTCAAGCCTACCCCCGGCGCCGCCCGCTCTTGCCGCCGCAAAGACCGTCTTCGTCTCTAACGCCGGGGCCGACGCCGGCCTGTTTCCTCAGCCGTTTTCCGGCGACCCCAACCGCGCCTATGCCGAGTTCTACAACAGCCTGAAATCTTCCGGAGCCTTCACGATCGTCGACGATCCCTCAGAGGCAGACCTGGTGCTTGAGCTTCACCTTACCGCTCCCGATGGCCCGACCAACGCGAACAAGCAAAACGGCGCCGCAGACCCGCGTCCGATGTTCCGGCTTGCGGTCTTCGATCGGAAGACTCACTACGCGCTGTGGACGATTACGCAATCCGTAGCGGTGGCCTATCTTCAGAAAACCCACGACCACAACTTCGATGAAGCTCTCACGGCAGTCCTCAATCAATTTCTCGCTGTGACGGGCAAAGCGCCGGCGTCGGCACACTGAAAATTGCACGCGATTGCGCATTAATTCGCCGGATTTGCTAGCTTCTTCTTTTAGAGATCATCTCTGCGCCGCCCTTCATGGGTGGCGTTTTCTTTTCAGAGAGGCACACATGCAACTCAGTGCGGCGGGGCTGGAATTGATCGAGATTTCCGAGGGATTTCGCGGCAAAACGTATTTCGACATGGCGGGTTTTCCAACCATTGGTTATGGGCATCGTTTGGAGCCGCATGAGTCTTTTCCGGACGGCGTAACCGAAACCGAAGCCGAGGTGATTCTGCGCTGGGATGTACGCCAGGCCGAGTTGGAGGTTGCGCGTCTTGTGAAGGCGTCACTCACGCAGGGTCAGTTCGATGCGTTGGTCGACTTCGTCTTCAATCTCGGCTCGAGCCGCCTGGCTTCGTCTACTCTGCTGGTCGATTTGAATGCCGGCAGATATGACGCCGCGGGCGCTGAGCTGCTTCGCTGGGACCACACGGGCTATCACGAGGTCTCCGCGCTCAAGGTTCGCCGTCAGGCCGAGTATAGACTCTGGCAGAGCGACTCCTTTGCGCGGTCAGGGGCACAGACAGGCGCAAATTCCGAGAACGCGGCAGCCTGACGCAATCAGTGCGGTTTGGCCGGGATCGCGGACGCATCTTTGGTTTGCTGTGTCTCGACTTTGAATCGCTTGTAGTCGTAGTCGCGTTCAATCACATGCTGGCGCAGGTTCTTAAACAACAGCACGCGCGCCTGGATCGTGCCTTCACCGCCGGTGGGCAGCCATAGTTCTCCATTGATCAGCTCCTGGTCGAAGTGGAAGTTCGAGCCCTTCTGAATATTGGCGAATAGTCCGCCGACCACGTGAAAGTTGTCGATGAAGCTCACCTCGAGATGCGCCACCTGCCGGTCTGCTTCATCAATCCACACGGTTCCCTGCAGTTTCTTCGACGCGTCCTCGGCCAGCCCATGCGTCTTGGCGTCTTTGCGTCCGACAAAGTCAAATACGATCGTCGGCCGTCCGCGAAACATGACGCGCCGCTCGTTGCGCAGATCCATGATGTCGAGCAGGCGGCTCACGCTGATCGTCGGCCCTTCCAACGGCTGGCCCGGTGGCGTCTCTTCGGCCTTCTTCACCAGCTTCGTGACTCGCTCGGTTTCCTTTTGCTCGTCGTGATCGCTCAGCGGTTTGCCATCCCGTTTTACGGTGCGCTCAACGATGTGGCTGTTGACGAAGAAGTCCTCGTGCTCCTCGGTCTCGGTCTTCTTCACCTGCCCGCCGGAGTCGATGTCCTGCGTCGTCTGCAGCGAAGTGTAGGTGTAGGACTCGCGGACTTTGTCGAGCTGCCGCTGATGCGCCTGCACCTCTAGGATCAATGCGCGGACGTCCGGCAAAGGCGGCCCGGAACGCTGGGCTTGCTGTGCAGACTGGGCCGCGACCGGCGTGGGAGCGAGCAGCGCCAGCCAGGCGACCGTTGTCGCCACCATGCCATAAGTGCCGTAATTGCCGTTGTTTACAGTCAGCGAGAAGCGCCTCTTTGCAGAGTTAGACACCAAAGGGTATCGGAAAGTTTGCCGTAGGCTTTTCCGACGCCCATGCTATATCGTAACCATCAAGTCACTGCCGTCTTGCGCCCTTGGAAGGAGAAGCGTTACAGACATGTTTCGGATGCTGGTTCACTGGCTGCTTTCCGCCATCGCGTTGATGCTGGTTTCGCGCATCGTACCGGGATTTTTCGTCACCGGGCTTCAAGCCGCCTTGATCGCCGCTGTGGTCATCGGATTTCTGAATGCAACGCTGGGCTTTGTGCTCAAGGTGCTCACCTTCCCGCTCGTCATTCTCACCTTTGGCATATTTCTCCTGGTGATCAACTCGGCGATGATTCTGTTGGCGTCGCATCTGGTGCATGGCTTCTACGTTTATGGATGGCGGCCTGCTTTTATCGGCGCTGCGGTTCTGGCGATTCTCGGCTTGCTGGTCCGCGCCTTTTCGAAGGAGTAGCCAGACTATTGTTGCGCAGGCGCTGCGGCTGGCTTCTCGGCCAGTGGCGGCATCTTCTTCTTTGCGTCCACGGCGTGCTTGCGCAAGACATCCTTCTGTGGATGGGCCAGCGTCGGACCGTCCAGCGTATGCGGCGTTCGCACGGCGCCGGCGCTGGAGAACCCGCCGGCGACATGAGGCAGAGCCAGCGCGGTCGGCTTCGGCTGTACGCGTGAATACACTCGCCAGCCGCCGCCCACGACAACACAAACGATCGCCGCAGCCGCCGCGCCTCTCATCCATGCGCTCTCGGCCCAACTGCGGAACGGGCTCGAGGGCCATGCAAACAGACTTGCCGTCGATCGCTTTGGAGTGCTGCGGAGCGCGGTCTTCACACGCAATTCCAGGCCTTCGGGCGCGGGCAGATTGGCAATCAGCCGCAGTGTGGATTCAGCTTCGCCTGCCGTGGCGGCAATTTCCTTAGCAGGATTATTTCGTGTGGCGATGTTCATCGGGAAGTCCTCGCGTGGTTCAACAGATCCGCCATCAGGTTGCGTGCGCGAAAGAGCCGCGATCGGACGCTCGATTCGGTGATGCCGAGGACCGACGCAATCTCCACGCTCGACAGTTCTTCGAAGGCCGACAACACCATCACTTCGCGTTCTTTGCTCGGCAGCCGATCGACACACGCAAGCACATGCGCATGATGCTGCGCCGCAGCCGCGCGCTGCTCGGCGCTTAGTCCATTGGTAGGCAGAACGCGAGCCAATTCGCTGATGTCGTCGGTTTCAGGACGGGTCTTGGCGCGCCGCTTGCGATCGAGCACGATGTTCCAGACGATGCGGATCAGCCAGACGCGATGGTCGCGGACTTCGTCGAGGCTATCCCGATGTCGCAGGACGCGCAAAAACGCCTCCTGCACTGCGTCTTCGGCGTCGGAGGCATTGCGCAGGATCGAGAACGCCACGCGATACAGAGTGGTGGCGTACTGGGCCACGAGGGCCTCGAGCGTTTCCTCAACGTCCTGGCGAGCTTCGTCGTGCACGGCCCTCGGCGCGATCTCCATCCAACCGGTAAATACGGATTGGCCAGCGCTCATGCCTCAACAGACGCATCCCCATCGAAAAGCGCTCAGTCCCGTTGGCCTCGTGTGAGGCGGCGGATGCAAAGTTACTGCTGCGGTCCGTTCAGCTTCTGCGTAGCGATCTCGCCGGCGGCGCCTTGCTTGTCGGCGTCCTTGATCTTGGCCCACAAGGCTCGCGCCATATCCCGCTTGCCCGTCGCATCGTAAAGATCCGCAAGATTGAGTTGCGCAACGGAAGCAGACACGGTGACGGACGGCTTGGCGATGATCGCGTTGTACTCGTCGATCGCCAGCGCGTCACGGCCGCTCTGATGATACAGGCCCGCAAGCGCAACCTTGGCGAGATTGGAGAGATTGCGATCCCATGAATCCGAGGCCTTCTTGAGCTCCGTCTCAGCAGGGCCGCTCTGGCCCAGGTCGGCGTAGGTGACGCCGGCGAAGTAATGCGCCTTGGTTCCTTCCGACAGCCAGCCATACTGATCGGCGACAGCGACAAATTTCTGGTTCGCGGCCTTCGAACGATCGGCAGAGGAGGCGTAGACGCCGTTCTCGGGCGGCGCTCCAGGAGGTAAAAGCGGAGCTGAATACACATCCAGAGCAGAGCCCAATGCGGCGCTGGCCGCCGAGGCGCGCATATTCACAAAGATTCCGGCGCCAGCCAGCACAAGCACAACGACCGCGACAACTACGACGATGCGCATGACGCCCGAGCGATGGCCGCTGATCCAGGTAACGCCGCTCTGCGTGGCCTGTGCGAATTTGTCGCCCTTCAGGGCATGACGAGTTTGTGTATCCACTTGGTCTTAGTGTCCTTCGATGAGTGACTTGCAGGCTAGGTCCGTACAGGAGGGGCACAGCCACTGCAGCTTTACCAGTCTATCAGCGGGCAAACTGGAGCGTCCACCGCTACTAGCCTATCCCGTTGGGCGCAGTCAAAACATTGGAGTAAGTGCTAGTCGCGGTCTTCTGGTTTGCCGCGCAGGGCGCGGATGCGCTCCATCGCGTTGGATAGAGCTGGACCTTCGTTGAGAGATTGCCGGCCTTTTTTAATCACAAGGTCAAGATAATCGATGACTGGAATTCCGCGTATCTCCGCTTCGCGGCGCATCTCGTCCGTGACTTCGACCGAAACCTGCATCCGTTGCCCAGCCTCTCCAAAGTTCATCGGCGGGGCGCGGAAAACATGCAGACGATTTGCAAACCGCGCGCCGAAAGGCTAATCCGCTCCGACCAATTGAATGCGGCCTCATCTTCGATTGTCCTTCGGCTTGCGGTTTGAGCAGGCGGAACGATACGCTAGAAGCATGTATGAAGATTTCCACGTGACCGACCGCTGGAGCAAGGAAGACCTTCACTGCAAGTGGAAGGCGAACATCGTCGCCATCGCCACGCGCCACGCCGATGCAGTCGATGTGCGCTTCGACGTCAATAGCCGTCCGATGTGGATCGCGCTTCCCTGCACCGCGTGGGTGGAACAGAAGAAGCGCAGCGGCAAGGTCATCACCGACCAGCTCACCGCGCAGATCGCCGGCCGCTACCTCAAGCAGATCGTCGAAGAGGGCTACGACGCGCGCCGCGAGATGTACGCCATGAGCGTGCCGGAAGTGCTGGAGCACCTCGACGCCGTGGTCGCCGAAGCAAAAGCGGCGGGTGGCATTCCTGCGCTGCCGGCGGGCGTGGAAGCGATCGTCTAGTCCGTTCGCAAACGACGACTGTTCTGGCTCCGATCTGCGGCGCGCCTGCGCCCGGCTACGCGCCTGAGTTTTTTCTTGCGTAAGTCTCCCTCCCTGTGCTCAAGTTGGAGCGCAATTTGGTTTCAAGTCCTTTAGTTCCTGGGAGGGTACAACATGGGGCATGGATTGATTGCCTGGATCATCATCGGCGTGATAGCAGGCTGGCTGACCGGCAAGCTGATGAAGGGCTCCGGCTTTGGTTTTCTCATGGACATGGTGGTCGGTTTGGTCGGCGCGCTGGTGGGCGGATTTCTCACCACGCATATGGGCCTGGGCGGAGTCGGTCAGCACGGGCTCGTGATGAGTATCATCATCGCGACCCTGGGCGCAGTTGTGCTCACGTTCTTGTTGCGCCTGATCACGGGCAATCGCGGCGCGAACCTTTGATCGGATGATCTGCGCGGAAAAGCGCCAAACGCAAAAAGGCCATCCTGCAAAGGATGGCCTTTTCTTTAGATTATTGCCGGCGATCACCTAATCTCCCACACAGTCGCCCGTGCAGTACCATCGGCCCAGCGAGGCTTAACTTCCGTGTTCGGGATGGGAACGGGTGATCCCTCGCAGTATGCTCACCGGCAAATTGAGGCGTTTTGAAGGCGCGAGGAGCAAAGCTCCGTGAGCCTCCAGCCGCAATCCCGAGCGCTTTTCGCGAGGGATCTGCAGGCCGCCTTGAATATTCTGATAGCGCCTGGCGGATTGGTTGATCCGCAGCCTGCCGCACATCTCAAACCTCCCGGATAGTTTCTCCCGGGCCCATTCGAGGAACGCGGCGGCAATCTAGCGCCACAAGAACTTGTTAGAAGCATTTGCAACAAAATTGATTGGGGACGTACAAGGCCTGTCGAAGAGTATCTCCGGCGCATAACTGCGCGGAGTTAATTCTATGGACAAGCCGAACGGGCGATTAGTACTGGTAAGCTACACGCATTACTGCGCTTCCACATCCAGCCTATCAACCAGGTCGTCTTCCTGGGCCCTTCAGGGAGATCTCATCTTAGAGCGTGCTTCCCGCTTATATGCATTCAGCGGTTATCACAACCGAACTTCGCTACCCAGCCGTGCCCTTGGCAGGACAACTGGAACACAAGAGGTTCGTCCATCCCGGTCCTCTCGTACTAAGGA
>DATHNJ010000217.1:0-12464 GCA_035486155.1 Occallatibacter sp. | reverse complement strand
CGGCTCCAGCGCCCAAGGCGCCCGGCGCCCACTAGAACTAGGGTCTGTGAAGTCAGATTGGGCCTCCATTTCGGGGGCCCGTCTGCATAGCATTCCTTAGGCCATTCAGGAGCTCGCATTGCATGTGCGGGCTGTCGAAATTTCTCCCTCTATTGCCTGTGGAAAAAATTGTGGATCGCTTCTTCCAGTTTTTGGGAGAAAGTGAGCAGTTTCCTCTTGCCAATCGACCAGCGGCTCTGTTAACGCTACTAAATCATTCGATTTCAGAGAGAAGCGCCAGCGCCACCACGCGCGGAATTTTCTTCCGCGGTGGGCGTCCCATTCTCGGAGCTCCACAAGCTTTCCACAATTTGTCGTTAACGAGAAGTGACTGAGGTGACCTCGATTACGGGTAAACGAGGTCTATTTTTGGCTGTCCTCGCCCACTCGCAGGACGGCCAAAAACGCTTCCTGTGGAATGTCCACTTTGCCGATCCGCTTCATGCGCTTTTTGCCCTCTTTTTGCTTCTCGAGGAGCTTGCGTTTTCGAGAGATATCGCCGCCGTAGCACTTGGCGAGGACGTTTTTGCGCAGGGCGCTTACGGTCTCGCGGGCGACAACTTTGGATCCGATGGCAGCCTGAATCGCCACTTCAAATTGCTGGCGCGGGATCAGTTCGCGCATCTTCGACACCAGGGCCTTGCCGCGTTCGTAGGCGAAGTCGCGATGGACGATGATGGAGAGCGCGTCCACTGGTTCGCCGGAGACGAGGATGTCCATCTTGACCATGGGCGATTCCCACTCGCCGGCGAGCTGGTAGTCGAGCGACGCGTAACCGCGGGAGATGGATTTGAGCCGGTCGTAGAAGTCCAGGACGATCTCGTTCAGCGGTAATTCGTACGTCAACATCACGCGTGTGGGCGTGACGTATTCGAAGTTGATCTGGCGGCCGCGTTTTTCTTCGACGAGTTTCAGGATGCCGCCGACGTACTCTTCGTTGGTGAGGATCTTCGCGGTGATGACCGGCTCGCGGATGCTCTCGATGTTTGTCGGCTCAGGCCAGCGCGAGGGGTTGTCGACCTCGATCACGGAACCGTCGGTCAGAGTGATGTGATAGCGGACGCCGGGCGCGGTAGTGATGAGATCGAGTTCATACTCGCGCTCCAGGCGCTCCTGAATGATCTCCATGTGGAGCAGGCCGAGGAAGCCGCAGCGAAAACCGAAGCCCAATGCGACCGAGCTCTCGGGTTCGAAGAAGAAGGACGAATCGTTGAGGCGCAGTTTTTCGAGGGCGTCGCGCAGGAGGGTGTGCTCGTGCGAATCGACGGTATAGAGGCCGGAGAAGACCATCGGCTTGATGTCTTCAAAACCGGGCAACTGCGCCCCGGCGGGCCGCGCGTCTTCGGTTACGGTGTCGCCGATGCGGGTATCGCTGACATTCTTGATGGTGGCGGCGAAGAATCCGACTTCGCCCGCCGAGAGCGCGCCGATCTCGACCGGCTTGGGCATCAGCACGCCCATAGAGTCGACGTCGAAGGCTTTGCCGTTGGACATGAAGCGGATGCGCTGGCCCTTGCGCATGGTTCCCTGCATCACGCGGACCAGCACGATGACGCCGCGGTAGGCATCGAACCACGAGTCGAATACGAGCGCCTGCAGCGGCGCGTTTGGATCGCCGGTAGGTGGAGGGAGCCGATGCACGATGGCTTCGAGCACATCATCGACGCCCTGGCCGGTCTTGGCGCTTACCGGAATGGCATCAGTTGCGTCCAACCCAACAGCCTTTTCGATCGCCTCCTGCGTGCGCGTGATGTCGGCGGAGGGCAGATCGATTTTGTTGATGACGGGAATGATTTCGAGACCGTGATTGATGGCGAGGTAGGCGTTAGCCAGGGTCTGCGCTTCCACGCCCTGGGTCGCATCTACAACAAGCAACGCGCCTTCGCACGAGGCCAGAGACCGCGAGACTTCGTAGCTGAAGTCGACGTGTCCCGGAGTATCGATCAGGTTGAGCTGATAGGTATTACCGTCCTTCGCCTTGTACATCATGCGCACGGCGTGGGCTTTGATGGTGATGCCGCGCTCGCGTTCCAGGTCCATGGCGTCGAGGATCTGGGCTTGCATCTCACGGCCGGTAACCGATCCGGTCAACTCCAGAAGACGGTCGCTCAGCGTCGACTTTCCGTGGTCGATGTGGGCAATGATCGCGAAGTTGCGAAGGAAGCGTGCATCCATGAGGGGTTTCGTCAGCTCTCCATTGATGTGCTGTTGGTTGAAGAGTCAGCCGGAGACTGTCGCCAGCGGGCCGGTTGGGTTCCACAGCACGGGAGAACCGTTCTAAACAACAGAAATAGAGGGCTGCCGCCGAAGATACGGCTGGAGTCTACCTCCATCGCATAGCTTATCATCGGCTAAAGGTTTCATATCGCGCCTGGCGTGGCCTGCACGCGGTGGGGTTGGCCGCTTTTGATTTTGCCCATGAGCCGAGTTTTGTTTCGCACCATTCCGTGCTTTGCGCTGGCCCTCTTGATGGCTGGTTGCACGCCCACCGAAAAAGCCAAGGCGCCGCAGAAAGCTTCTCCGCAATCGACTGCGCCCGAATTGCCGGCGCCGGCTGCACAACAGTCGAAGGTTTCGGCGCCTGAGCAGTCCAAGCCTGCGCAGAACGATCAAGTGCAGGCGCTGATCGGGCAGGTGGAGCAAGCGTTTGCAGAGGGCCAGGCCGATTACCGCAAAGGCGATTTGCCCGAGGCCAAGGCTGCTTTCGACCGCGCCGTCGATCTGATGCTGGGCAGCGGCCTCGATATCAAGGCGGATTCACGGCTGCAGGACGAGTTCGATCACGTTGTGGACGCCGTGAATGGGCTGGAGATGGAGGCGTTGAAGCAGGGCAATGGCTTTGCGCCGAAGGAGGAGCCGGCGCCTGCCGATGTGGCCAACGACGTGACCTTTGCCGTCGATCCGAATATCGTGGCCAAGGCCAAGAGCGATCTGGCTACCACCAAATCCGATCTGCCGCTGGTGGTGAACGATTATGTTGCCGCGTTCATCAACTTCTTCGCCAATACACAGAAGGGACACAACACCCTGCTGCACTCGTTCCAGCGTTATGGCCGTTACAAGGGCATGATCGAGCGGACGATGGCCGATGAAGGCGTGCCGCACGATCTGATCTATCTGGCGGTAGCCGAATCTGGTTTTCAGCCCAGAGCGGTCAATCCGGGCTCGCGCGCCGGCGGCATGTGGCAGTTCATGCCCTATGGAAGTTACGGCCTGAAGCGCAACGCCTATGTCGACGAGCGTTTCGATCCGGAGAAATCGACGCGCGCCTACGCCCGCTACATGAAGTTCATCTACGCCCAATTGGGCGACTGGTATCTGTCCATGGCCGCTTACGATCACGGCACAGGCAACATTCAGCGCGAGGTGCAGAGAACCGGCTACGCGGACTTCTGGGAACTCTACAAGCGCAATGAACTGCCGCGCGAAACCGCCAACTACGTCCCGGAGATTCTGGCTGCCATCATCATCGCCAACCATCCGAAGCAATACGGTTTTGATGAAATCACGCTCGATCCGCCGGTGGTGACGGACACGGTGACGATCAACTATTCCGTGGATCTGCGGCTGGCGGCCGATCTCGTGGGAGCGCCGATCGATGAGCTGGAGGCGCTGAATCCCAGCCTGCTGCGGATGGCAACCCCTCCCGACGACACTTTTGACCTGCATTTGCCGGCTGGAGGCGCGGAGCTGTTTCAAAAGCGGATCGCGTCGATTCCGGAGAGCAAGCGCGATGCCTGGCGGTATCACACGGTAGTCGCGAACGACACGCTGGACTCGGTGGCGCGCAGCTATCATGTGTCGGTTTCCGAACTTGCAGCGGCGAACCAACTCTCTGAAAGCGCGAGCCTGGACGGCATCGAGGCGGTGGTCGTTCCCACCGCGCCGGTGATGGTCTCGTCCTCGCACAGCTTGCTCTATACGACGCGGAGGGGCGACACACTGGTATCGATTGCAGACCGGTTCGGGGTTTCGCTCACTCAGTTGCGGCGCTGGAATCACCTGAGCGGCTACAAAGTTGCTCCGGGGAAACGGCTGCGCATTGCCGAGCCGGCGCGCGTAGTCCGTACGCGGTCGACATCCAGCCGCGCTCGGGGAACGTCTGCTTCGGCAAGCCTTCGTGACGGCCCGCCGTCAAAGACGAAGATTGGGACAAAGACCGGGACGAAGGCCGGCGCAAAATCAGGGTCTGCGACGGGCAAGAAGAAGGCGCGCGCAGCGCAGCATTCAAGCGCGGCGCACGCCGGATCGAAGGCTCGCACGCAAGGCAAATCGGGATCGCATCCAGCGACGAAGCGCAAGCCGACCACGCACAAACAGGCCGCGCAATAAGTACGAACGCAAAAAATTGAGACGAAGAAGATTCGCATTGCACTGATGTTGTGATAGCTTATGTCTCGAAGCTGTTTCGAAAACAGCTTCCGCATGCAGCGCAAGATGCGCGCGTTGCGAAGACTCAAGATCAGCGGCGGGTCCGCTGGAGGCAATCGGATGGAAGATGTGTACAGGATGTACGCGATGAGTAACGGCGAACCAGATGCGGAGCCGTTCGACCTCGACTCCGATCAAGAAGACGATTTCGAGGAAGATGATGAGGTCGAAACCGCCGGCGTACTTACCTCCTCGGACGACGATGAGGGCGTAGAGGAAGAAACGGTCATCGTCATTGCCGAGATACCTGAGCCGCGGCCGGCGATCAAGAAGCCGGTGAAAAAGCCAGCAAAGAAAGCGGCTCCGAAAAAGGTTGTGGCCAAAAAGGCCGCCAAGAAATCCGCCGTAAAGAAAGCTGTTGGCGCTAAGGGCGGAAAGGTTGCGGCCAAGAAGGCCGCAGTCAAGAAGAGCGCCACCAAACCCACTAAACGAGGTAAAAAGTTGGCCGTTAAGAAAACCGCAAAGAAGGCCGTCAAGAAGGCAGCTGCGAAGAAAGCTCCTGCCAAGAAGGCGGCAAAGAAGGCAGTGAAGAAGGCTGTGAAGAAAGCAGCAAAGAAGGCTGCCAAGAAGAAGTAGTAAGGCAACCGAAAGACAATAACTGAAAGACAAGGCAAGCAAAAAAGCCCGCTACGGCGGGCTTTTTTGCGCCCAAAATTCGGATTTTATTTCAGACTTCGAACTGCTTCTGCTCTTCGCTGAGATTGGTTCCCATCGTCATCTGTTTCAAATGCCAGCGCTGATGGCTGACGTAGTCTTCGATGAGGAAGCGAAGCGAAACAGGCGCGTCGTCTCCGATTACGCACTGTGCTCCCAGTTTTCCCTCGGGGATGTTGTCGACCACGGCCATGAGAATCTCGTGCTCGGCTTCCCACCAGGACAAGAGCATGCCCCACGGTTGGTTGGCGTAGCCATGGATGTCGACCCAGGCGTCTTGCGCATACTTGGGTCCGCGGTACTGGCCGTCGATCGCGGCGCGGACGAAGCGCTGGCGATTGTTCGCGGCTGAGTCGAGAAGATGCCCGATAAGTTGTCTGCGGGTCCACCCGCCGTCGCGCCAGGGCAGGTCGGCTATTTCAATCGGGAGGGCGATGAGGGTCCGATGAATCTCATCCAGATCGGCTCGAAATCTTCGCGCGAGACTCTCCGGCATGTCGTTCTTCGAACCCCCGTGCCTGCGGTGGAAGGGCGCTACTTCTTGATTTCGGCCAGAGCAGCCAGGACATCCTCGGAGTGATGCGACGGATCGACCTTGGTCCAGACCTTGACGATCTTGCCATGGGGATCGATGAGGAACGTGTTGCGGTTCGCGATGGTGAACGCGCCAAAGTGACCGAGCGAGCCGTACTCGTCGACGACCCTGTGATCAGGATCGGCGAGCAGATGGAAAGTCAGCCCGTCCTTGGTGCAGAACTGCTTGTGGCTATCGACGGTATCGACGCTTACGCCGAGGATCACGGCGTTGTCCGCTTCGAACTTGGAGAGGTCGCGCTGGAAGTTGTGGGCTTCAATCGTGCAGCCGGTGGTCATATCTTTGGGGTAGAAGTAGAGCACGACCCACTTGCCGTGATAGCTGTCGAGGGAGACCGATTCGCCGGTCTGCGAGGGCAGCGTGAACGTGGGAGCGGACTGCCCAACAGCGGGCAGGGAATCATCGGCGGCGTTAGCGGAGTTCTGAGCAACACCGAGCGCCAGAGCAATGGCGAAAGCTGGGAGAATGAATTTTCTCACGACGAACCTCCATTTTGATGAGACGATCCTGGGCCAAGTCTCGACTCAGTTAGAGCGAAGGAAGCGGGCAAAGTCCTGCAGCCCACAGTATCAGCGCTGAACAGCCACAATGGCAATGCCCGCTTGATTAGCTTTCATTAGCAACATCTCGCGATCGAAGAGCAATGTGCGGCCCGCTTCAACGGATAGACAGCCGGCGCCGGCTTGCATCATGGTCTCGATGGTTCGGATGCCGATGACGGGCACATCAAAGCGCATGTCCTGGTTCGGCTTTGCTACTTTGATCACGGTCAAACGGCGATCGAGGGTGGACGCCTCTTCTTCCATCGACTGCATCAACTTTCCGGCGCGATCGATGGTCGCATCGGTGCCTTCCATGGCCTCGACGGCGACGCAGGCCTGCGCAGCGACGACGACGGTCTGGCCGATGTCGAATCCGGCAAGAGCCTTTGCCACAGACATGCCGTAGTCAATGTTCTTGCGCTCTTCGTCCGTGGGTGCGCGCTCGGTCAGTACGCCTTCCTGCGCCAGCAGCGGCTCAAGAAACGATGTGGAGCTAATCAGCTCGATGCCTTCGTCGGCGAGCACCTTGGCGACGGCGCCAAGCAGCATGTCGGTATTGCGGGTGCGCAGGTTGAGCAGAAGCTTGGCGAGACGCCAGTCGGGGCGGATGCTCGAGAAGATCTGCTTGTGCTTGACCTGGCCGGCCATGACAGCCATCGAGACGCCTTCTTTGTGAAAGACCTCGATGAGGCGGGAGAGTTCGCCGAGCGACAGCCAGTGGACGATGATTTTTTCGTCTGCGGCGGCGCGGTGATTAATTTCGGGGTCGGTCTCTTCGCGGATGGCGGCAACGGTGACGGCGAAGCCCTGGGCGCGGGCCGCGTCGAGAATGAGGAACGGAAAACGGCCGTTGCCGGCGATGAGGCCGAGTTTCATCTACTTGATAATTCCCCGCTGGCTCTTTTCGATGAACGCCGCAAGGATGGCCGCGTCGTCGCCTTCCATTGTCTTGATCTTTTCGAGCGCCTGCGACGTATTGAGTTTGGCTGCGAGCAGGTAGCGAAAGGCTTTTTGCAAGGTCTGAAGACGTTTGGGCGTAAAGCCGCGCCGCGTAAGTCCGACCTTATTGATGCCGAATGCCTTGTTCTCGCGCTGAGAGGATGTCAGCGAGAACGGCAGCACGTCCTGGGTCACGATGGTTCCGCCGCCGATGAAGGCGTATTGCCCGACGGTGCAGAACTGATGGATGGGGCTGAAGGCGCCGACGCTGGCGTAGTCCTCGATGACGACGTGGCCGGCCAGGGTGGCGGCGTTGGCCAGAATGCAGTGGCTGCCCACGACGCTGTCATGGCCGATGTGGACGTAAGCCATGAGGAGATTGCCGGAGCCGATGCGGGTGACGCCGCCGCCTTTGACGGTTCCGCGGCTGATGGTGACGCACTCGCGGATGGTGTTGTCGTCGCCGAGGACGGTTTCGGTCGGCTCGCCGTTGTACTTCAGGTCTTGTGGGGCGACGCCGATGCTGCCGAAGGGATAAAACGTGTTGCGCGCGCCGATGCGGGTGCGCCCGTCGAGAACGACATGCGAGATGAGAACGCAGTTCTCGCCGAGAACGACCTCCGGCCCGATGGTGGAATAGGGTCCGATCGTGCAGGATTCAGGAACGACTGCTCCGGGAGCCACGATCGCGCTCGGATGAATGCTCACTCCGCACCCACCGCCTCGGGCGCTTTGTCTTCCTCCGGGGAAGCGTCGGTGGCCGAACTGCTCGGCGCGCGGCGCTCGCGGGGAACCACCTGGCAGGTCAGCGTCGCTTCGCAAGCCACCTTGCCGTCCACCAACGCTCGGCCCTGGATGCGTCCTGCACGGGAACGGAACGCCAGGACGTCGACTTCGATGCGCAACTGATCGCCGGGCGTCACGGGACGGCGGAACTTGGCGCGCTCGATGCCGGTGAAGACAACCAGCTTCTGGTGGCGATCGGGCAACTCGGCCATCATGATGATGCCGCCGGCCTGGGCCATTGCTTCCACGACCAACACGCCCGGCATGATGGGATATCCGGGAAAGTGACCCTGGAAAAAGGGCTCATTGATGGTCACGTTCTTGATCGCCACCAGACGCTTGGTCGGTTCAAACTCGACGATTCGATCGATCAATAGAAACGGGTAGCGATGTGGCAGGAATTCCAGGATTTCCTGGATGTCGAACTTCATTCTCCGGCTCCAGACGGCGTGCGGCGTGCTGCAATGCGCTCGTCAGGATTATAACGAACGGCAAAGGGAGAAATTCCGGAGCGCCTTATGCGCCGAGCTGAAGCAGATCGTCGTCGCTTTCTTCATTGTGCGGCGAGGTCCACTTCTGCAACTGTGCAGGCCAGGCGCGAAGCAGTTCGGTAAATTCGGCCTGCGGAATCGGCTTACGGAAGAGATAGCCCTGTCCCATATCGCAACCGATGCGGCGGACGACGTCCAGTTCGCCTGCCTCTTCAATGCCCTCGGCGACGGTGCGCAGCTTCATCTGCTTGGCCATGGCTACGATGGTCTCGCACAGAGCGCGCATCTCGTGCGAATGATGGATGCCGCGGATGAAGCACTTGTCGATCTTCATCGTATCGAGAGGCAGTTGCTTCAGGACATTGAAGCCGGTGTAGCGGGTGCCGAAGTCGTCGATGCTGACGCGCAGGCCGATGGCCTTCAATTGATGTACGCGCGTCACAAACAGATCTTCGTCCTCAAAGAGTAACGATTCGGTCACTTCCATTTCCAATTCCGTAGGCTGGATCGCGTACTCGGCGAGGATGCGGCGTATCTGGTAGTTGAAGCCTTCGGCCTTCATGTTGGCGGCCGAGACATTGACCGTGGTTAGCGGCGGAGCAATGCCCTGGGCGCGCCAGCTCTCCCCATCGGCCAGCGCAGTCCTCAAACCAAATTCGAAGATTCTGTGGATAAGATCGGATCGCTCGGCCACCGGAATGAACTCATTGGGGGCCACGTTGCCCCAGGTGGGGTGATTCCACCGCATCAGCGCTTCAGCGCCTGCAATGCGTCCCGTGGACAAGTCGATCAACGGTTGGTAGTGAATGCTGAACTGGCCCTCGTCGAGGCCTTTGCGCATCTCGGTTTCAATCTTGTGATCGTGGATGACGAGGTTATTCATCGCGGCGCTGAAGGAGACGACGGTCTGGCTCTTGATCTGCGCGGCGCGACTGGCGGCGAGGCTGGCGAAACGAACCAGATCTTCGGCAGACGATGCATCGGAGGGGAAGAACGCTACGCCCGCAGCGGTTTCTGGCTTCATCTGCGCGCCGCCAAAGTGCATAGGCGTAATGGCGTCGACGACGGACTGAATGCGTCGCCGCGCATGTTGGCTCAACTTTGCTCCGTGCATACAGATGAGGAAGCAGCGGCCGCTAAAACGCCCCAGAACTGCATCCGGCCCCACGACGCTGCGAAGCTCACCGGCAATATGGCGCACGAGGGCGTCGGTTCCGGCGCTTCCCCAAAGCGAAAATTCCTTGCGCAGGTTAAGAATGTCGATCCAGACGAGCGCGATCTCCTGGCTGGGTTGCCTCTCCTGCAAAAGCCATCCCAGCGATTCCTGGAAGGCCTGGTAGTTCAGCAGGCCAGTCTGAATATCGTGGCGCTGTGCGTAAGACAGCATTTGCTTGCGCAGATCGTCGTCGATAGAGCCGGCGCGTGGGTCCTCGCCTTCCGGCGGCGTCATACTGCCCGCTTCGGAAGCGGACTTTTCCAGGCGTAGCGCAGTACGACGCCAGGGCTTGCGCAGTACGTCAGACCTCTTGACCGGATCGAAATCTGAGAGAGTCATAGGTAACCAATCAGCGAAAACTTCAGCGATGAAAGGACAGGGCCCATTCGCGATCGGGGAGCGTTTCTTAACAAGTAACTCTTCCCCATGACGCGAGTTCATTTTTCACGAATATAGAAGGCGAAGCAAGGAGACAATCTGGTCATAACCTACAACATACGTGGGATATAGATGAGGTGAGAGCCTAATTGAGGCGTCGCCGCCGTCAATAGTGGCCGAACCGATGGCTCGATTGGGTCAGCGACGTGAACGCCTGTTTCATACCGCGAAAAGACCGAAGGTTACCCAGGCGAAGATACAGGGAAACTAATCCTGACTTAGAGCCTGCTGTTAAATTTCGCGTGGCCGGCGTTGCGATCGCAGACTACTTCTTGATCTTTTGCGACGTAGTATCCACGTTCCAGAAATCATTCGGCAGCGGGCGGTTGTATTCGACCTTCGTGATGTAAAACTGGCGCACCATCTCGTCGTTTTTCAAACGCGTGATACTCAGCGGCGTAGGAAAGCCTTCGATGGTGTGGTAGTCGTCGTACTCTTCTGCATCTGTGTTCTTGTCTTTGTAAATCGGGTCGCGCCACTGGAAGCTTCTGCGCAGGGGCAGGTGCGTCTGTTGGTCGAGTTGAATGGTGATCGATTCGTTTTGCGAAGAGATCAGGGTGACCTGCTCGGCGAGATGGCGCTCCGACATGGCCTGGCCTTCATAGACGAGGATCGTCTGTGGATCTTTCATCCACACTTTTACGGCCACTTCAATGGAATGATCGCGGCGGCGCAGAAAATCGTCGAGGATGTCCTTTTGCATGGCCTTCTTGCCGCGATAGGTGACCTCCCAGCCCTCGTGACCGATGAAGAACTCCACCACATCGCGATGCTTCGTGACTTCAGTGCGGTCGTGATCGGGCCACTGGTGATACTCCCAGATGTCGGTGGTGCCTAGATCGGGTTGGCCATGGAAGAAGGCGGCGATGTGTCCCTGCCGCATCTGGTTCTGCATGTCGAGCCAGGCCTGGCCGCCGAGCGCCTGCACCATCTGGTTGAGTACGGCCCTGGCCTTCTGCGCGTTCTTTGCGGCGTCATCTTCGGTTTGAGTCAGCGTAGACACGGGCGCCGCGAAGAAGATTGCGGCGATGGCCAGAATCAGAACTCTGCGTCTCAATTTAGCTCCATCCGTCATCCCGAGATTCCTATCCAACCAGCACTGCGCCGCCATTGACGTTCAAGATCTCTCCGCTGATAAAACCGGCTAACGGCGTGCAAAGAAACAGCACCGGCCCGGCGATCTCGCGCACCGTCGCTGGGCGGCCCACGGGAATGCCGGCAGCAATCTTTGGCCCCAATTGGGGATCATTCAACGTATCTGCGGACATTTCGGTTGCTACCCAGCCCGGCGCCACACAGTTTACGCGAATCCCCTGAGGCGCGAGCTCGCTTGACAGGCTCTTTGTAAGACTAATCAGCGCGCCTTTGGTTACGGCGTAGTCCGCGTGGTAGGCCTCGCCGCGCTGACCTGCAGTGGAGCTGATGAGGACGATATGCCCGCGAACGCCATCGACGGTCGGAGGCTGCGCTTGCATGCGTGCGACGGCAGCCTGCACCAGGCCGAAGATCGAATCGAGATTGATGGAGAGGGTGCGGCGCCATTGGGCATCCGACATTTGCGCGATGGGCGCGTCATCAGGCGGCCAGACGCCATGATTGGCGACGAGGATATCGATCTGGCCGAAGACGTCTGTGGTTTTCGCAACGAGAGCGCGGCCGTCGGCGGGAGAGCTGAGCTCCTGTTCGAAGGCCACGCAGCGCGCGGGACCGCCGCACTCAGCGACTAAGCCTTCGGCCTGTTCGCGGGCCTGCCGGTAGTTGAAAGCGACGCGTGCGCCAGCCGCAGAGAAAAGCCGGACGATTTCGGCGCCGATGCCGCGCGAGCCGCCGGTGACCAACGCGACCTTGCCCTGCAACGATAGGGAAATGCCTGCCATAAGGCCAAGCTAAAGCATGGGGCCGCTGCGGCGGAAGGCCGACGGCCGGCGAGTCGCGATGAACGGAGAAAAAGAAAGTCAGATTGCGCGTAGCACGCGTGCGGGAAGAAAGATGATGGCGCTCACCAACTCAAGCGCGCCGCCGACGGCGATGCCGACGATCCGAAACGGCAGCAGCAGCAACCAGACCAGCGGATACAGGACGAGCGCGAGCAGCGCGATGGGCCAGCAGAGAACAAAGAGGATGCAGAAGAGGAGAAATTTCGCCATCATGACCGCCTAAGGGCCAGACCGTATCGGCGCCCGATCGTTTCATGGGAGTCTGCGATCGGGCCGCGTTGTTTTGACGCCTCACGCGCGCTTATCGGTCTGGAACACACATCTCGCTATACGAATCGGCGGGCGTTGCGGTTCCGCTTGGCCGGCGGGTTGGAGCGGGCGACGGCTCACGTTCCG
>DATHNJ010000216.1:0-47431 GCA_035486155.1 Occallatibacter sp. | reverse complement strand
GCCGCCCCTGCGCCTGGCGCGGACTTCCTGCGCTCGTACAAAGGGCTGCCCTATCACGATGCTCGCTATGACGGCGGCGCACAAAAAGTACCCGGCAAGGTGACCTGCGCCTACTACGATCTGGGCGGCGAGGGCGTCGCTTATCACGACACGGACGCCAAGAATCACGGCAGCGGCGAGTTGAATCCTGCTGACGGAAGCTATCTGAATGAATTCCGAATTGGCGAAGGCGTCGATACCTCCTACACCAAGTTCGGTCGCAATCCGCAGATCGACGACACGCAGTATGACAAGGTCACGCCGGCGGCCGATCTGCTCTATGTTGGGTGGACCGTGCCCGGCGAGTGGTTCAATGTGACGGTCGATGCGGCCGAAGCGGGCGACTACAGCGCCGATCTGCTCTATACGTCGAATCGCGGCGGAGCGATTTCGATCGATGTGAATGGCGCGCCGGCGACTGAGCCGCTGACCATTCAGTCGACCTACGATGCCAATGATCCGGTTGCCTGGCGGCAGTGGCACCACTGGAATGTGGCGTCGAACATCGCCAGGGTTCACCTGGCGGCGGGAAAGAACGTGCTGACGATTCATATCGTCGAGCAGGGGCAGATGAATCTGGCGACATTGGACTTCAAGCGAGTGAAGTGAGAGATCGAGCCGGGACCTGCGATGGAGTTAGTTGGTCTGTTTGCGGGTGGCTCGCTGCGGCTTTGGCTTACTCTTGGCCTGCTTGCTCTTGAGATTGAGCGCTACTGCCGCGCGGATGAGAGCCTTCAAGGCTGCTTCATCGATCTTTTCGCCTTCGTGAATGTCGATGGCGCGCCGGACATTTCCGTCGAGGCTGGAGTTGAACAGACCGGAAGGGTCCTCCACCGACGCGCCTTTCGCGAATGTCAGCTTGACGGCTTTCTTATATGTCTCGCCGGTGCAGACGATGCCGCTGTGAGAAAAGACCGGTGTGCCCATCCACTTCAACTCTTCGACGATCTCTGGGTCCGCCGCGTGGATGATTTTGCGCACTTGCGTGAAGGTCTTTGCGCGCCAGTCTCCGAGTTCGTTGATCTTCGCGTCGATGAGGGCAGAGGCGGATTCAATTGCGACAGGCTTTTTCATGTAGGACTCCAAACGCTCGCACTTAATTTAGCTGTGCTCGGCGTGGCGTGCAACCTCGCTGATCCTCGATGCGGATCTGCCGTTGGTTGCTGGAAACAGGGCGCCGAGAGTCCGGCTTGGGGGACGCAGCGCCCATGACGCCATCATAAAACCGGCGATGATCAGTGGGGCGACGACGTGGAAGGCGTACGCGCCGTAGCCGCCGACGGCGGCGCAGGACGCGGCGGCGCCGGTAAGATCGAAGAAGATGCCAGCATAGGCCCATTCCTTGAGCCGCGGAAAACGCGGGACAAGGATGGCGATGGCTCCGAGCACCTTCCAGATTCCGAGGATGGCGAAGAAGTACATTGGATAGCCAAGGACGGGCACGACTCCATGGGGGTTGGCGCGAAATTGCATCATCTGTCCGACGCCGCCGCTTCCGATGGGCATGGCTACGGATACCGTGGTGAACCAATAGAGAATGGTTTTTGTTTTCGTGTTCATTTCGATCTCCCGCCTGCATTCTCCGGAACACGGTCGAGGACCTGTTCCAGAATATGCTCCAAGCTGCTGAAGAATTTCTGCCAGCCCCACTTGGCGCCTTGATAATTCGCCTTCTGCTCGGGGCTGAAACCTGACTGCTCCATGCGTACGTGCGTACCGTTCTCTTCTGGAGTCAAGGTCCAGAGGATGACCCAGTGCATGTCGCCGACGCCCCATGTATAGGACAGGCTGCGCAGCGGCTCGACGATGAGCACCTCGCAGTCGACGACGCCGTTCCAGTTCGGCTTAGGCTCGGCGCGGAACTGAAATCTACGGCCGACCTCCGGCTCGAAGTCGTTGTTCAGCATCCACTGCGCGAGGAGCGTGCTTTCGGTCAGCGCGCGCCACAGCTTTGCCGGCGGGTGCGGAAATATTCGCTCGACGACGAGCGTACCGGGATTCTCGGCTGCGTTGGTCGCTGCTGAATCGGACTTGCAATCGGGCTTCGAACTGGTCGTTGCATTCGTCTCGGAATTTGTCATGGCTCCATCCTTTTCAAAAGGTCTTCAAGACGGTCAAACCGGTCGCGCCAGAATGCGCCGTAGAGATTGAGCCAATCTACCACCGGGGCCAGGGAGTCAGGCTGGGCGCGATAGTGAGTCTCGCGACCTTCGTGGCGATGCCGCACCAGCTTTGCCCGCTTCAGCACGGTGAGGTGCTTGGAGACGGCAGGCTGCGATACGCCGGCATAGCGAGTCAAGGCGTGGACGGTCTGCTCGCCGCGCCGGGTCAACTCCTCGAAGATGGCCCTGCGCGTGGGGTCGGCGAGCGCCTTGAAAAGATGGTCCGCTTTGGCTTGCATGCTTAGCCCCCCTTGGGCCTGGGTCGTATCGCCGTCGTGTTACCAGTCAATTTACTGGTCGACTTACCAGACAACTTACCAATCGAGGTGCGTGATCTGAATGAGATTTCCGCAGGTATCGTCCAGCATCGCGATCGTCGATCCCGTTGTCTTCGTGGGCTCCTTGGTGAACTTCACGCCGTGTTGCTTCAGCCTGTCGTACTCCTTTTGCACGTCGGCGACGAAGAAGTTAGCCGCGGGGATCCCGTGTTGATGAATCTGTTGCTGGTAGGTCTTGGCGGCAGGGTTGAAGCCCGCATTGGCCTCAAGCACCAGCTGCACGCCTTCGGGTTCTTCGGGGGAGACCACCGTCAGCCATCTGTAGTTCCCGCCGCCGGGGAAATCCATTTTCTTTTGGAAGCCCAGAACGTCGGTGTAAAACTTCAAAGCTTTTTCCTGATCGTCCACGAAGACGCTGGTGAGTTTGATTTGCATGGCTGGTCCTTTCTGATTTGCGTTGTGAGATTTTTGACAGGCCTGCTTCACACACAAACCATAGCCAAATGGTTATTGATTGTCAAGAAAGATTTCGCGCCGGCTTGAAAAGTATTTGACGGCCTGCCTTCTGTTCAATCGCGCCATCAAAATCCGAATCAGCTTGCGCCTGACGGGCATCCCTTGAAGTAAGCAAGCAACTGTTGAAAGCGGCACAGTGAAAGGAAGTTTTCTGTATGCGATCCGATATCGTCCCCGGCGCGATTTTTCCTGACTACGAACTAACGGACCATACCGCCAAACGCCGTAAACTCTCAGAGCTGCAGGGGCAGCATCCCATAGTTCTGGTGCTCAGCCGCGGAGGCTTTTGCCCCAAGGATCGGCGACAGGCGGAACGGCTCGTGGATTTACACCGTGAGATGGAAGTTGGATATTGCCGTCTGGTCACGATCAGCACCGACTCTATCGCTGCTACGAATGAGTATCGTTCCGGCGTTGGCGCGCACTGGCCGTTTCTTTCGGATGCGGGGCGCGTGGTGCAAAAGGACCTCGACATCGCCGAATATACCGATGCAGAACACAATCCGATGATTCCGCATGTCATCGTTCTGGAGCCGGGCCTTATCGTCCACAAGGTCTACAACGGCTATTGGTTCTTCGGCCGCCCAACGATGGAGGAACTTCGCCAGGATCTCCGCGCCGTTACGCAAAAATGCCGTCCGGATTGGGACATCACGACGCCTGAGATGAAGGCCGCGTGGAAGGAAGGGCGCAAAGAGCTCTTTTATCCCTATGGCAAAACCTATGCTCAAACGTTCGGCGAGCAGGATTGATCAGGTCAATCGTCCATGGCTATAACGATTGATAGAATCAATTAAGTCGTTATGAACGTAAGAGACCTGATTTATCTCGCTTCACTCGCCGAGCATCGCCATTTTGGGCGGGCAGCAGAGGAGTGCGAGATAAGCCAGCCGACCCTGAGCAGCCAGATTCGCAAGCTTGAAGAGGAGCTGGGCGTTCAACTGCTGGAGCGCACCAACAAGCGCGTGGAGATGACGCCGGTCGGCCTTCGCATCCTGGAGCATGCCCGGCGTGCATTGCACGCCGTCGATTCGATGCGCGATGAAGCCCGGGCTGCGTGCGATCCGCTGGTGGGGCCGCTTAAGCTTGGCGTCATCCCTACGCTGGCGCCGTATCTGATGCCGCACATCCTCAAGCCGCTGCGCGAGGCGTATCCCGGCCTGACGATCGATCTTTGGGAGGACCAGACGCAGGCTCTGATCGAGGCGTTGCGCAATCACAAGCTGGACGCGGCGCTGCTGGCGACTAAGGCCGATGCGCCGGAGATCACCGAGATTGCGGTGTTCGTCGAGCCGCTCATGGCGGCGCTGCCCACGGGCCACCGGCTGGCCAAAAAGAAGAATGCGATTCGCGAAGAGGACCTGGCCGATGAGCTGCTGGTTCTGGCTGAGGGCCACTGCCTGGCCAACCAGGCGTTGGCTGCCTGTGGGACGAAGCATGGCAAGCACAGCGGTCTGCGGGGCTCCATGCAGGCTGCGACCCTGGACACGCTGGTGAATCTGGTTGCGGCTGGCTACGGCGCCACGCTGATTCCCTCCCTCGCTGTCGAATCGCTGCAGCGACGCGACATCGCCGTGCGCCGGCTGGCGGGGCGCTCAGCGCGGACGATCTGGCTGGCCAGCCGACCCGGATTTCCCCGGCCGCAGGCGTTGCGGGCGCTCGAGCGGGTGGTCCGGAAGGCTGTTGGGACAACGTGCCAAATCCAGTAGAAAGGCGAACTTTGCCTTGTGGAAATCTCGGTGGAAATTCCAGCCGATCCGAAGTTTTCGGCTGATTCCCGGAGAATCCCAAAAAATCTCGATTCCGGACCCCATTATCCACAAAAACACCCCTCCCCCTCGTTGACCCTGGTTTCCGGGCTCCGTAGAGTCTGAAATCGAAGGAAAATTAAAGTAACCGCCAAACGGGTGAGGGGCGGGCGACGATCACAGCGCGTCGCGTCCGAATTGGTCTTCAATTCCCCCAACGGGAGTGCACATGCTGAAGTTAAAAAAAATCCACATCCTCGGGTTCAAGAGCTTCTGCGACCGCACGGAGCTGGCCTTGAGCGGCACCGGCATCGCCGTTGTGGTGGGGCCGAACGGGTGCGGCAAGTCGAACATCCTGGACGGCGTGAGCTGGGTGCTGGGCGAGCAGAGCGCCAAGTCGCTGCGCGGAACCCACATGTCGGACGTGATTTTTGCCGGCACGCGCGAGCGCAAGGCGCTGGGCATGTCGGAAGTGACGCTGACCATGGTGGACCCGGCCGCGTATGAGGGACCGATTCCGGTTGAGCCGGAAGTGCATGTGGAGCATGAGGGCCCGACCGATTGGGACGAAGACGCTGTGCGCAAGCAGCGTGCCGCGGAGGCGGATGAGATCGCGTCGGCAGAACAGCCGGGCGTTGTTCTCGAAGAAGAATCCGACGACGCTCCAGGACCAAGGCCAGTGCCTTCCGCATCGGCTGACGGGGCGGCGGAGGCGCAGTTGGCCCCACCGCAGGTAGTTCTGAAAATTCGACGCCGCAAGTTTCATTCGACGCCGCAAAAGGGCGAGATCGTCATCACGCGCCGCCTGTTCCGCACCGGCGAGAGCGAGTACCTGCTGAACGGCAAGCTGTGCCGGCTGCGCGACATTCAGGACATCTTCATGGGCACGGGCCTGGGCCCGGAGAGCTACGCGATCATCGGGCAGGAGCGCATCGGCCAGTTGCTGAGCTCGAAGCCGCACGATCGCCGGTCCATTATTGAAGAGGCCGCCGGCATTACGCGCTTCAAGACGAAGAAGCGCCTCGCCGAGCTGCGCCTCGAAAGCTCGAAACAAAATTTGGCGCGCGTCGACGACATCTTCGAGGAAGTCACGCGGCAGATGAACAGCCTCAAACGTCAGGCGGCCAAGGCGGAGCGTTACGCCGCGGTGCGCGATGAGCTGCGCGGCAAACTGCGGGTTGTTTTGGCCAGCCGTTTGACGAGCATGGACTCCGAGCAGACGCGCCTGGAAGAAGAGATCACCGGGCTGTCGGAGCGCATCCAAACTTCAGCATCCGAAATTGAAAGCACAGAGGCAAGCCAGCACACGCTCACCGAGCGGGGATATGAGCTTGATCGCGAAGTGCAGGCGGCGCAGAGCCGCGCCAACACTGCCGCTGTAGAACTGGAACGCGCCGCGGCTCGCGAGCGAGCGAATGCGGAGCGGATTGCGGAACTGGAAGCGCGATTAGCTGCGGCTGCAGGCGAGTTGGAGCAGACGCGCACGCAGTTGACCAGCGTCGCGGAAGAGCGCACGCAGCAGAAGAGCTTCCTAGAATCTGCTGCCGGCGAAGCGCAGGCCTTCCACGAGCAGGTGCAGAGCAAGCAGAGCCAGGCGCGCGCCGCTGCGGAACAGGTCTTCACCGCCGAGCGCGAGCTGGAATCGAATCGCCGCCACGCCATGCATCTGTTGACGCTGGCCGGCAACGCGCGCAACAGCACGGCGCAGGCCGAAGAGAGCCTGGCGGCTCTGGAGCGCGAGGCCGAGCGACTGCTGGCCGAAACGAATCAGGCGCGCAATGAGCTCGAGAATCTTGGCGTGCAAAGCGGACAGGCAAAGCTGCGCTTCGAGTCTGCCGGCGAGGCGTTGAAGCGGCTGGAAGACGAGATTGTCTCGCTGCGCGAAGCGCTGCAATCGAGCCGCGCCGAAGAGAATGCCCTGCGCGCGCAAGCCAATGAACTGCGCCGGCAACATGCGACGGCAACGGGACGCCGCACCTCGCTCGAAGCGCTGATTCGCGATCACAGTTACGCGACCGATTCTGTGCGCCAGCTGCTCAAACCGGGCGCACTGGCCGAAGGCATGAAGCCGACCGGCACGCTGGCGGATTTTCTCGAGGTGCGCGGCGAGCATGAAGGCGTGGTCGACGAGTTTCTGCGCGACGAGCTGAACTACGTGGTCGTCGAAAGCTGGAATGCGGCCGAAGAAGGTGTGCGGCTGCTGAAGTCCGGCGTCGATGGACGGGCAACGTTCCTCATTCATGACGCGGCGCAGCGCGAGCTGTTCGATCCGAGCAACGATACGATTCAGGCCGAAGGCGTCACCCCGCTCAAGGATGCGATTCGCGTGCTGAACGGCTTTGGCCGCTCACTCGAGACGATTCTTCCCAAGCTGCGGCATGGCTATATCGCTCCCAATGCAATCGAGGCGCAACGTCTGGCGCACGAACACAGCCATGCGTTCTTCCTTACGCCGGAGGGCGAGTGCTTTCATAACTCAACGGTGACCGGCGGCAAGCCATCGACCGAAGGTCCGCTGGCGCAAAAGCGCGAACTGCGCGAGATCAACGCGAAACTCGGAAAGCTTGAGGCTGAGCTCGCCAAAGCTGAGACAGACGCAACCACGCTGACCCGCCGCATCGAAGAAACCTCGGCTCAACTGGAAGGGCGCAGCGAGGAGCGCCGCGTGGCCGAGCGCGACGCCGCCGACCAGGGCGCGGCGCTCAAGCAGATGGAGGCCGAGACCCAGCGCATCGAGCGCAGGCTGCAGGAGTGGACGCTGCAGGCCGCACGCAACAAGGATGCGCGCGAAGCCAAGCACGAAGTCATCGCGCAAAAGCGGGACGAGGCCGTGCGACTGGAGAGCGAGCATCAGGCGGCCGAAGCGACGCTGAACGAAAAGCAAGCGCATCTTGGAACACTGCGCCAGACGCGCGAAACGCTGCAGCAGGAAGCCGCAGAGGTCACGGCGGAACTGGCCAAGCTCGAAGAACGTCGCCGCGGCGCAGAAGCGGCATTCCAGCGCATCGACCGGCTGCATGCCGATCTCGAACGCCGCGTGATGGCGATCGAACAGCAGCAGGCCAGCGCCGAAGCCGAGCGCGAGCAGCGCACGCGCGAGACGGCCGAGCTTGCCGAGCGCGAACTGGCTTTGAAGGCGCAAAAAGAAGAGGCGCTCGCGCAGGCGCAGACATTGTCTGCCGAGGCGCAGGAGCTCAGGCAGAAACTCGCGGCGATCGAAATTGAACTCAAGACAGCGCGCGCTGCGATCGATCAGCTCCGCGATGATCGCAGCAATCGGACTAATTTAGTCGCTAAGCTTCATTCCGATCTCGAGCACCTCGAGGCCAGCTGCGTCACCGAGATCAACGTAGAAGCCGCAGCGCTGCGCGCCGACGCCGAGATCGTGCGCATCGCCGGCGACGAGCTTGTTGCAGAAGAGACCGCCTCCCAGGAACTGCGCCAGAAGATGGAGCAGATGGGGCCGGTCAACATGATGGCTCTCGATGAGTACAAAGAGACCGCCGACCGCCACAGCTTCCTCTCGACGCAGCGGCAGGACCTGATGGAGTCGATCGAGAACACGCAGGCGACCATCAAGGAGATCGATCAGATCTCTCGCGAGAAGTTCGATGAGGCCTTCGCGCAGATCAACAAGAACTTCGCTGAAGTCTTCACGCGGTTGTTCCATGGCGGGCAGGCCTTCTTACGCTTGACGGACACGGAGAATCAGGCCGAGAGCGGGCTCGACATCGTCGCTTCTCCTCCGGGCAAGAAGCTGCAGAACGTGCTGCTGCTCTCGGGCGGAGAAAAGGCGCTTACGGCGCTGGCGCTGCTGGTGGGCATCTTCCAGTTCCAGCCGAGCCCGTTCTGCGTGCTGGACGAAGTGGACGCAGCGCTGGACGAGACCAACGTCGGCCGCCTCGCCGACCTGCTGCATTCGCTGAGCAGAGAGACGCAGTTCCTGATCGTGACGCACTCCAAGCGCATGATGCAGTCGGCCGATTTGATTTACGGCGTGACCATGCAGGAGCCGGGCGTCTCGAAGGTGGTCAGCGTGAAGCTGGGCGGGCAGGAGCAGCGGCGAGCGACGGCGTAGTGGCGCGCGCAGTGTTCGTTCTACCGACAGGAGCCGAAATCTCGGCTCCTGTTTTCTTTGTCTCCTCAAATGAGGCCGGCAAGTCTGTGCGGGCGCCTGAATGACGTTCGAGCGCTTCGGGGATCTCGTGCTTTTGCAACACTCTTTGCACAAGGTTGAAGACCCTGTCGATGAAGCCCGTAGCGTGCTGAGAGATATCCTCTTCTTCAGCTCCGCCGCAATTGTCCCGATGAGTCAAGATTGGGGCCGCTTTTCCAGCCACGGATCGATCCTGCCAATACATGCGTGAGCCTCCGCTCTTCCAAACGATGAAGCGGGGCCGCACATCTTTACCGCGCATAAATTCCACTTCTTCTGAGAAAGACAACCGGCTGCCGTTTTTATTCCACGGAAAAGCCCCATAGATTCTGCGCGACATGTGGCGCAGCTAAGCTGTGCCCTTTCAAAACTTGATTTGTGCAAATGGCTCTAGCAGGCAGGACCGGCGAGCCCTTCCTCGATCGCAAACCGGCACAATGCCGCGGGAGAGCGAGCGCCCAGCCTCGCCTTGAGCCGTCCGCGATGAAATTCGACCGTGCGCACGGAGACGCACAACACATCGGCAATCTCCTTGTTGTGCCGGCCTTCGGAGATCAACTGCAGAATTTGGCGCTGGCGGCTGGTTAAATCGGATGGAATTGCCTGCGCCGGATGCCCGTGCGCCCCCGCCTCCTCAATGAGATCCCGGCCGAGGCCTGGAGAAAAATAGGTCCCTCCTCTACGCACCGTCGCGATCGCCTTGAGAAGATCTTCGGAGACCTCGGACTTGAGCACATAGGCCGCAGCGCCGGCTTCGATCGCGCGACGAAGATAGACGCGGCTGGCGTGCATGCTGAGGAAGATGAGCTTGGACCGAATCTGACTCTTGCGCATCTCGTGGGCGGCTTCGATGCCATTCAAGATGGGCATCTCGATATCGAGAACAATCAGATCGGGTTGCAGCCGCAGCGCTTGCTCGACCAACTCGATGCCATTGCCCACTTCTCCCACAACTTCGAAGTGGTCGCCGAGCAGGCGCCGCAGCCCATCGACGATAAGCGGATGATCGTCACTGATCAGAATCCTCGCACGCTGCACGTTCATTCTCCTGGGGGGAGACTCCACGCCGTATCTGACCCATCGGCGGAAAGAGGTTTTCTGTTCTCTCCGTCCTGGCTCCATCGTCGCGAAATTGTCGCCATTGGGCTATGGGTTTGCATTCCGCCTTCTCGTGTGTTTCCCAGATCAGGATGAGCGCATCTGTTTAGCGCCGATTTGGCCAGCGAGTCTAGCCCCTCGATTCAGGGCGCCTTGCTCGAAACATCGGCTTGATCGCCGCAATCATTAGCCTCTTCTCACAAATAACTAGTAGTTTTGCGAGATTGCGTGCTCCTTGATCCCATGCCACGATACGTCAACAATTCACGAGCAGCTCACGGACAGGCGATCGGCGCCGAGAAGTAACGAGCGGTCAACGATCAGCAGGTAATGGCTCGATCCGACGCGCCGATCTATGAAACAGAAATCTTGGGCAAACAAGACCTTGGGGAAACAGGAATGTTGGGGAAATGGAAATCTGGCCGCGCAAAGGCGAAAGGCGGAGACATGAACGCATTCCCACAAACCGATCTCGAGTTGAAAGATCCGGAGTCAGGCTCTGGCTTGATGCGCGTGCTGATTGCGGAAGACGACACTGCTACCCGGCTGCTGCTGCAGCAGTGGGTGCGCGAGTTCGGATTCGATCCCGTCCTTGCCGTCGACGGCGAGGAGGCCTGGGGTTTGCTGCGTCAGGGCGACGCTCCGCGGTTGCTGGTTGTCGATTGGCAGATGCCGCGTTTAGACGGCGTCAATCTTATCCGGCGTATACGCTTTGCCGCCAACCAGTCCTGCTATCCGTTCATCCTGATGACCAGCTCGCGCAGCGACCCCGAGAACGTCATCGAAGTTCTCGAGGCAGGCGCCGATCAGTTTCTGGCCAAGCCGTTTGAAAAAATGCAGCTCCGTGCGCGGCTCGCAGTAGGCGCCCGGATCGTCGCCATGCAGGAAAAGTTGATGCAAAAAAACGACGCGCTGCGCGTGCAGGCGGCAAAGGATCCGTTGACCGGATTATTGAACCGGGCCGAGTTTCTGGACCTGTTCAAGAAGGAACTGAGCCGGGCGGGTCGCGCCAAGCAGCAAACCGGCCTCATGATTCTCGACGTCGATCACTTCAAAGGGGTCAACGATAGCCATGGCCACCTGGTCGGCGACATGGTGCTGCAAGAGATCGCGCAGCGTCTCTATCGCGGCGTGCGGAGCTACGACTTTGTCGGGCGGTACGGAGGCGAGGAGTTCTTCATCTTCCTCTCCAATTGCGGCCGCTCCGCGTTGTGGAATCGCGCCGAGCAGATTCGCGAGTCGATCTGCGCCGAGCCTATCCAGGTAGGCGATCTGGATATTCAGGTGAGCGTCAGCATCGGCGCCGCGGTCGCGCGCCCTGGAGAACGCTCCAGCCTGGAAGTGCTGGCCGCCGCCGACTCCGCTTTGTACAAAGCGAAACGGACCGGCCGCAACCGAACCGTGTACTGTTCGGAGGCCGAGATCAGCCTGGCGCTGGATACAACCAGCGCGCCGCGCTCGATCCTGAAGACTCCTGAGCTGATGCGTGGGCTCGATCTGGTTCCCGGCTCTTTTCCGGCGCGGACCCTGCGCGGCGGAACAAAGAACCAGGACCGGAGCGCTTTTTCTTAAACGAGCGGCGGGCGTGGTATGAACGCGTTGACACGACTGTTTTCCAAACCCGAGCCGATGGACCGACGGCGCGCGGCGCGCCATCCGGGACTAGGCCTCGTCGCGCTCACCCAGGCCGCGGCGCCTTCGGCGCCATGGCGCATCAAGGACATTAGCGCAACAGGCATGTACCTGCTCACTCCTGAACGCTGGCCTTCCGGAATGCTCGTTCCGTTCACTGTGCAACGGAGCGGCGACTCGTTCGAAAGCGCGCCGGAATCCATCGTTATCCAGGCCTCGGCTGTTCGCTCGGGCGAGGATGGCGTAGGCTTTTGCTTTGCTCTTCCGCAAGGGGTCGACGCAGCCCCATGGACCGGTCTGGTGGAAGACCTGGTCCAGGATGCGGAGCCAAGCGGCGACTTCGTGGCCCCATTCCGGATCGCCCAGGCCATCGCATTTCTTCGGAAGATATGCCCCTCTGCGGAAACCGAGCTTCGTTTGCTGACGCACAGCCAGAGGGTCGCCAACGCGGTCGACATCCTGCTCAAGGCCGAAGAGCTGGTGCGCGCCCTTCCACGGGCGGAACGCACGCATGTCCACCCCTTTGCGGTGACGGCTACGATGCATCACGGCTCATGGTGCCAGGAAACCTGGATTCGGGAGCTTTGGGCGGGCCTGCTTACGGCTTCGTTCTCGCCGTTGGCGCTCGATGATTCCAACCGCCGGTCGATCGATCTGTTCAGCCAGCTCTCTCCCGAGCATGTGCGCATTCTCAAAAGCGCCTGCTCAGGGTGCGGCAAATATGTCTCCGAAGACGGAGAGATTCTGGCCACGCCGCTTGTCTGCACTCCCGAGGAGATGGGCGAACTTGCCGGCACGAGGAATCTTCTACGCGTCGCTCGCACTCTGCGTCATCTCTCGAATCTGGGGCTGGTGAAGAAACAGGCGGAGACGCCTTCGCTGCTGGAGTCGTTTGAGACCGACGTGACGCCTACAAGCTTCGGCTTGCAGCTCTACGCCGAGTGTAATGGCGTCCGCTCGCCACACGCCTTCTACCAGTTGCCGCCTCCTCTGCGGTTCGATGAGGGCGTCGATCGTTTGCGCCCCACTCCTTCTTAGAGTGGCGCTTCGGCCGGGATCAGGCGCGCTGTACGCCGTCTGTTGCAACCTTCGAGCAAATAGAGAGACTGCCGCCGGCCTCTTACTCCGCTCGCAGCGCGACAACAGGATTGACGCTTGCCGCTCGTCGCGCCGGAATGGCCGCCGCCAGCAATCCGCAGATCGTCAACCCCAGCGGCGCTAATCCCATCGTCCATGGATCGAGCGAAGTCACGCCGAACAGGAAGCCATTCAGAAGCCGGTTGCTCCACAACGCCAGGCCAACGCCAATCGCAACGCCCGCGATGATCAGAACAAGCGTCTGCCGCATGACCATACCCACCACCGCGCCGCGATCGGCGCCCAGCGCCATGCGGACCCCGATCTCCTGCGTGCGTTGCTCGACCGAATAGCTCAACAGGCCATACAAGCCGACAACCGTAATCAGCAGCGCCAGTCCTCCGAAGGCTTCAACCACGCCGGCCGCCAGTTTTTGTGCGCCGATCGAGTCCTCCACGGCCTCTTTCATCGTGCTGAACTCGCCGATCGCCAGATGCGGATTTTGCTGCGCAATCCCGCGTCGCAATTCGCCGATCATCGCGGTCGGTTCGACCTCGGTTCGCACGGCCAGCTCCATATACCTGCTCAGCAGAGCCTTATAGAGCGGCGTGTCGGGCTTGACTTGGGAGATCGAAACGTAAAGCTCAGGCCTGCTTGCATCCGTGATGGCGTCCTGATGGATGTCGTCCATCACGCCGACAATCGTCGCGGTCTTCGGAACTCTTCCGAACCGAATCTCCTTTCCCAAGGCATCGTTGCCGCCCAGATAGCGATTCACAAATGTGCGATTCACCACCGCCACGGGCAGACTCGAAGCCGTATCGCCGTCGTTGAAAAACCGCCCGCTGCGCATGCGTATCCCCAGCACATCCATCAGGCCCGGCGAGGCCGTTCGCACCGCGGCATCGACATCGCCTTGGGTCCAATCCGTTTTATAAACACGCGTCAGCCACTCGACCGGATGCTTGAGCGGCATCACCGTCGAGAGAGCTGCGTCTTCGACTCCCGGAATGCGCCGCACTGCATCGAGGAGCGGTTGCCACGCTACAACGCTCACATTCTGACTCTTATAGAGATCGCCCGGCGCCGTCAGGTTGGTCAGCAGCAGGCGATCGGTCCTGAATCCCAGCGGCACATGCCGGAGCGCATACATCGTGCGCATCATCAATCCGGCGCCCATCAAAAGCGCGATCGACAAGGCGACTTCGCCGACCAGCAACGCATTGCGCAGGCGATTCTGTCTGCGGTCGCCCGCATGCCTTCGTCCGCCGCGTAGGCCTTCTTGCGATCCCATCCATGCAGCGATCAACGCCGGAGCTGTTCCGAACGCCAGTGCGGTCACGAATGTAAGCGCAACAAAACCCAGCCACACGGTCCAGTTCAACTGAATGTTCCCAGCCAGCGGCAGCATGGTGTTCATTGCACGCCGGAACAACTGCAGGATTGCAGTCGTCAGTCCCAGTCCGCCTACCGCGCCGCCTGCGCTCAGCAACAGGCTCTCGGTGAGAAACTGCGCCACAATGCGCTGTCTTCCCGCGCCCAGCGCAGCGCGCACGGCGATCTCGGTCCTTCGCGCCGCAACGCGCGCCAGCAATAATCCGGCAACGTTGCTGCAGGCGATCAACCAAACCACGCCGACGGCGATCTCCAGCGCAAACAGCGCCGGCTGCGCATCGCGAACCAGCAGGTCGTGCAGGCGCGCAAGATGAATCTGATCCTGTTCGCCGCTTTTCACAAATTGCGCATGCACGTTGGCCAACGCGGCCTGAACAGCTTCGATCTGCACGCCCGCATGCAGCCGGAAGATCGGCTCGAACGGCGAGCCATAGAAGTCGGTGCTCGAGGCCGCCAGCGTGCTTCGCTCCACCGGAACCCAAACCTCGGGCCGCTGCTCATCGAGAGGAAACTCGAAGCGCTTGGGCATCACGCCGACGATGGTGTACACCGCGCCGCCGATGTGCGTCGTCTTTCCCAGCACATCAGGGTCTGCGCCGAAGCTGCGCCGCCATGTGTCGTAGCTCAATAGCACAACGTTGGGATGGTCGGAGATCTGCTCGTCGGGCGAGAACCCTCGGCCCATGATCGGGCTCACGCCGAGCAGGGAAAACAAATTGGGGCTGGAGGACACAGCGGAGACCAGCTCCGCTCCCGCAGGCGCATCCAGGATGCTCAGGCCGCCCGATGCAAACGCGACATCGGCCACGCCTTTGGTCGCCTCCTGCCACCGCTCGATCTCGGCGTAGGAGGCGTTCGAACTTTCCTCACCCTTGGCGTTTTTCTCGATGGCCCGAAACAACTGCCGGTCGGCGTGGAAAGGAAGCGGCTTGAGCAGAACGCCGTAACTGATGGTGAACATCGCCGTGACGGTCCCGATGCCCAGCGCCAGCACAAGCGAGGTGAAGATTGCGTGCCCCGGCGCGCGACGAAACTGCCTGGCCCCGAAGCGCATGTCGATCCAGAAGGTACGGACCCATATCGATGCTCGCTCCACGAACGACCTCCCCATCTGCTCCCATCCTACAGAGGAGACCGGCGTTGATCGCTTGCGATGCTTTTCTAGCAGTGTCCCATGGAGGTCATGCAGGCGGCGCGAAGAAGCAGCGCTTCGTTCTCTCGCACGGCTTGATCGGAGCGGCTGCGCGCCAGCGCCATCTTGAGAGTGGAATGGACCTCGCGGGCCTGGAACGGCTTGATCAGATACCCGTAGGGATTAGTTTCGGAGGCGCGCGCCAGCGTGGAGTCTTCCGAATATGCGGTCAAATAGACAACCGGGATATGAAGGTATTTGGGAATGCGCTTGGCTGTCTCGATTCCATCGAGTGGTCCGCTGATATGGATGTCGAGCAGCACAAGGTCGATCATCTCGTTGACCAGACGCTCGAGCGCCTGCTCGCCGTCATCGGCGATCCCGGCGACGATATATCCCAGATTGGTCAGCTCACGCTTCAGGTGCAGGGCGACGACGGCTTCGTCTTCGACGATGAGGATCCGCGGCGGCTGTTGAGCGAACTGCGCCTCAAACAGACTGTCTTCATTTTTCCCAAGGGCCATTTCTTAAGTTCCTCTCAGGTTCCCGGCTGTCGAATCAGAAGGTCTCGCCGATGGTCTGCTTCGGTTCTTTCTTCCCCGAAGCTCTTTGGGAGGAATATCGGCGGAGATTTGCTTTGACTTTACAAAGAAACCAGCGCGATTCGAGGAACTCAAATTGCCTCGCATAACGGAAGGCATTGAAAGAAGGCGGCGACGCCCGAATCCGGCGTGGGGAAACCCGCTAGAGGAATCGGCGCACGGAGTGCGCAATACTGCGCGCTCCATGTCTTATGCTCGGACACATTGGAGACAACCAGATAAGAAGCAACAGGCAGGGCCATGGGTCGCGCCCAGCGCCGAGAGATTTTAAGCGAAAGCCAGTTCCAGCGTCAGCCGGTCAAAAATCGCCTCGGTCTCCGACGCGAGAATTTGCAGCACGCGGAGATGCAGCGCCGGATGACGGTCGATGAGCGCCAAAAACTCGGAAGGATCCAGTGCGTCAACCTGTGCATCCGGGCTTACCGTTGCCGTCGTCCCATGTCGTTGATTGGTGAGCACCGATGAGAGACCGATCAAGGAGCCAGCTCCCAACTGAAGGCAGGGGATCGCCTGGTTGGCCACGGCGATCGTTGCTTCCCCCTCCTTGAGCAGGTAGAGGCGGGCGGGCGAGTCGCCTTCCCGAAACAATACGCCATCTGCATCCAGTGCATGCGGCTTGGAATACTCCTCAATTCTCGCCGCCATTTCATCGTCGATCGTGGGAAAGAACGCAACCGTGGGCGTCGAGGATGACCGAGAAGACTGCATTTCAGGCGGATCACACATGCAACGGTCCTCCAAAGCTGGCAACCGATTTCTAGAATTGTCGATGTGGTTAGATTCGAGACTGAAAAGAAAGGTTGGTTGATAGGACGATATGAAGACGGAAAAAGTTTCCAGCGAAATCAGTTGCCCTTTTCCACAGCTGGCTGCCTGAACTCCGCGCAGCCCTCAAGGGCGAGGGGGTCTGCGATGGTCAAGATTGAACCCCGGAGCGTGATGATCTGCCGCATCTGAAACCATCGAAGGATGCGAGTCACCGTCTCACGGGAGGTGCCGATACACTCGGCGATCTCGGCGTGGCGCAAAGCCAGGTGGAGCTGAATCCCCGACTCTGTCACCTTTCCCTCGCCACACCACTCCAGCAACAGCCGCGCTACCTTCGCCGTGTTGGATGGGGCGCCGCCGACGGTGCGAAGACGAGCGCAGGCGTGATCATAAGAACGTCCCAGTTCCGACGCCACCAACCGAGAAAACTCGGCGCTCCTTCCCATCAGCTTTAGAAAATCGCAGGTCCGGATGGCCGCCAAGCTACAAAGATGAAACGCCTCGGCGGTGGCGCGATGCGGACTACCGGTAAGCACGGACGTCAATCCGAGAATTTCGCCGGGTTTGGCGATATGAAGTATGAGCCGCCGATCGTCGCTGGAGTTCACAAATTGCTTGACTTGGCCGCTGAGGAGGATGAAGACCTCTTCGGGCATCTGTTCTTCGACAAAAAGAATGGCGCCAGCCGGACAGGAAGATAGAGAAGCCAGAGATCCGAGTTCGCGCCGCAGTTCCGCGGATATCCCGTTTAGGGTTCCGAGCGCGCCTAAACCGTGCGCGCTGCGTTCGCCAAATGCGAAAAGGGGATCTCGTGGCCCAAGGCGGTCCGCCAACATCCAGACTGACCTCACTTCTACCGCAGTGTCGCAGATTGAATCACATTTGAAAGTGATTTGGGTCACCCATGTTTGCCGCTGGCCGCCGGAGTTATCCGATAGGACTTACGCGGAAGATACGGCTGAGCGCACCGCGCCTCAGTCGTATCTTCGATTCAGTCGCGCTCGATATTGAGAGCGGACGAAATCTCCCGGCAGCAACGCAGCACGTGCTCGGCGATCGCCGGAACGCAATGCGCCGCGAGCCGCAAGGAGGAACCGGAGACGCTGACCGCGGCGATGGCGCGCCCGGTTCGATCGAGGACAGCGGCGCCCACACAGCGGGTGCCAATCTCCATCTCTTCGTCGTCGACCGCGTAGCCGCGGCGCCGAACACGCTCGAGCGCGTCCAGCAGTTCTTGCTTCGACGTCAGGGTCTTCGAGGTGAAGGCGTTGAAGTTGATCTTCGCAACGATCGACGCAGTCTCCTCGGGGGCGAGATGCGCCAGGATCGCCTTGCCCAGCGAGGTGCTGTACACAGGATTCGATGTTCCGGTGCGCGAGCTGATGCAGACGCGGCGATTAATAGGCTCGATCTTGTCTATATAGACGACGCGCGTCTTGTGCAGGACGCCGAGGTGCACAGTCTCGTTCACGCCCAGGGCAAGCTTGCGCAGATAGGGATGCATGCGCGAGCGAAGGTCGATCTGCTCGACGGCGCGATTGCCCATGTCGTAGAGCTTGAGGCCAAGCCGGTAGCGGTTGCCCGGCGCGCGCTCGATCATGCCCGTGCGCTCCAGCGCCATCAACGCGCGGTGCGCCGTGCTCTTGCGCAGATCCATGCGCTGGCAGATGTCGGCGAGGCTGAGGCAATCGTCACTGGCGCCCAGCAGATCGAGAATCGCCACTACGCGGTCCAGCCCCTGCAGTTGATAAGGATCGGCGTCCTGCTCCGGCTCGACTCGCACGAAGCCGTTGGCGGCGCCGAGTTGCAGCTTCTTCGGCCTCTTTGTAACTGCGCGCGTCGCGGCGCTGGAAGATACCCTGTTCGGCATCGAAGCGCGACGCCGCACCGTACTGAGTTCAGGAGAATCTGTCTTCATACATCAACCTCAGCAATTGGGCTCTCAATCACAGAAACGCCCGTTCATCCCAAGAGACGATCCAGTATATCTCCGACGAACCTTCCGCATGCATGCAAGCGCTCATCCGATCCACAGGACTGGTTGGCGAATGGGATGATTGCGAATCACCTCGGGCACAACCGGATCGGGATCGAGCCGCCGCCAGAGATCGAGATATTCAAGCTTCTTGTACGCCAGGCCCGCGAAAAGCAAGCTCGGCTGGCGCACCGGCAGATCGTCGAAGTATTGAATGTCATGCCGATAGGGCCATGAGCTTTTGTTGGCGATGAACGGCGCCATGAAATTGAAGCAGGGCGCGAGACCGCGGCCATCGTTCAGCGTGTAAGTCCAGAGATTGTCTGAAGAAGTTGACAGGACGTGCGCAGCCATTCCAAACGCGTCGAGATCGAAGAGTGAATAGCCATAGGGCTTGGTGCGGGCCAGTTCCAGCGGAAAGCTGCCGTCCGGCGCGATCTGAGTGGGCATGAGTTCATTCCTGAGCCGATCGCGCGACTCGCGGATGACATCCTCGTCGCCTGTGAGCCTGGCGAACTCCGCGGCCTGCAGCAGCCAGCACGTCCCATGATTGTTCTTCGCGTCGCGTTCCTTGCGTCCTGGATCGGAGGTCTTCATCCATGCAAGATACTCGCTGAACCAGGCGCGGGTTCCCTGCCAGTCTGAATCCGACAGCGCTCCGCCTTTGCGAAGAACAAGCGCCGCCTGGGCGACTTCCACCAGATGCAGCGTATCGATGATTCCGTAACTGCGGCCTGTCGTCACGCCGTGCACAGCCTGCGCGTATTGCAGGTTAGCGTTCATACGCGTCTTCGGCTCGATGAACCAGGCGCGCAGATGCGCCGCGGCGTGTTCGGCAAACTCGTGCTTGTGTGTCAACAACCATGCCGCGGCCAACGCCGGCGCCTGTAGGCTCAAGCGAATCAGCAGAAGGCGATGGGTGTTGAAGTTTCCGGGATTCGATTCGCCGTCGCGATTGACATAGGGACCATCGGGATTCTTGGGATCGGGCCAGAAGTAGTCGGCCTCGGAAAAATAGTCGTGCGGGCCGCCGGCGCTGCGCACGGCCGGCTCGGAGGTGATGGTCTTTGGCGCCTCTAGCAAATATTCCTGCGCCGCTTTGAGCACGCGTCCACGCTCCAATTTCGCTACGGCTGCGCTGGGATTGAGAAGCATTTCCTCTGAGGAAGCGGACGAAGAAAAAGATCGCCGCGACGCCGCCACTGCAGCAGCGCCCAACACTACAAATCTACGTCGTGAAAGTTGCAACATCCCGACTCCCATTGTTCGGCCCAAAATATCCTAACCAAAATGCGAAGCGCGCCCGAACAGAGCGCGCCCGCAAGTCATCAGATTACGTCAGGCTAGAAGGTGAAACGCCCTCCGACCTGAAGGATACGCATGCTGGAAGCCGAGGTGATCTTGCCAAACGACGTAGAGGACGGCGCAGCGCCGACAGTGGGCGGAGGACCGCTCAATCCAGTCGGATTCTGGAGGCTCACCAGGTTGAAGACGTTGGTGGCTTCTCCGCGCAACTGGAAGGTCGCACGCTCTCCAAAGTGGAAGTCGCGGAAGACGCCCAGATCGACGTCTCTGAAGCCGGGTCCGCGGATGAAATCGCGGGGCGTGTTGCCATCGGCGTTGCCGGGTCCGATGCCTCCGGCCACTCCCGGACCGTTGGCGACGAAGGCGGCGGTGTTGAACCACTCCGCCGCCTCGGCCGGACGGCTGCGATGCGGGCTAAGGAACGGGTTGACGCCGGCAACAAGATCGGGACGGTTGTGCCCGTTGCTGTCGAAGTTTTTGGTTGAGCCCGTCGTGATCTCAAAGGGCTGTCCGCTCTGCAGGTAGTAGATCGGCGCGAACGACCAGCCGTTCACCACCTGCTTCACGACCGAGTGCTCGCCGTGATAGTAGTCGAGGTTCCAGATGCCGGAGATGGTCGCTACATTGCGGCGGTCCGCATCCATCGGGCCGCGCTCTTCCCACAGGTTGGCGAAATCCTGCGCCGTCATCTGCCCGATCGCCGACTCGTTGGAGCTCTGCAGCGCATGGCTCCAGACGTAGAAGCCATTCAACATAAGGTTGTGCGTCAAGGGATGATTCACTGAGACCTGCAGCGAATGGTACGAAGCGGTCTGGTTCGAGATCAGGAAGATGTTCTGACCCAGGACTCCCGGATCGTAAGGCCGGCGCGCGTTGATGCTGGCCTGCGCCGTGCTTGCCCCGGGCGCATACGCGGCATAGTTGTCGTCGATCATCGTAGGCACGTCGCGCGACAGCGTCGCCACATATGCGGTTGTCAAAGCGAAATCTCCCGGCAACTGACGCTGCACCGCGAAGTTGACCTGGTAGATGTAAGGCCACTGCACGTTGGGATCGATCGACTCGATGGTCGCCGGCTTCAGGAACCGTGGGCTGCTGGGGTTATAGATGTACGGGAACGGATCGCCGTTGGGGAACGACGCCGGGTTGTTGTACGGATGCGTCAGCGAGGTGATGGAGTTGAACGTCTGGCGGACCGCGTAAGGCTGCGCGTTGCCCGGCTGGTTCCATTCATTGCCGCTGGTGGCGCCGTAGAAGACGCCCGCACCCGCGCGAATCGCGGTCTTGCCGTCTCCATAGGGATCCCACGCGAAGCCGATGCGCGGAGAGACATGATGCCACCGCGTCTCCACAATGCCGCGGCCGACGCCCTTGTCGCCGGGGAACAACATGCCGAGCGGCGCCGATGGAACGACGGTCGATTGTTGGCCCGGAACGAACGCGTCCGTCAGGTTTGACGATTCCACTGGAGGCGTATCGATGTCCCAGCGAAGTCCGAGGTTCGCAGTGAACCGCGGCGTGATTCTGTAATTGTCCTGCACAAAAACCGCTGTGTGCCAGGCGCTGGTAAGCGTGTGGTAGGGAGTGTCCTGTTCCATGGTGCTGACCTGGCCAGTAACGAAATCGGCCAGCGCGTTGCCCGTAGTCGTCGGAGCAGAGGATGCAAAGGTGAAGATACCGAAGTTGTCGAGGTTGCCGATGAACATTCCCTTGTCGAGCGCGAATTCACCGCCGTAAGTCAGCGTGTGCTTGCCTTTGGTCATCGTGACCATATCGCGCAGGGAGTAGAAGTCGGATACCGTGACCGGCCCCGCCAGTGCGCCGCCCGCATTGAAATAGTTAGAGACGTTGATCTCCGGAAGCCCGGCCGGTCCCTGGATTGTGAAGTCCGAACCAAACTGCCCGAGGCTCTTGGCCGGAAGGTTCACGCGTCCGCCGGCCGCGCGCGTGAAAGTAGCCCAGGCCTGGTTTGCCGTCTCAGGACTGAACGTGTGAATCTCGCTGATGTTGGCGTTGGTCTGACCCGTTTCGGACTGGTTGATGTCCCACGGAATCGGGCCATTGCCGAAGGCGTTCTGCGTGGTCTTGACGTAGAAATACGTGACTCCCACGTGATCCTTGTCGCCGATCACCTGGTCGTATTTGCCGAGATATTCGTTGTCTTGAGTTGGCCCGGTAAAGAAGCCGACATACGCGCCGCCTGTAGGCGCTGTTGGTAGAGGAATGAGCGGCATGAGGTTCTGCGCCGTCTGATCGAGCAACGCTGTCGGAATGCAGTTCGGCGTCGGCGTACCGCAATTGGGGCCCGAGTTGGTCCCGACGACTTGCGTCTTGGTCCCCGGCGTGTCGACCTTGAACGTGTCGGCTGTGAAGTCGCCCAGCCGTTCAGCGGCAGTCGGCACGAGACCGCCTGTGAGTTGTTGTCCCACAACCTGGCGCAGGCCTGCATAGCTGAACAGGAAAAACGCCTTGTCGTGCTTGATGGGTCCGCCGATCACGCCGCCGAAGTTGTTGCGGTGATAGGGCGCCTTCGAGGTCGAGTTCCAGGGCGTTGCATTGAAGTCCGTGTTGCGGTTGAACTCGAACAACGATCCGTGAAACTGGTTGGTGCCGGACTTCGTGACCGCTGTGACGACTGCAGACGACATGTGTCCGTACTGCGCGGCGAAGTCGCTGGTCTCGACGCGAAACTCTTCGAGCGCGTCAGGATTGGGAAGCTGGTTGCCGTAGTTGCGAATGCCGGTGATATTGGCGCCGCCATCCAGATAGAAAGCAACCTCGGGATTGCCTCCGTCGATCGAGCCGTTGATCTGCACATCGGCCGAGGGCAGGCCGATGACAAAGTTCGGCGTGCCGTTAGGATTCGAGGCGGGACTGGCGCTGTTGGCCATTACGCCGGGCGTGAGCGACAGTTGCGCATAGGCGTTGCGATTGACCAGCGGCAAGCCGATGATCTCCGCTGGCGAGATGGTCCTGCCCAGCTCAGCGGTGGTTGCGTCCACCACCGGAGGCGCTCCGGAGACGGTGACTGTCTGTGTTTGCGTGCCGACGGAGAGAGTCACGGGCACGGTCAAGGTCTGATCGACTGCCAGCGTGAGATTCTCCTGCAAAAAGTGCTTGAAACCCTGCGCATTGACATCCAGGGTGTACGTGCCGATGGGCAGATAGTCGATACGAAACTGCCCGTATCCGTTGGCGGTTACTGTTCGAATCAACCCCGTCGCGGGGTTTGTGGCCTTGAGCGTGGCGCCGGAGACGACCGCGCCTGCCTGATCGCTTACCGTGCCGACGATGGTTCCGGTGATCTGTTGAGCTGTTGATGGAAGAATTGTCGTGGCCGAGAGCAAGAGAAGGACCGCGATTCCCCTGAAGATGAGGCGCATGATTGCCGCCCGCTCATCGTGGGGTCGCGCTCCGCAGAGCGTTTTTTTGGTTTGCGTCATTTTGTCTTGACCTCAATCGAACATCTCGCGATGTTCTCGAAGTTGTCTTGCCGTGTCTTCTGTCGATCGCGCACAACGGCGTTCGTTCGCGCGTCGAATCTTTCGCAAGCCACATTCCTCTGTGACTTGCGTCGGCAGTATTCTGCGAATTACGCAACTGGAGTGTCAACGCACATGGGGATGAGTTGTTCCGCTCAGAGGGACGGGACAGGGAAAATCGATTCACCAAAACCAGCACAAATCTGAGCCGGTAATGCCGCTATGCGAGCCGGATCTCCGTCTTACAACAAGACGATCAGCCCCGATCCGCGCGCCCATTTCGTCACAATTGTGTACTTGGTTCAACGTACGCGTCGGCTCTTCTGTATCCGCATGCACAATCTGCCGTCTCATAGGGACCTCTTCGCTCGCTTAAAATAAGCGAGCAATCAGAACAAGTTCCCCGCAATCGAAAACTTCGGAAACACGCGATGGTGAAGACAGTCCGCATTTTGGCGATAGGCGCTTTTGGGCTCGCCACTCTTCCAATCTGCGCGCGAGCGCAGAGCGCTCCCCCATCGTCCGATTCGGTCTGGCATCCGAAGGCCGAGCAGAGTCTCGCCCGCGATCTTGCGGCGCATCCCGAAGCCAAGTACGACGTCGATCCGCAAAAAGCCTACACACTCGCCGAGCTTATCGACCTTGCCGAGGAACATAACCCAGATACGCGCGTGGCCTGGGAGTCAGCGAAGGCGAAGGCGGATTCGCTGGGAATTGCCCGCAGTGCGCTCTACCCGACGATGGCCGCAGTTGTGAATGCCGCGACGCTGCGCACAGCGACGCTGATCGGCGAGTTCTTCCATCGCCAGACGGAGGGCGTCTTCGAACCCATTCTGCACGTCGAGTATCTGGTGTTCGACGTCGGCGGCCGCAGCGGCGCGATCGATATCGCCAAGGCCAATCTGCTCGCCTCCGACATGGCCTTCAACGACACGCAGCGCAAGGTCATCTTCGAGGTGGCATCGGCATACTACCGTCTGCTGAACGCTCAGGGCCAGCTACAGGCGGCGCAAGTAAGCCTGGAAAATGCGAAGACCGTGGAAGACGATGCTGAAAACCGGCTCACGAACGGCCTGGCGACCAAGCCAGATCAACTGGAAGCGACGGCGGCCCGCACGCAATCGGAGTTCGATCTGCAGGCCGCAATTGGCGCCGTCGACACCGCGCGCGGCGAGCTGGCTACCGCCCTCGGTCTGCCGCCGCAAACGGAGCTCAAGGTGCAGGCGATCGACGAGCTCAAATTGCCGAGCGACATGGCCGACTCCGTAGAGCAGGAGATGCAACGCGCTTTCAAGCAGCGTCCCGAGCTGCTGGAGCAGATGGCGCACGTGCGTGCGGCCAACGCTTCGATCAAACAGGCGCGGTCAACTTACTTCCCTTCCCTGAGCTTCGCCGGCAACGGCGGACTGGCGCGCGCCTATGGCCAGCAGGACCTTTTCCCCGGCAGCTATGCACAGGGTGAAGAATGGAGCACTGAGTTGCAATTGAAGTGGACGCTCTTTGACGGAGCGCGCCGCGAATACGAGGTGGCGCAAGCGCAAAGAGAGAAAAAGGCCGCGCAGGCCCAGATCGACGCGCTGCGTGACCAGATCGCCAACCAGGTGTGGGCTGCCTACTCCGATATGCGAACCGCTCTGCGCCAACAACAGGCGGCTGCGGCCTTGCTCACCGCGTCCGCGCAATCCTACGAATCCGCGCACGAATCCTATGGGTACGGCGTGCGCAATCTGCTCGATGTCGTCTCCGCGCAAAAGGCTCTTGCACAGGCGCGATCGGAAGACATCTTTGCTCGCAGCCAGTTGCTCCTGCAGGTCACAAATCTCGCTTTCCGCACCGGCGATCTGATCGAAACCCAGGCTCCCAAGACAGGCCCCTGACGATGCTTATGATGACTCGCATATCGACAAGTAAGAAAAACCGGCCCGCGATACGCCTGCGAGGATCGCTCATCCGCCTCACGCAACTCTCGGCGTTGCCTGCGCTGTCCGGCTGCAGACGTTCTCCCACGTTCAGCATCGTGGGCTCGTTCTTTCCTGCATGGCTCGTCTGCATGTTTGCGGGCATCATCCTTGCGGCGATCGTGAATCGCATCTTAGTTCGCTTCCAACTAGATCGTGAGATCGCCTGGGGCATTGTCGTCTATCCCTGCATGGCGCTCTTCTTCGCCTGCGCACTGTGGCTCGTGTTCTTCAGCTAGGAGGAATCCATGGCGCCTGACACACATTCAGAGCAGCGTCACTTCGCCGGCCGCGCCATCAGCGTGGCTTCCGTTCTGCTTGCCGCCATTGCGGGATTGCTCGCCATTCGTCAGGTCACGATCAATCCGCGCACCGATGACGCGGAGGTGTTCGCTAACTTCATCGGTATGGCGCCGCTTGTCAACGGCCCCATCACTCGGCTCTATGTAGCGGACAATCAGTCAGTCAAACAGGGCGATCCGCTCTTCGATATAGACGAACGGCCTTATGCGTATGCGCTGGCCCACGCCAAATCGGATAAATCGGCGCTCGAAGGAGAGATCGGCGATGAGCGCCGCATCATCGCGGCAAAAAACAGCGGCGTCGACGTAGCCAAGGCAAGCGCGTTGAGCGCCGAAGCGAGCCTTGCTCATTCCGCCGCCGCGGTTGAACAGGCAAAGGCCGACGTCGCCAACGCCAAAGCGGCGATTGAACGCTCCAACGCGGAGCTGGCTTACGCTTCGAATAATCTGCATCGCATCGAGCCCCTGTTGACCAAGCAGTTCGTGACCGTCGATCAAGTAGATCAGGCGCGCACGCTCGAGATCGCGCGATCGCAGGCGTCGAGCCAGGCGCGATCGCAACTGGCCCTGGCCGAGGCAGGGCTCGCCGCCTCCGAAGCACAATACAAGCAGGCGCAGGCCGTGCTCATCCAGAGCCACCAGCAGATCCAGCAGGCAACACACAGCGTCACCACGCTCGAGCCGCTGCAGGGACAAGTTCCCGGCAAGCAAGCCTCGATCGACGACGCACAATACAACTTCGACAACTGCCGCATCACCGCGCCCTTCGACGCGCGCGTCACCAACCTCACCATCTCGCAAGGCGCCTACGCAACCGCCGGGCAGCATATCTTCACCCTCATCGACACGCGCACCTGGTGGGTCGTCGCCAACTTCCGCGAAACGCAGATACAACACATTCGTCCCGGAATGCCCGCCGATATTTACGTCATGTCGCGACCCGATGTGCACTACAAAGGCGTCGTCGACAGCACCGGCTTCGGCGTCACACCGGATGCCGATCTGCTGGGTCACCTGTCGGCGCCGGGACTTCCCGACGTGCAACGCACGCTCAACTGGGTTCACCTGGCTTCACGCTTCCCGGTGCGCGTCCGCATCGAGTCCGACCCCTCCGAAGTGTTCCGTCTCGGTGAATCGGCAATCGTCATCATCCGCGGTGGATCGAAATAACTATGGCGTCCGCGTCAATTCAGGCTCCCCGCGCCGAAGGGTTCACCACCTGGCTTCCGGATTTCCTGAAGAAGGAGTTGGCGCCCTATCCGGGCCGCACCGGCCTCGTGGCGCGCACGGTCATCTCCGCAACCCTGACGATGATTCTCATCGTGACGTTCCGGATTCCCGGCGGCGTCGTCGGCGCGCTCTCTGCATTTGTTTTTTCGCGCGAAAATCTTCTCTCCACCACTCGATCCGCAATCTACCTGCTTCTCTCATTCGCCATCGGCGCCTTGTTCATCCCCATTGGGGCGCGCTTTTTTGCATCGACTCCCGAGACGCATTTCGTATGGGTGGCTTGCAGTCTGTTCATGGTCTTTTTTCTGCTGCGCACTCTTACGATTTACGCGGTCGCAACGGGCCTTGCGCTGGTCGTCGCCAATGTCGTCGGCATCTGGTATCTGCCCGGCCCCGCGGAGATGAACGTCGAGCTTACCCTCTGGCTGGTCGCCGGCACGTTGATCGGCGCGCTCGTCACCCTGTCGGTCGAGATTGTCTACTACGCATTCCATCGCCGCGACGATCTGATCGATGGGCTCGACGCGCGCCTCGCTCTCATCGCCGATGAGATGGCAAGCTACGCCGCGGGCGCGCCGATCGCCCACGAAACCGAAAACAAGCTGGCTCAATTCGCGATTGTCGGCGGGGGCGCGATGCGCCGCAATGTCGCACGCGCCAACTACTCGCGCCTCTATAAGACGCGCATGACCACGCTGGTCTCGCTGATCGGACGATCCATTGATTTCGCCGCCGCACTCTCCAAAGGCTTTCCTGAGCTGCCGTCCGAGCTCCGCGAGCGCGCCAACCGGCTGGCGCAGAGCATCACCGAGATCCGCCAATGTCTCAAGACGCACGGACGAGTTTGCGCGACGACACTGACCCCTCAGCCCAGTCCCAGCACGCCGCTCATGTCTGAGCTTGAGTCGATGGTCGCCCTGATGCCGTCGATCTTCAGCGCCGAAAGCGCCACCGATCCTCTACTCGAACCTCTGGAAGACGAACCCGAGTCAACCAGCATCTTTGTCGCCGACGCCTTCACCAATCCCGACCATCTCCGCTTCGTCCTCGGCGGCACGGTCGCGGCCATGATGTGCTACATCCTCTACGTCGGCCTCGACTGGCCCAATCTTTCCACCTCTGTGACCACCTGCGTCCTCACAGCGCTGACGACCATCGGATCTTCGCGTCAGAAGCAGATTCTACGCATCGCCGGATTCTTGGTGGGCGGGGTCCTCTTCGGCCTGGGCGCGCAGATCTTTGTCCTGCCTTACATCGACTCCATCACTGGATTCACTGTTTTCTTCGCGATATCAACCGCAATCGCCGCATGGATCGGCACCTCAAGCTCCCGCCTCTCATATGCCGGAGTGCAATTCGCCTTTGTCTTCTACTCCGTTCATCTGAGCGAATTCACGTTCCAGACTTCGCTCACAGCGGCTCGCGACCGCGTGCTGGGAGTGGCGCTTGGGGTCAGCATGATGTGGCTCGTCTTCGAGAGGCTCTCTCCACGCTCGGCCTCCGACGAAATGATCCGGATCTTTATCGTCAACCTGCGGGTTTTGGCCCAGCTCGTCGAAGCGCAGCCATGCGCCGGAGTCCAGGCATCCATCCTTAAAATTCGTCGCCTGCGCGAAGAGGTCTATCGCCACTTCGGGGAAGTCCTGGCGCAAGCTGATGCAGTGCCGTTTGAGACAGGGCCCTTGCGCGCCGGCGACATGGCCGCGCGCGATCGCATCCGGCATTGGCAGGCTTCACTCCGCAGCTTCTATCTGCTCGAAGCGCCGCTGCTTCAATTTCGCGCCTTTGGCGACGCCAGCAAAAAATCACCTCAGTTCATGGTCATCGAAGACGAGTTCCGCGCCGAATGGGCGCACGCTTTTCGGCTGATGGCTGACAGTCTCGAGAACCAGCAGCAACGCAAGCCGTCCGCGCCGATTCCGCCGGCGAACCTGGCTCCCCGACTTGAGCAGTTGCAGGCTAACTCCACCAATCAAGTCACCGAACGGGAGCAGACACTGCTACGAATGTCGACCACAATTGCGCAGCTTCTTGACCACCTGCAGAACGGCGTCGCGTCCGAGCCGCTTTACGCGGTGGAATAAGTTCTGAGACTCCTGACTCAGTGCGCGCAGAACGTCCCCAACGCTCTATCCAGCGCAATCGAGTCCACGATCGATTCAGGGCTCCCGTGCGGCTCATGATGCGTGGTGAGAAAATCGCCGATCGCCTGCGCAACGATGGCTGGACACTGAGGCTGCGCCCGCAAAGTTGAAGCTTCATCCAGTTCCGCGATCAACTGCGTTTGGAGTTGGTCAAGCTCCGGCCGAATCGTGGCTTTGAGATTTACCGGTTGATGTTCCGGGGCCTTGCCGGCGCGTCGCCACTCGGCCAACAGCGCATACTGCACCACCTTGTTCGCCTCGATCTGCGCACGGAAAAACTCTGTGACCCACGCAGCATCAAGACCCTTCGTTTGGGTGGCGGAAACAGCATTTTGAATCACCTGGGCTTCGCGAGCCGGATCCTCAACGGGCGATCCGTTGTCCCACTTCGATAGAGCTACGTCGTGGGCGATATGGATGCGGCGCGCGCAACTCTCGACCAGATCCTGAAGAGACCGCGGGGCTGCTTGTCCGTCACTTGCAAGAGGGAAAACGATCGATGCGACGATAAGAAGAAAGCTTCGTTTCAATGAGCACCTTCGCCATTCAGTTTTGCTTGAGAGATGCGGGGAGAGGGCCGGACGTTACCGGCGCAACAACGATTGTGGCTCTTGATGGGAAGATGATTGGCGCTGAATTAGACTAAATGGACATGAGGTTTTGGTGGGCAGTGAGGGACTCGAACCCCCGACATCCTGCTTGTAAGGCAGGCGCTCTAACCAACTGAGCTAACCGCCCACATCTGACGGCTCGGCCTCGCAGCCTGTTGTCATGATACCAGCCCTTCGCTTTGGTCCTTCAGTTCCCACGCCTGCGCGTTGGCCGATGCAATCGCCCCATGCATGCCGCAGCCCTTCCATTGATACACTGGCCGGGTGAGCCGTCTTATCGTGAACGCCGACGACTTCGGCCTGACGCGCGGCGTGAACCGAGCCATCGTCGAGCTCCATCAGGCCGGCGTGCTCACCAGCGCAACCCTAATGGCCAAAGCCGGAGCGACCGATGAAGCCATCGCTCTAGCTCAGGCCAATCCTCGCCTCGGCGTCGGCTGCCATGTGGTTCTCGTCGATGGCGAGCCGGTTCTGCCGCCGGACAAGGTTCCCTCGCTCGTTGACTCCAAGACGGGCTGCTTTCCGCACAAACTGACGACGTTTCTGCGACGCCTTTTCATGGGCCGCATCCGCGCCGCCGAGATCGAAGCCGAGGCCGCCGCGCAAATCGCATCGCTCCAGGCCCGCGGCGTTCGCCTCACGCACATCGATACGCACAAACACAGCCACATGTTTCCGCCTGTGCTGCGGCCCGTGCTGCGCGCCGCGCGGGCCGCTGGGATTCGCGCCGTGCGCAATCCCTTTGAGCCGGAGTGGGCGGTGCACGCCTCGCCGCGCGCGTCGATTGTACGCAGCGCCGAGGTCTACGCCCTGCGCAAATTCGGTCCCTACTTTCGGCGCGTTCTCTCTGAAGAAGGCTTCTCCACGACCGACGGCACCATTGCCGTCGCGGCGACTGGCGTTGTGAACGCCGACACCGTACGGTCTCTGCTCCAAAAACTCCCGCCCGGCGCTTGGGAGCTAGTTACTCACCCAGGCTATAGCGATGCCGACCTCGACAAGGTCCGCACCCGCTTGCGCGCTTCGCGTGACATCGAGCGTAATGCTCTGCAAGTTATTGCCGAGTTTCCGGGGGTCGATCTTGTCTCGTTCGCAGGCCTGATTGCATTCCCTGCGGCCTCCTCCGTGATTTAACCTCAGTTCTGCATCTTCCCATCCTTCGGCGCGTCCAACCCGAAGGCACTCACATCGAATGGAGCGGCGAGCCATGCGCATCGGCATCACCTGCTACCCCACGTATGGCGGCTCCGGCGTCGTCGCCACCGAGCTTGGCATCGAACTGGCCGCCAACGGCCACGAAGTGCACTTCATCTCGTACTCGCAGCCATTTCGTCTCACGGGGCGCGACACCGGCATCTTCTACCACGAGGTGCCAGTCTCCAATTACCCGCTCTTCGAGTTCCCGCCTTACGATCTGGCGCTGGCCTCGCGCATGGCCGAGGTCGCTGAGTTCTACAACCTCGATCTGCTGCATGTTCACTATGCGATTCCGCACTCGGTGAGCGCTCTGCTGGCGCGCCAGATGCTTGCTGCACGCGGCCGCCGCTTGCCCTTCGTAACGACACTACACGGCACCGACATTACGCTGGTCGGCCTCGATCGCAGCTATCTTCCCATTACGCGTTTTTCCATCCAGGAAAGCGATGGCGTGACGAGCATTTCGAAATATCTCAAAGACAAAACGCTGACCGACTTTGAAATCTCGCGGCCCATTGAAGTCATCTCCAACTTCGTCAATTGCGACGTCTACACACCGTACAGAGATGAAGCCGTACGGGACGAGGCCCGCCGCCGTTTCGCCGAGCCTGGCGAGGCGATCCTGATTCACCTTTCTAACTTCCGGCCGGTCAAGCGGGTCGGTGACGCGGTCAAGGTCTTCGCGAAAGTCGTCGAGCAGCTTCCTGCGCGACTGATTCTCGTCGGCGATGGACCCGATCGCTCGGCGGCTGAATGGCTCGCTCACGATCTCGGCATCAACGACAAGATTCACTTCCTCGGTAAGCAGGAGCGTGTCAACGAGCTGCTCCCGCTCGCCGATCTGATGCTGATGCCCAGCCAGCTTGAGTCCTTCGGCCTGGCCGCGCTCGAAGCCATGGCGTGCCGCGTTCCCACCATCGCCACGCAGGTCGGCGGCGTGCCTGAGCTCATCGACGACGGCGTGAGCGGCCTGCTCTACCCGGTCGGCGACGTCGAAGCCATGGCCGAAGGCGCCATCGGATTATTGAAGGACCGCAACCGGCTCGAAGTGATGCGCGACGAAGCCCGCAAGACTGCGCGCTCGCGCTTTTGCGCTACGCTGGTGCTACCGCTCTACGTGAAGTACTACGAGCAGGTGCTGAATTCTGCACAGTAAAATCGCGTGTCCTATTGCGCAGCTTCAGATTCAATTTCGATGCACGGGTCGAAGCCCACGCGCGCCCAGAACTCCTCCACAAGAGCAATCGTCTCCGGCGCAGTCTTCCCTGTAATCCGCAGCGTCAGCTCGCCGCTCAATCGGGCCAGCTCTTCGGCTTCGGCAGCAATCCCCACGCACTTGTCGGCGCGGTAGGTGCACGCGGCCAGGTCGCCGATCGACAACCGCGTCGTCGGCGTCGCCAGAATCGTGCGCGGCGGCGCCATGCGATCGAGAAGGCAAAAGATTTCGAGCTTCGATTCCAGTTCGTCCGGCACACAGTCGATGGCCAGATCGGCCTCGCGCACCGCGTCTTCGATGGTTGAAACGAAATCGACGGCGGGCAACGTCTGAGCGTTCAACTCGCTCCGCAAGGCCTCGCGCGCATGATGCAGATTGGCAGGCATCACGTCTTCGAGCAGCACGCGATGACCTGCGCGCGCAGCCGCCATGGCCAGCCGCCTGCCCAACGGGCCCGCCCCAATAATCGCTACGGTGAGCAAGAAGCCTTACTTGGCCTTCAGCGCCTGCAGCACTTCTTCGGCATTTGGCTTGGACTGCACCAGATGCTCCGCGACGCGCGCGCGCTCATCGTCGGAGAGCGTGGGGACAAACGCCAGCACCCGGCGCAGGGTTACAGAAACGTCGTCAATGTAGTTCATCAGGCGGATCGCTTCACCAGACAGCGGCATTGGGGGTCCTCGTGTAGGAAGTCTTGTTCTATTGTAGGCGCTCGCAGCGGGCGCATAGGCCGACGTTGTCACAACAAAATAGGAGGGAGCAGCGGCCTTCAGGCCGCTGAATCGCTCGCCTAAACCCTCATGGCTTCGGCCCCGGAATCTACGGCAGGTCGCGCACCCAGATATTGCGGAAACTGAGCGGCTCGCTCTTGTCCCCATGCGCCTGCAGCTTGATCGGCGCTGCGTCGTACTTTTTGTAGAACGGCTTGCCGATGTACAGCGTCTGCCCCTTCAGCTCGAAGTGATTTTCCACAAGGACGCCATTGAGGAAGACCGTGGCATACGCAGGCGTCTTGACTGAGCCATCGTCATTGAAGGTGGGCGCAGTCCAGATGACGTCATAGACATTCCACTCGCCGGGTTTGCGCATGGGGTTCGCCAGAGGAATGGCCTGTTTGTAAATGCTGCCGGCCATGCCGTTGACGTAGGTTTTGTTGTTGTACGAGTCGAGCACCTGCAGCTCGTAGCCGTCGTCGCCCGGTCCGGTCGAGGCGAGAAACACGCCGCTGTTGCCGCGCGCCTGGCTGCTGCCCGTGATGTTTTCCGGGATGCGCCACTCGATATGAAGCTGATAGTCCTTGAACGAGCGCTTGGTCTCGATGTTGCCGACGCCGTGCTCTTTGCTCACCGTCAGAATGTCGTCGTGCACTACCCAGCGCGCCGGCGTGTGATCCTGCGCCGACACCCACGCGTCTTGATTTTTGCCGTCGAAGAGGATGATCGCGTCTGAGGGCGGCGCGGAGTCTGTCGCGCCCGGCGTGACGATCTTCGGCTCCGGGCTCCAGATTTCGGTGTCTTCGGGTTTGGGCTTGTCCTGCGCGAAGACAGGGACGACAAGAGCCAGAGCGAATGCAAATTTGAGTGTGTGCGAGATGGGCGTCTTCATGTCGGACATCAGCATACACCGGCGAAATCCGGCGCCTCACGTACAGCGCCGGATTTTGGACGGAGACTGACTTAGCGATAGCTGACCGGCGGGTGCGCCGTGGCGGCGAGCTCCTGGAAGACCGCATCGGATAAACGCAGACCCGCAGCTTGAATATTCTCCTCGACGTGCGCCACCGAAGACGTGCCGGGAATCGGCAGCGCCGCTTTGGAGCGCTGCAGCAGCCATGCCAGCGCTACTTGCAGTTGCGTCGCGCTCAACTGTTTGGCGACCTTATCCAACACATCGTGGGCCTGGCGGTTCTGTCCTAGCGGCGCCCACGGGATGAACGCGATGCCGTTCTTCTCGCAATGATCGAGCAGAAAATCCCACTCGCGATCGGCGAAGCTATAGCGGTTCTGCACCGAGACAATGGGCACGATCTTGCGCGCACGCTCCACGTGCTCCAGCGTCACGTTCGACAGGGCGATATGCCGGATCTTTCCTTGCTGCTGCGCCTTCGCCAGTGTTTCCATCGATGCATCAAAGGACACGGCCGGATCGGGAATGTGCAGTTGATATACATCGATTCGATCGAGCTTCAGCCGCTTCAGGCTGCCGTCGATTGCCTCGGCGAGGTGCTTGGGGCTGGCATTGTGTATCCACTGCCCAGGCCCTACCCGCTCCCATCCCCCCTTGGTGGCAATCACCAGACCAGCGGGATACGGCGCCAGCGCTTCGGCGATCAGCTCTTCAGAGACATAGGGCCCGTAGGAATCGGCCGTATCGATGAAATTAACGCCGAGTTCAACCGCGCGACGCAGAGTCGCCAGCGCGCCCGCGTGATCGGCCGGCGGTCCCCACACGCCTTTGCCCGTGATGCGCATCGCGCCGTAGCCAAGCCGATTGACTGTCAGGTCGCCCAGTCGAATCGTGCCCGCAGCCGCAGCAGAAACAGTTTGTATTGCCATTCGAAAATCTCCTCACTCTTAGGATGAGCGATCGACGCTCTTCGCTGCAAAGAGGAAAACTTCGAGCGCGCGCAAATGCGCCGAGGCGGCCTGCTCTTCCCACAAAGAGCCGACCGCCTCATTGCATTCCGGATTACATGCGGCCGGAAGCTTATTAACCTCGCTGCCTCCCAGGCACGTTAAAGCGTGCGCTTGAACAGCGGCGTGGCGATCAGCAGTGTCCCGATGCCGAAAGCGAACAAGAACAGCAGGTCCCCGCGAATCGCTATAAATCCGCCATCCTTGAGCAAAATCGCCTGCAGTCCGTGAATCGAATAACTAAATGGATCGACAAGCGCGATCCCCTGCAGCCACTTGGGAAACGCCGAGATCGGATAGATCGCGCCGGACGGGAAAAACAAGAGCGTGTTCAAGACGCCGAACATCGCGCGCGGCACCAGCGGATCGTCGACGCGCACCATCATCAGAAACATCATGCCGTTGAACGCGATCGACGTGCCCAGGATCAGGAGCAACAACTGAAACACTTGCACCGGATGGAATATCGTGCCCAGGCCGGCCATCAGCGTGCCGATCACGGTCAGGGAGATTCCGGCGAGCACAGCTTTGATCGCGCCGGCGATATTCAATCCCATGACGAGCTCCAGCTTGCTGATCGGCGTCACCAGGTAGCCTTCATGCACGCCGCGCGCCTTGTCGTCGATGTAGAGCATGCCGCCGCCGATCATCACCGAGATATACATCGCCAGCGCGATCGATCCCGACAGCAGGAACTTCATGTACTCGACGTAGGGATAGAGCTCGACGACCTCCAAAGAAATGTTTTTGACCACACGGCTTGGAATCAGGGGCTGATTCTGCGCGTCGACCACCGACTGCATCTCGGACTCGAGCGAGGCGCTCATAAACTGATCGGAGTTATCGACCACGAGGCCGATGCTCGGCGCATCCTGTGCGTAGACGCGACGCGAGTACTGCGCCGGAATGATCACCGCCGCATCGACTCTTCCCTTGCGCACATCCTCGCGCGCCGTCCTCTCATCGTCGTACGGAACCGTCTTGAACGTCGCGATATTTACGGCGATGGCGTCGAAGGCCTCGCGCACCTTCACCGCCTGCGGGCCATGATCGTAGTCGACTACAGCTACGCGCGCATTGCGAATCTTGCCGCCGAAGGCGTTGCCCAGGATCACAAGCTGCACCAGCGGCAGCATCATCGACATGATCATCAGAACCGGCGAGCGGAAGAACTTGCGCATCTCGCGCTCGACAATGGCGAACATTCTGTTCATGGCTGGGCTCCGGGCCGAGGCGGCATGGAAAAGACCGACTTCACCTGCTCATCGCGGAGCTGGCGTCCGGTGTAGTGGACAAACACATCGTCGAGCGAAGTGTTTTGTACGCTCAGCGATGTCAGTTGCTCGCCGAGCGATGCGGCCATCTCCACAAGCTGCGTGGTGGTCTGCGAACCGTTGGCGGTCAGCACGCGATACACGCCGGCCGACTGCGACTGCACATCGGTTACATGGGGGAGGGCCATCAGCCGCGCCTTCCACTCCGGATCTTCGCGGTTGAACTGCACCTCGACGACGTTGGAACCCGGCACGCTCTGCTTCAGCTCAACAGGAGTGCCCAGCGCCACCAGCTTGCCGTGATCGACGATCGCGATGCGGTCGCACAACCGATCCGCTTCTTCCATGTAGTGCGTCGTCAAGAGCATCGTCAGGCGCCGAGTCTTCTTGAGGTTGTTGAGCATCTCCCACACCGCGATGCGCGAAACGGGATCGAGGCCGGTCGTCGGCTCGTCGAGAAAGAAGATGCGCGGATTGTGCACCAGCCCGCGCGCGATCTCCAGACGCCGCCGCATGCCGCCCGACAATGTCTTGGTCTGCGCATCGCGCCACTTCAGCAGATCGACGGCTTCGAGCACCTCGGTGATGCTTTTAACTCGTTGCGCTCGAGAGACGCTGTAGAGCTTGGCGTAGATGCTGAGATTTTCTTCGACCGTCAGATCGGGATCGCTGGTGAGCGCTTGCGGAATGACGCCAATCATCCGCCGCACGTCGTCCGAGTTTTTGGACACGTCGTAGCCGCCGACAAGCGCCCTGCCACTCGTGACCGGAATCAGCGTTGTCATCATGCGGATCAGCGTGCTCTTCCCTGCTCCATTTGGCCCCAGCAGCCCGAAGATCTCGCCGTCCGCCACTTGGAAGTCGATGCCTTTGACGGCCTCGAAACTTCCATAGCGCTTGACGATGTTCTCCACGGCGATCGCCGCTTTTGTTATGGGTGCGCCGGCGCCCCCAACGTTATTAATATTGATCGCGGGATGCTCGGCCTTGCTGACTGCCGCACTCATTGCTTCACCAGCTTGGCCTTCGGAATGTAGACCTCCGCTGTCATCCCCGGCACATAGCGCTCATCGGGATTGGGGATCAGCAGCTTGATCTGCACCGTCTTGATGTCGCGTTTGCGGCCGCCGTTGATGTCGCGCTGCGTGGCGAAGTCCGCCAGCGATGACTTCGCGATTACTTTGCCGTCAACGCTGGCGCCGCTCGGCATCACGACTTTAAGGTTGTCGCCAAGCTGCACCGCATCGGCCTGTGTCTCGGGCAGCGGCGCATAGACCCACGTCTGCGACAGGTCCATCACCGTGGCGATCGTGCCTCCGGAGCTCAGCACCTCGCCTTGCCGCGCCGCGAGCACATTCACGCGGCCGCTTACCGGCGCAAACACCTGTGCGTAGCCCAGCTCCACGTTCGCCTGGTCGGCCAACGCTACGGAGTTTTCGACCTGCCCACGCGTCGAAGCCACGGTCCGCGCCGACACCAGCGCCAGCAGCTCATGCGCCTTCGCCTGCTTGAACGCCGCCTGGGCAGCCGAGATGTTCTCTTGCGCCGTCAGCACGGCAGCTTCGTCGGCTCGCAGGCTCGTCTCGGCTTCGTCCCGCGACTGTTCGCTCATGATGCCCTGCTTGGCCAATGCCACCGTCCGCGTCGTGTCGGCCTTCTGATGCTCCAGATTCGCCTGAGCCTGCGCCAACGCTGCTTGTGCAGCGCGCACCTGGGCCTCGGCATTGATCGACGCGCTTGAGACCTCACCCTGATTCTGGCGCTCGGTCTCCTCCGTCTCGCTCAGCTTCGACCGATTGCTGACGACCGTCGCTTGCGCCGCCTTACGCGCCGCCGCCAAATCGTCGCTCTCAATCTCAGCGATCAGCTCACCGGCCTTCACCTGCTGGCCTTCTTCCACATTCAGCGTCTGCACGCGTCCCGGAATTTTGGCGCTCACGAGAACCTCGTTGGCGTCGACCGTTCCAATCAGCCTCAGATCGCTGGGGGCGCGCGCCGTCAGCAGATACCAGATCAGCGAGCCCAGCGTGAGCAGGCCCAGAATCATGAAAACTCTATTTCGTGCGTTCATCGTTCCTCCCGAACATCAACCGATCGGGGTCTACCTCGGGCATCGGCGTATCAACGAGAACCTGCGCGGCCAAGTCCGCGCCCCGCTGCCGATCGGTAAAGATCGCCTGCCCTAAAAATTCGACCAATGCTGTCCTGCGCTGCGCCAGAGCCTCCGGCGCAAAAGGCTCCGACGACATCAACAGCCGCCACACCGGCGCGCTGAGAAAGTAAAAGACATTCGCTCCCAGGCTCGCGAGATGAATCTGCATCCAATCGGCCTGAATCAACTCGCCCGACTCGATGCCCTCGCGCACCATGGACTGATACATGGTCATCGCAGGCGCGAAGATGCGCTTCACTAGCACCTCCAGCGCGCTCGACTCGCCCTTGTGCAGCCGGATCATCTCCTGCTGCATGAGCCCCTGAAACTCGTGCTGGGTCAGGATGCGGTCGAAGTGCTCCAGCGCCGAGCGCAGCACCCGTTCTCCAGGCGAGCATTCGCGCAAAAAAACCGCGAGGGTGCGGTCCCGGATCTTCGCAGAGATCATCTCGAGGGCCGCCACGTACAGGTTTTCTTTGCTGTCGAAGTAGTAGTAGAGCAGCGCCTTGTTCACGCCGGCCGATTGCGCGATGCGATCGGTGCGTGCGCCGGCCAGGCCATGCGCGGCAAACTCCGTCAACGCGGCGTCGAGGATGCGCGTCCGTGAATCGGTGGCGCGTTCGGAGGAGGTTGGTTGGATGGTGGCTGGGGTCATTTTTGTCTAACCGGTTAGTTAAACTAACTGGTTAGTAAAATACCTAATCTTCGAGCATGATGCAAGCTCTATATTTTCAGGCCGCGATTGCGCGTTCTGTGAGGGATCGCGCGCGAGGCGATCCGGACGGTTTCCATGCTATGCTCGCCCGCGAGTCACTGGGACACGTGGAATCGTGGTGAATCGACTCAGCAGGCAACACATAGCTTTTGTCGCAGGCTTGCTTGTTCTTTGCGCCTGTCGAGCCGGCGGGCAAACCATGCCTTTGCGGGATCCGTCAGCGGCGCACAAGACCTTGGCGCCGCTGACTGCGACCGACCCCGTCGTGCGGGATGGCCTCTTCACCATTGATGTCGTCGTGACAGATGCGGCGGAGAACCTGGTTTCGGACCTCGCGCCACCAGATTTCACTCTTCTCGATAACGGCCAACCTGCAAAGATCCGCACTCTGCACAACTCTCTGGCGCCGTCCGAAGCAGTGGCCGGATCGGGGCCGGAGCTCATCTTCGTCCTCGACACCGTTAATCTTTCGCCGCCTCAACTCGCGCAGACCGAAAGCGCGCTTATTCGATTTCTGCGCCGGAACAATGGCCATCTCGAAGACCGAAGTTTTCTCTACCGGCTTACGCGGGATGGGTTGTATTCGTCGCTGGCGCCGACGCGGGATGGAAACCTGCTCGCCAAAGAAGTGGAGCAGCACAAGTCTCCGCGGATCGTGACGAGAGCAGCCGGAAGAAGCGGATTCGGCTCCTTAGGCTCATGGGAATCGGGGTTGGATCGCCACTCACACTCGGTGCATGCACTGGGCTCGGTTGCCATCGATCAGCGGGAGATCGCAGGCCGCAAAATCGTGATCTGGATTGGCCCGGGCTGGCCTGTTCTGCGCGGGGGCGACAACGGCTTCGACGAATTCACGGAACTCTCCACGCGGCTGCGGGAGGCGCGCATCTCGCTGGACAACGTGACCGTGTGGCCCAATCCGGAAGTAGCGAATTCAAAGTTCAACTATCGCGACTACCTCGAACCGCCTTTGTCGCAAAAGGAGATGAGGCCGGAAAGAATGGCGCTGCCGGCGATCGCCACAGAAACCGGCGGCCTGACGATTGACTCGTCGGACAATCAGAATCAAGCCGCCTATGAACAGTTCCTGGATCAAGACATTGAACACTGCGTCGCGGCGGAGCGGAGCTTCTACACGCTTACCTTCAATCCGCCGCATACCTCCCAGATGGACGAATACCACGAGCTTCGCGTTCGAGTGGCTCGCCCTGCCCTGACGGTTCGCGCTCCCGCAGGCTATTACAACGAGCCTGCGTATTTCGACAATCCCCGGCCGGGAATTGAAAAGGCCACCGTCGCGCAGCTTGAAGAACTGGTTCATGGGCAGACCGATCTGCTGCGCAAGCTGGAGAATCTCGAACTCACCGAAAGACTCAGCACGCCCCGGCTCGATGCGCTGCTGGACATGATCCACGACGAACGGGAACGCCAGGCGCTGACAGCGGATGCCGATCTGTCGCTGGCGCTCGCGCCCTCGGCCGACGAAATTGCGAACCGCCCCGCGCCTTCGATGGGGGAGCAGCAGGACCTCCTAGAGCGAGCCTTCGGGTACCTGAAGGATGTGATTCCCAAACTGCCGGACTTCTATGCGTTGAGAAACACGGTGCGCTTCGAAGAGCCTCAGGAACGCACCGACGAGAGCTGGAAGATGCCGCACGGGGACCAGACTCTCCACTTTGCCACTGGCGAGCACGCTACGGTTCTCTATCGCAACGGGAGCGAGGTGGTGGAGAAGAAGCGGAAGATCAGCAAAGGCCGCGCCACCGGGCCGCGCACACGCGGCCTTGAAACATGGGGCACGTTCGGTCCCATTCTCGCGTACGTGCTGACGGCTGCTACTAAGAGTCCAAGCACGCTGCGGTGGCAGCGGTGGGAGCGCGGCAAGGACGGTGATCTGGCCGTGTTCGCCTACAGTATTCCCAGCTCGATTACGGTGCATGAGATCAGCTTTTGCTGTCTTCCGGAAGGGGATGGAACCACGCTCTACCAAAACAAGACTGATGCCTACGGCGAATTCGCGCTCAATCCCGACACCGGAGCGATCATGAGGATCGTGATCAATGCAAATCTTAACGAAGAACGGGACCCTGACGTTCCACTGATCCGGTCGCAAGTGATAGTCGAGTACGGCCCCGTGGATTTGGGCGGCAAAACCTATACCTGTCCACAGCGAAGCGTGACGATCTCACGCGGCCGCTCCGAGCGGGTGCTCCAGGAGTGGGGCATGGCCTTCAGCATCTACGGCTATTTCGAAACCATGATCAACGACGCGACGTTCGGCGGCTACCACAAGTTCGGGTCGGAAGCCCGCATTCTGCCTGGATTCGAAGAGACTCGGTAGGCGAAACTTCCGCCCCAGCACATTGGGATGGCGTTGTTTCGTGGCGGAGAATTCTTTTGAATTTATGCGATGCTCGGCTCAGGCCAGCGTGCCTACACGAACCAGTCGTGGCCCTCTTCGGAGACCTGGCTCACGGCTTCCACTTCAGAGCCATCGTCTTCGACTGTCGCTTGAAAGAGATCGCCAGTGTCATCTTTGTGTTCGCGGTGTTCGCGTTCGGCGGCCTGCTGTTGCGAAGAGGCTCGCTCGTCGCCCGCTCGCTGGATTCCTTCGATTTCAAAGCGCGTCGAGGGCTCCTCGGGTTTGCGCACCGCCGGTAGCAAGTCGGAGTTGAATCCGATGATTGGCCCGAGTCCCATAGGAGCTCCTTCCTGTCGCCCCGGCTCCACGGCCTGTCTGGTCAAGCGTCTCGATCAGATCGACTGATTTCCCTGCTTCTCCCGCTGGATGGGCCCATAATTCTCGCTTCCGACGCTCGCCTCATAACCCCTGTTTGGCTCATCTTGCTTGGCCTATTAGAAGCCGGTTACTTTCTCCCACAATAGTGCTATCGGCAAGTGTGTCTGAAAATGTTAGCGGCCGCAAAGATTTCTTGCGTCTTTCGGACTCAAGGTACTCACCTGTTCAACACGGATCGAGCAGGCGCGGACCAGCTCCCTGCGCGGCCAGCTCGTCCCCCGGATTGCGCAGAGGACATGATTCAAGGGAGAGACAGCCACAGCCGACGCACCCGTCCAAGTGATCGCGGAGCCGCGTGAGACGCTGGATGCGGTCGTCCAGATTAGCCCGCCAGCGCGTCGCAAGCAGCTTCCAATCCTCGGCTGTGGGCGTGCGCTGATTCGGCAGCGTCGCCAGCGCCTGCCGGATCTCCGCCAGCGTGATCCCCGCGCGCTGCGCCACTTTGATAATGGCGACGCGCCGCAGCACCTCCCGCGCATAGCGCCGCTGATTGCCCGGATTACGCCAGCTCTGAATCAGACCTTCGGCTTCGTAAAAATGCAACGTCGAGATGGGGACTCCGCTGCGCGCCGCGACCTGACCCACGCTCAGCTGCCGAGGAAGCCATTCAGAGTCGTTTTGCTTCATTTCACTATTGCGCCTCTTGACCTCAACCTTACTTGAGGTTCTAGGCTTAAGACAAGACGGACGGTAAAGGAGCTGCAAAAGATGACTTCCCTGATCAAGCTTGGCCTTATCTACGGTTCAACTCGCCCCGGCCGGTTCTGCGATCGCGTCGCCCAATGGGCCGGCCAGATGGCCGCGCGCGGAGGATTCGAGGTTGACGCCATCGATCCCGCCGAACCTGCGCCCCCATCTGGGTGCGGACGTTCTTTGCAGGAACGTATTGGAGCGTGCGACGGCTTCATCGTGGTGACGCCTGAATACAACCACGGCTATCCGGCGCCGCTCAAAGAGCTGATTGATTCGGTGGGAGCGGAATGGCACGCAAAACCGGTTGCCTTCGTCTCCTATGGCGGCGTTTCCGGCGGTTTGCGCGCGGTGGAGCAACTCCGCGCCGTATTTACCGAGCTTCATGCCGTCACCATCCGCGACAGCGTCAGCTTTGCCGGCGCACAACAGCAGTTCGACGATGCGGGAACATTGACGGAGCCGGAGCGCGCCGAGCGATCCATGGCGCGGACGCTTGCCCGATTGCGCTGGTGGGCAACGACGCTTAACTTTGCGCGCGCCACCTCGCCTTACCCGGCGACGGTGTGAGAATGATGCCCCCGACTAGTGCGGCGTCGTGAAGGACGCCGTTCTGACCATCGCGCTCGTCTGCTCCGGCGTCAGCAGCTTCATGCCCTGCTCCAGCGTCATGCCCGCTGGAACCGGCGCGAATCCCCCGCGCACCTCGCTGGTCTCGCGCGAGATCGTCTTCAGGAACAGCGCCCGACCGTTCATGTGGATCTCCAGCCGCTCCGTCTTCCAATCCGTGGCGCTCACCTGCGTGCGCTGCAGCCGAAACCAGCCGCCCTTATAGAGCCTGCCCAGGATGCCGTAGCCGAAGTCAACGTTCTCCTGCAACTGCCCATCGAGTCGCGCCAGCCGCTTGGAACGCGCGTCGATCCATAGCTCGCCGTGCATGGCGTGAAAGATGCGCGCCTCAATGGAGTGCGGCGGATACGTCGGATTGGGATGGAAGCGCAGATGAAAGCATCCGTTGTCCATGCCTGCGTCTTCGTAGAGAAACGCATCCGGCAACAGCGCCAGGATTCTGCCGATGCGCTTTTCATCGTCCGCGTAATCTTGCCGGTGCTTGGCCTGTTCGGAAGGCGAATGCAGCAGGTGATCGAGCCGCTCCTGCTCCTCGCGCTGGTCGGCAGCGTTCAGCGGCCGGCCGCCGGACGACACTAGCATCGTCACCGGTCCGTCGACGGTCTCCACTTGTTCCACGGTCTTGGTCTGCTGCTGGGCCTGCTTCTCGATCCAGTAGCGCCAGTAGCCGTGAAGCTGGTGATCATGCAGTTCGTTGTAGGCCACGTCGCGCACCAGAGCGATAGGGGTTTCAGGCCCTTTCATCTGAGCAGATAAGGCAAACGGCGCGCAGGTCAGAATCGCGGGGATGATCCATGGCGCACGCATCATCTTGTCTCCGGAACCACAGGATGAGGAACCTGAGCGCAGTATGACGGTGAACTGGTAAACGGTTTACGGTCATACGATGAAAAAGGGAAGAAAATCGGAGAATCCGGGTTCAAAACCCCGTTTAAAACGAACCATAATTAGCAACAAGTTTTGTCCTGTGCGCATCGGGTCTGTCCTGGCGCCTGAACCGCTTCAGGTTGGGCAATAGGAGTTGGGATCTCTGAGGTGGCTCAGCTTGGGGGAGTACGTAAATGTGCCATTGCCGTTGCCGAGCATGACTTCGTAGTTGCCGTTGTCCTCGCTGGTGATTACCAGATCGGCAATTCCATCGCGATCAAAGTCCGCCGTTGCAATGTGGAACTCTGCTCCTCTTTGCGGCAACTGAAACGACCATGTTTGCTGGAACGAGCCATCGCCGGCGTTAAGGAAAATGGAAGCGGTGTTCGACTCTACATCCGAGACGACAAGGTCGAGCCCTCCACCGTGAGTAAAGTGGCCCACAGCGATGGACACAACGGACCCTAAAGTGGCGATTTTTCCGGCGGGAATCAGATTGCCTTTCCCGTCGCCAAAGAACTCCAGGAGCGCGCCATCGCCGTCTCCCACAATCACGTCGGGTTTGCCGTCGCCATTAAAGTCGCCCACAACCAGGGCGCGTGGATCCTGGCCGATGGGAACGCGCGAAGGCGCAGGAACGAATACGCCGTTCGCGTTGCCCAGCCAGACGGTGAGAGAACGCGGGCCCGAGTCTTCTCCCTCCGGCAGCGCAGCCTCGACCAGATCGGCGATGCCGTCTCCATTGAAGTCACCCGCTGCGATGACGGCAGACGGCTCGTCAGGCATGTCCGCTGAACCTGCACTATGGCCTTGGACAGACGAAGCTGCAAGTATGGCGGCGATGATGACGGCTGGCGGATACGCCCGGCGGGTCAAAGCGTTTTCTCCTGAAGCGCAAGTGGACTCGGAATCACTTGCACGAGGGTCATTCTAGTCCTTTATAAAACTGCAAGCGTGAGCCGCAGCCTGCGGCTTCGCCCGCCCTGCTACACTGGCGCCATGCAGGATGAACAGGAGTTCCGGCGCGGCGCGGAGAAGGCGCTCGAAGAGTTGAAGAAGCACCTTATCGTACGCGAAGAAGAGGAAGAAGCCGGCTTCGAAGTGGAAGAACAGAACGGCGTGTTGAACGTCGCCTTCGAAGACCCCCCGGGCAAATTCGTCATCACGCCCAACACGCCTGTCCGCCAGATCTGGATCTCGGCGCTGTCCACCAGTTTCAAGCTGGATTGGGACGATAAAGGCGGAGTTTTTATCTTGCCGCGCACCGGGGAGGCCCTGCAGCCGTTGGTTGATCGACTCATTCAAGAACGCGGCTAAGCAGGCGAGAATCGCCCACAGCGGAACGCCTGCTCAGCCGAATTCTCAGCGCATCAGTTGACCAATGCGGCCTTTGGCTCGTCTTGCTGTTCAGGCTCGCCGCCGCCGTGCTCGCCGCCGTCGTGATTGTTGCGTGCGTCGATGAAGCGAAGCGCCTGGTAAAGCGCCTCCACCTTGGGCATCGAGCATCCCGCTTCGGCGGCGGCGGCAAGCGGCGCCGCGTAAATCGCGTCCAGCTCCATGGGCCGGTGGTTGATGTAATCCTGGTACATGCTCGGCCGGTAGTCGGGGATGCTCGCGGCCTGAGTCAGGGCGCGCTGGGGCATTTCGGACGGTAATCTGTAGCCCAGCTTTTCCCCGCACGCCATCAACTCCCGCATCATGTCCAGCGCCAGGCGGCTGCTGTCCTGGTCGCTTGCCAGCTGCTTCAATTCCGAGTCGAGCAATACCGAGAGGCCGTTGAATGGAACGTTCGAGAGCAGCTTTCTCCAGCGCTCGGTAGACAGGTCCGTCACGACCTCAGCTTCCACGCCTGCGGTGCGAAACAGAGATGCGCCCTCTGCGAGAATCGCTTGCTTCTCCGCGGTTGTTGCCGCTGGTCCGGAGTGATAACCGAGATGCACCGCGCCCAGCGCCTGATGCTCGATCACGCCGGGCGCCACGCGTTGCGCGCAGATGTAGCAGACGCCGCCCACGACGTGCATGGAATCAGGCAGAGCCGGCCGTATCTGGTCTTCAACATCCAAGCCGTTCTGCAACACCAGAATCCGCGCGCCCGGCGCGGCGCATTCGGCGATCTTCGGCGCGAGAGCCAGATTCCCGGTCGTCTTTGTGCTGACCAGAATCCAGTCGCACTTCGGCATCTGATCGGCGCGACGATAGATGTGAGCCGTGTTCAGATCCACATCGCCGTATTGGGCGCTGCGAAGATGAAGCCCATTGCGCGCCACCGTCTCGTAGTCGCCACGCAGCAGGAAGTGCACTGCAAATCCGGCGCGCGCCAGCATCATGCCGTAGAAACCGCCGATCGCCCCGCTGCCTAAAACTCCAATCGTAGGTCGATACTTTGCTTCTTGACCCGAAATTCCCTTTTCCAATGGACATCCACCTGCCGGCCCGAGAATGAGCCACAACAGCCGGCGTAGATAGATGCTTGCGGGGCGCCGTTTATTCCCGAAGGACTGGCCTCACAAACTACCGTCTTTCGCATCTGCGCCGATGGGCCACGATGTTTATTGTTTGGAGCGTCGTCTCAAATATGGGAATATTTCTCGATTGAGCGTGTCTTAAAAAGAGACGCCCCTTTTTATCTGCTGAACGCCTTCCCAGGAGATCGTTTTCAAGACACGTATGAACGCCAATCGCAGATCGTTCCTCAAGTGCTCCGCAGCGCTGGCCGCGGCAGCTTCTATGCCTTCTGTAATCCCGTCCGCCTCTGCGGAATCCGGGCCCGCGGAGAACGCATCGGCCGATGCGCTCAACCCTAGCGGCATTCGCGTCGCGGGCATTCGCATGGTTCCTGTGGTCGGCGGCAAGTACAAGGTCTGGACCAAAAAGATCGGTTCGGGCCCGATCAAGGTTCTGCTGCTGCACGGCGGCCCCGGCTTTCCGCACGACTACCTCGAAGCCATGGAGTCGTTCCTGCCCCAGGCGGGGATCGAGATGTACTACTACGATCAGCTCGGCGTGGGAAACTCCGATGCGCCCGACGATCCGTCGCTCTGGACGGTCGAACGGTATTTGAGCGAAGTTGAAGAAGTCCGACAGGGGCTAGGCCTCGATCAGTTCGTGCTCTACGGCCATTCGTGGGGCGGCATGCTGGCGATCGAATACGCGCTCCACTACCAGCAGCATCTGCGCGGTCTCGTCATCTCCAATATGACGGCCGGCATTCAGGCCTATCTCAAGCACATGAACGCTATGAGGCCGCAATTGCTCGCGCCGGAGTTACTCACCCGGTTCAATGCGCTTGAAGCGGCTAAGGACTACGACAATCCCGAGTACCAGCGGATTCTGATGGAAGATCTGTACACGCAGGTGATCTGCCGCTTGAAGCCGTGGCCCGAGCCTGTCTCGCGCGCGTTCCGCCTGGGCAACGAAAAAATCTATAACCAGATGCAGGGCAAGAGCGAGTTCGAGGTCACCGGCAACTTCAAGAACTGGGAGCGCTGGGACAATCTGCACGAGATCCGAGTGAAGACTCTGGTCATGGGGGCCACGCATGACGAGATGGACCCCAACGATATTCGCAAGATGGCTTCTTTGATCCCGAACGGCAGAAGCGCCATCTGTCCCAACGGCAGCCACATGGCTTTCTGGGATGATCAGGC